>JAJYPJ010000032.1 GCA_021795435.1 Pseudomonadota bacterium
GCGAGCGCCAACAGTTTGCGATCAGCTCCGCTAGCTAACCTCCTGCGGCATTTCCGTGCCGCGGACGGCAATCGTATGTTGCCGCCGACGCTGATTTGAGCCACGCGCCGACGATGCGGTGACCCACCTGGAATGGACCGAGATCCATATCCCATGCCAGACGCAGCTCCTTGGCCATGGGTCATTAGTGGACTCGCATGTGGGTCATTGCTGCACTGGCATCAACACACGGGCATCCAGGGCGCATCCACGAATGACCGTTACTTCACCCTCGGCGTGCGCCGCGCGCAGGGGGTGTCGTCAGGTAGGTGGTCGCAGTCGTGCCCATATACGAGTCTCCTATGTGATCAAGTGGACGCATATACGATTATAGATGATCACATAATCACAGTCAAGCACTTTTGATCAACATCGATCAACGTTGCTCCTTCTTGGTACAATTAGCCATGATTCGGATCAGGCTGAAGCAGCTGCTCGACGACAAGTCCTTCAAGGAAGGCAGGCGGATCACACTCAACGAAGTGAGTGCGCAGACTGGCATTGCGCGTGCGACGATCAATCGCATCGCGAACACGCCTGGCTACAACACGACGACCGACAACGTCGAGGCGCTATGCCGGTATCTGGATTGCACGCCGTGTGAGCTGATCGAGCTGATTGGCAACTAGGGCGAGCGCATGTGTCTCAACATAGCGGTTGTCAGTCGGTTCGGGCCCGTGTGCACCGACGGTCGCATGTGAATTTCCAAAAGGCCCCGGTGGGCCCCCCGTGGGCCCCCGGTGGGCCCCAAGTCCATGGCGCACATCGAGGCAGACTTGGGAGCGCATGTGCAAATCGACTGTCTGGAGCGCAGGAATGTGTGCGCAACTACTTGAGTGGCCGCTCGGAACAAGGAAAGCTGTTGCATCATCGAAGAACACTTATCTATACTAGGCGGCTCTGGTGCGGGGTGGAGCAGTCTGGCAGCTCGTCGGGCTCATAACCCGAAGGTCGCAGGTTCAAATCCTGCCCCCGCTACCAACTTCGAGTGACAAAACGCCGACTTTGTGTCGGCGTTTGTCGTTTCAGGGCCGCCACCTAACTTGGCGCGCATGCCAAGTTCGTAAGGCGGCTCGAGGAACTCGTCGCGAGTGCCTGTGTCGAAAGGCCGGCTGTGCCTATTGCGCTGCGATCCGTCCGCGACGCTGGCATGTGTCGGTCGGTGTGTTCGCCGGCTTCGCAATCGCACGCAAGAGGTGAACCATGCGATGGACTGCTGCCGAGCGAACCGACCGCGATCAGCCAAGCCTCCGGCCCGGGCCCGAACCGTGTGCTTGCGTGCCGCAAGCATCGCTGATCAGGAAACGCATTCCATGGACGTTGGCGGTGCTCGTCACACTGGCTAGCGTCAACGTGCATGCCGACGCGTCGGCCATACCAGAACCATGTTCGGGACCATCCGCGCTACTCGGATTGCTCGATCGGCCAACCGTCGGTGATTCGAGTTGCGTCGTGCCTGATGGTATGGGGGTGCTCGAGGCCGGCCTGACCTTTGGACAGATCAGTGGATTGCCCGGCGGCAGCATCGATACGGGCCCCAATGCCGAGTTCCGCTGGGGCCTGCCCGGTAATTCGGAACTCGTCTTGCTGCCTCCCAACGAGCAGTACCAGCGATACAGTGCCATCCATGGCATGCCAGCTTTCACCATGCAAGGGCTCGGGCCGACCACGGTCGGGATCAAGCACGAGTTCGGCTACAGCGCGCATTGGCAGTGGACAGCGGAAGCGCTGGCGACCGTGCCCTCTGGAAGTCGCGAGTTCGGAAGCCGTGGCGTGGGCATGGCGGCCAACGGCATCATCAGCTATAGCAGCAATGGCCCGTTCGGAGCTTCCCTGATGCTCGGGGTCACCTCCGAGACCGAGCCTTCCGCTGCCGGCGGCAGGCGCTATCTCAGCATCAATCCGGACTTCGTGGTTACGTGGCAGTCGACGAACCAGCTGCAGTTTTACGCGGAGGCCTACGGCCAGTCGCACACGGGTTACGGCCAAGGCTGGGGGTCGGACGCCGACGGCGGAGTGCAATACCTCATCAATCCCGACGTCGAGGTCGATCTTGAGGAAGGCGTCCGCATGCAAGGCAACCTCGGCGGCTTTTCGCACTACACCGGCTTTGGCATGGGGATCCTCTTTTAACAACGAGAATCCCGGTTCTCCGGGCGGGGCGCCGGTTCCAACGGTTGACCTTGGCTCGACGCGCATCCGCGCCGGGGCGGGCGGAGTTCCGGCCAATCATTCGACCGAATCGGGCCCATGGGGAAAGCGGGCCCAGGGGACGAGCCTATTCCAGGTCGCCCGTCCGCCTCGGATCACGCGTGGTCAACACGTGCGGTGGTCCGGTCGAGCCTCCGGCCAACGCGTCCTGCGGCCATTGCGGCAAGGCACGGCCGGCGCTACACTTTCGAGCTGATGAGGCAGCGGACTGGGTTTGGCAGATCAAGCTCGAATTGAGCCCCCGCCACCAGACTTTCTGAACAGGAAAGCCTCCTCGCGAGGCTTTTTTGTTGGCTGCATCAGGTGGGCGCCGCAAGGCGCCAGTGTACGAGGGCGGTTGCGCCCTTTTTTTGTTTCTGCAGGATGGAGTTTTGGATACCAGCGAATTGTCTGCCCGCTTTGTCCCGGTCCTGGCCGACGTCGGCCTCGAGTGTCTCGGGGTCGAGTGGGGCGGCGATGGCCATCGGGGCACGCTGCGCGTCTACATTGAAGCCGCGGGACGCGAGGTGGACCTGGATGACTGCGAGCGTGCCAGCCACGCGCTTTCGACGTTCCTCGACAGGGAGGACCCGATCGCAGGCGCCTACGTGCTGGAAGTCTCCTCGCCCGGGATCGATCGGCCGATTTTCACGACCGAGCAATTCGCCCGTCATCTCGGTGCCGAGGTGCGCGTGACGCTGAAGCTGCCCATCCAGGGCCGTCGACGCTTTCGCGGACGGGTTCTTTCGATTGCGTCCACGCGCATCACGCTCGATGCCGATGGCGCGGCCACGGAATTCGACATCGCCGATGTCGAAGCAGCTCGTTTGGTGCCGGACTGGTCCGCGCTCGGCTATGCGCCGCAGCCCAAATCGGGCGCAGGTCCGGGCAGGGCCGCGAAGCATGCGGGCCGGGCGAAGGCAAAAGGCAAGCGGTCCTCGAAGTCCACCCAACAATCATGAACATGTCGTATCCGGATGGGCTCGCGCCCGCGGGAGTAAGCAGATGAGCAACAAAGAATTGATGCTGGTCGTCGACGCCGTCGCCAACGAGAAGGGCGTCGCCCGCGACACGATTTTCGAAGCGCTCGAAGCCGCCTTGGCATCGGCCGCCAAGAAGCGCTATCCGGACCAGGACGTCGCCATCCGCGTCGCGATCGACCGGCAAACCGGCGACTATGAGACCTTCCGCCGGTGGGAAGTCGTGGCCGACGACGTCGTCATGGAGTCGCCGGAGCGCATGATCCGGATGATGGACGCCGTCGAGGACCAACCGGAGATCCAGGTCGGCGAGTTCATCGAAGAGTCGATCGAGAACGCGGAGTTCGGTCGCATCGCGGCCCAGGCCGCCAAGCAGGTCATCGTGCAGCGCGTCCGCGAAGCCGAGCGCGCACTGGTTCTGGATGCCTACCGCGACCGCGTCGGTGAACTCCTGACAGGCGTGGTCAAGCGGGTCGAACGCGGCAACATCTACCTCGACCTCGGCGGCAACGTCGAAGCGTTCATCCCGCGCGAGCGCGCCATACCCAGGGAAACGGTGCGCGTTGGCGACCGCCTGCGGGGCTATTTGCAGGAGGTGCGTGCCGAGGTCCGCGGACCGCAGCTGTTCATCTCCCGCACGGCGCCGGAATTCATGATCGCGCTGTTCAAGCTGGAGGTTCCCGAAGTTGGCCAGGGCCTCGTGGAGATCAAGGCGTGCGCGCGGGATCCCGGCGACCGCGCCAAGATTGCCGTGCTTGCGCACGACCACCGGACGGACCCCATCGGGGCATGCATCGGCATGCGCGGCTCGCGCGTGCAGGCCGTCGCCAACGAACTCAATGGAGAGCGCGTCGACATCGTGCTCTGGAACGATAATCCGGCGCAGTTCGTCATCAATGCGATGGCCCCGGCGCAGGTCGAGTCGATCATCGTCGACGAAGACAAGCATTCGATGGACATCGCCGTTCCGGAAGGCGAGCTGTCCAAGGCCATCGGACGCGGTGGCCAGAACGTCAAGCTTGCCAGCAAGCTGACGGGTTGGCAGTTGAACGTGATGACCGCGGCGCAGGTGCAGGCGAAGAGCGAGGCCGAGCAGGAGGCCGCGCGCACGCTATTCATGGACAAGCTCGAGGTGGATGCCGAAATCGCGCAAATCCTCGTTCAGGAAGGCTTCTCGACCGTCGAGGAAATTGCCTACGTGCCGACGGCCGAATTGCTGGCCGTGGAGGGTTTCGACGAGGACATCGTCGAAGAGCTGCGCGCCCGGGCCCGCGACGCCCTGCTGACCGAGGCCCTGGTGGCCGAGGAAGGCACCGACGAACCGCAGGGGCTGGAGTCGCTGGACGGGATGGATGGCGAACTTCAGGAGCAGCTTGCCAGCCGTGGCATCCATACGGTCGACGATCTTGCCGATCTCGCGGTCATCGACTTGATGGACATCGACGGCATGGACGAAGCACGGGCCGGCGCGCTCATCATGGCGGCGCGCGCGCCGATGATCGAGAAGCTGGAACAGGGCGGCTGAGCTCGGACATGTGAAATGCTGGACCGCGCGCGAAGGCGCCGGCTTGTAATCCGCGGAGTGAAACGACATGTCTGAAGTCACAATCAAACAACTGGCCGCCATGGCCGGCATCCCGGCCGACAAGCTGTTGGCG
This sequence comes from Pseudomonadota bacterium, assembly GCA_021795435.1. Taxonomy (GTDB): domain Bacteria; phylum Pseudomonadota; class Gammaproteobacteria; order Xanthomonadales; family Rhodanobacteraceae; genus Metallibacterium. The sequence continues at coordinate 4,868 of JAJYPJ010000032.1, forward strand.
CAGCTGGCGGAGGCAGGCATGCAGTTCAGCGGACCTGACCAGCCGGTCAGCAGTACGGAGAAGATGAAGCTGCTCGGGTTCCTGCGCCGCTCGCACGGCAAGTCCACCGGCGCCGACCCCGTCGTCGCGCCCAGCCAGGTCACGCTCAGCCGCCGCAAGGTGAGCGAGATCAAGGTCTCCAGCGGATCCGGACGCGCCGCGACCTCGAAGACTGTTGCGGTCGAGGTGCGCGCCAAGCGGACCTACGTCAAGCGCAGCACGATCGCCGAGGAAGCGGCTGGCGATACCGAGCGCGAGGACGCCTTGCGCAAGTTGCGCGAATCGCAGGAGGAGCGCGACCAGCTCGAGGCGCAGCTGCGCGACCAGGAAGTGCGCCGGGAGGAAGAACAGGAGCGCCTGCGCGCGGAAGAGGAAGCAAGGCTCAAGGCGGAAGCCGAGGCCGAAGCCGAGGCTGCGCGGGTTGCGGCGGCTGCGATCGCGACCGAACCCGCGGTGGTGGAGCCGCCGTCGGTCGAGGAGGCCACGGTCTCCAATCGGGCCCATCCGGCGCGCGAGCGGGCCAAGCCCGAGAAGCCCGCGCGGACCTCGGAAGCCCCCCACCGCCATCGCATCCCCGATCGTGTTTCGCACCGGGCCCCTGCCGGCGAGGTCGATAGCGGCCGATTCACGGGTGGCGAACTGCACCTGACCGAAGCCGAGCGCGCCCGGCGGGCCGGTCGCCGCAAACCGGGCAAAGCCAAGCCGGAAGCCGCCCGCACGGCGACGGCGCAGCATGCATTCTCGAAGCCCACCGCACCGGTGGTGCGCGAGGTGGCCGTCGGCGACAGCATCATGGTGGCCGACCTGGCACAGAAGCTCGCCATCAAGGGTGCCGATGTCGTGAAGGCCCTGTTCAAGATGGGCGTCATGGCGACGATCAACCAGGCAATCGATCATGACACGGCGGTCCTGGTGGTCGAGGAGCTGGGACACAAGGCGGTGCGCGCCAGCGAGAACGATGCCGAGACCAAGCTCGTCGCGCAGTCCGAATCGGGCGGCGTCCAGGCCTCGCGGCCGCCCGTGGTGACGATCATGGGTCACGTCGACCACGGCAAGACCTCGTTGCTGGATTACATCCGCCGGACCAAGGTCGCGGCCGGGGAGGCCGGCGGCATTACGCAGCACATCGGTGCCTACCACGTGAAGACGCCAAAGGGCGTCATCACCTTCCTGGATACCCCGGGCCATGCCGCCTTCACGGCCATGCGCGCGCGAGGCGCCCGACTGACCGACATCGTGGTGCTCGTGGTGGCCGCGGATGACGGCGTCATGCCGCAGACCATCGAGGCGGTGCAGCACGCACGGGCTGCCGGCGTGCCCCTGATCGTCGCGATCAACAAGATGGACAAGGAAGACGCCAACCCCGACAACGTCAAGCAAGGGCTGGTCCAGCATGAGGTGGTTCCGGAGGAATGGGGCGGCGATACCCAGTTTGTCCCCGTTTCGGCGAAGACCGGCGATGGCGTCGATGCCTTGCTGGAGGCCGTCTCGGTCCAGGCCGAAGTGATGGAACTGAAGGCGGTGGCCGATGGCCGGGCCAGTGGCGTGGTGATCGAGTCCAGTCTCGACAAGGGCCGAGGTCCGGTCGCGACGGTTCTCGTCCAGTCCGGTACGTTGGCGCGCGGCGATTTCGTGGTCTGCGGCACCCAGTACGGTCGCGTTCGCGCCCTGTTCGACGAGGCCGGGCGCCAGGTCGAGCGCGCCGGGCCGTCGATTCCCGTGCAGATGCTCGGCCTTTCCGGCGTGCCGGAGGCCGGTGACGACCTCGCGGTCGTCGCCGATGAGCGCCTGGCGAAGGACGTCGCGCAGCAGCGCGAGCAGAAGCGGCGCGAGTCGAGGCTGGTGCGTGCAACCAGCAACCGCCTCGAGGACCTCATGGCGCAGATGGGCCAGTCCGATGGCCAGCAGCAGACGCTCAACATCGTCGTCAAGGCCGACGTCCAGGGATCAGTCGAGGCTCTGCGCGAAGCGTTGGGCAAGATCGGCAACGAGCAGGTCAAGGTCAATGTCATTGCCTCCGGCGTCGGCGGCATCACGGAGTCCGACGCGACGCTGGCGGCTGCGTCAAAGGCGCTGATCATCGGCTTCAACGTGCGCGCGGATGCCACCGCGCGCAAGATCATCGAGACCAACGGCCTTGACCTGCGCTACTTCTCGATCATCTACGACGTCATCGATCAGGTGACCCAGGCCGCATCCGGCCTCCTCGGCACCGAAGTGCGCGAGGAAGTGATCGGCGTGGCCCAGGTCCGGGAAGTGTTCCGTAACTCGAAGTACGGCGCCGTGGCCGGCTGCATGGTCATCGAGGGCAGCGTCAAGCGCCACAAGCCGATTCGCGTACTGCGGGACAACACCGTGATCTTCCAGGGCGAACTGGAGTCGCTGCGCCGGTTCAAGGACGTGGTCGACGAAGTCCGCAACGGCATGGAGTGCGGCATCGCGGTCAAGCAGTACAACGACGTGCGAGCGGGCGACCAGATCGAGTGCTTCGAGCGTATCGAAGTCAAGCGCAGCCTGTAACGGCGAGGCCAAGCAGGACCGACCATGCCATCGACCTTCCATCGCACCGACCGAATCAATGCGGAATTGCGCCGCGAGCTCGGCATGCTGGTGCACGCCGCGGTTCGCGACCACGCGTTGCCGTCGGCCAGCGTGTCCGACGTGGAGGTGACGCGTGACCTGGATGTCGCCACGGCATGGGTGGTGGCCATGGTGCCCGAGGAGGCCGCTGCCGCCGTCAAGGCGCTGAACGCGATGGCGGCTGAATTCCGGACCCAGCTTGCGCGCCGCATGCGGCTGCGCCGCGTGCCGATGCTGCGTTTCCGCTACGACGAGTCGGTCGATCGTGGCGAGCGCATCGACGCGTTGCTGCGCGGCTCGCCCCCGCGCGAATCCTGACGGCGGTCGCTTGCCTGGCCCCAGTGCCCCGACTGCCGGCGTCCCCCGGCGCGCGCACGATGGCGTCCTGTTGCTGGACAAGCCCCTGGGCATCAGTTCCAGCCAGGCACTGCAGCGGGTGCGCCGGCTGCTGAATGGCGTCAAGGGCGGCCACACTGGCGCACTCGATCCCCTGGCGACCGGCATGCTCCCGCTTTGCTTTGGCGAAGCGACCAAGATCGCCGGCATTCTCCTGAGCTCGCGAAAGAGCTATCGCGCGGAGTTGCGGCTTGGCCAGACGACGAGCACCGATGACGCCGAGGGCGAGCTGCTACAGGAACGCCCCGTCCCCGCGTTCCAGGCCGCGGAGCTCGACGCCGCGCTGGCGCATTTCACCGGCCGATTCGCACAGCGCGCGCCGGTGTATTCCGCCCTCAAGCAGGGGGGGCAGCCCCTCTACCGGCGGGTACGCCGTGGCGAGGCCGTGGAGGCCCCGGTGCGGGAAGTCGAGGTGTTTGCGCTCCGGCGGCTGGCGCAGGGTGCGGATCAGCTGAGCCTCGAAATTGTGTGCGGTTCGGGCTTTTACGTCCGCTCCCTGGCGCGCGACCTGGGCGAACGGCTGGGCTGCGGCGCGCATCTCTGCGCCTTGCGGCGGCAGTGGGTGGAGCCTTTCCAGGATCTGCCGATGCTCGGCCTGGACGCCCTGGTTGCCATGGCGCCCGCGGCGATCGAAGCGACGCTGCGCGAGCGGCTGATCCCGATCGAGCGCGCCCTTGCGCATTGGCCGCAATGGCCGCTCGACGAGGCCGAGAGCCGGGCCATCGTGCAGGGCCGCTCCGTATCCGCGCCGCCAGCGGCAGGGGGCACGGCGCCGAGCCTGCTGCGCGACCCGGAAGGCCGACCGCTGGCGCTGGCCATCGTCGAAGCGGGCCGGTGGCGCATCCTCCGCGGATTCCGCATCGACGCCCTGGAGGGTGCCTGCTGAATTCGTCGCGGCGCTTGTTGCAGCCGCTATCGTGCAGCTAAAATAACGAACTCCATCAAATGCTTTCATCCACCCCGGCGGGGCTTGCGCCAGGCCATGCGCTCCATGCGCGTGACTTGGCGCAAGTCTCGCGCCTTCCCAAGGAAATACCGATGTCGCTTTCCAACGAACAAACCGCCAAGATCATCGCCGACTACCGGCGCGCGCCCACCGACACGGGCTCGCCGGAAGTGCAGGTGGCCCTGCTGTCGGCTCGCATCGAGCACCTGTCGACGCACTTCCAGGACCACAAGCAGGACCATCACTCGCGTCGTGGCCTGCTGAAGATGGTCAACCAGCGCCGCCGGCTGCTGGGTTATCTCAAGAACAAGGATGCCCAGCGCTATCAGGATCTGATCCAGCGTCTCGGCCTGCGCCGTTGAACACTACGAGGATCCAAAACGTGGCGAAAGTAACCAAGTCATTCCAGTACGGGCAGCACGAGGTCACGCTGGAGACGGGCGAAATCGCCCGGCAGGCCTCGGGCGCGGTGATGGTGAGCATGGGCGGAACCGTGGTGCTCGTCACCGCGGTGGCCGCCAGCAAGGCGCGTGAGGGGCAGGATTTCTTCCCGCTGACCGTCGACTACCAGGAGAAGTTCTATTCCGCCGGGCGGATCCCGGGAGGGTTCTTCAAGCGCGAAGGCCGGCCCACCGAGAAGGAGACGCTCACGTCGCGCCTGATCGATCGGCCCGTGCGCCCGCTGTTCCCGGAAGAATTCAAGAACGAGGTCCAGGTCATCGCCCAGGTCCTCTCGCTCAATCCGGAAGTCGATGGCGACATCCCTGCGCTGATCGGGGCCTCGGCGGCGCTGAGCCTCGCCGGCATTCCCTTCAAGGGACCGATCGGCGCCGCGCGCGTGGGCTACGCCGGAGGCCAGTACCTGCTGAACCCGACCGTCACCGAACTGAAGTCCTCGGACCTGGATCTGGTCGTGGCAGGGACCAGCAATGCCGTGCTGATGGTCGAGTCCGAAGCCAAGCTGCTTTCCGAGGACGTCATGCTGGGTGCCGTGATGTTCGGCCACCAGCAGATGCAGGTGGCGATCCGCGCGATCGCCGAACTGGCGGCCCAGGCCGCACGGCCGTCCTGGAACTGGCAGCCGCCGGCCCGCAATGACGCCATGGTTGCGGCGATCAAGGCCGCCGTCGGTGGCCGCATGGTCGAGGCGTTCGCGGTTCGCGACAAACTGCAGCGGCGCGAGGCCCTCTCCGCCATCAAGGCGGACGTGATGGATGCCCTCAAGGCCGAAGCCGAAGCCAAGGGCTGGCCCGCATCCGAGATGGCCAAGGAGTTCGCCGAGCTCGAGTACCGCACGTTGCGGGACAGCGTGCTGGACACCAAGGTCCGCATCGATGGGCGCCAGCTGGACGACGTCCGTGCGATCAGCGTCCGTGTCGGCGTGCTGCCGCGAACGCACGGTTCGGCCCTGTTCACCCGCGGCGAGACGCAGGCGCTCGTGGTCGTGACGCTGGGCACGGCGCGTGATTCGCAGATGATCGATGCCCCGGAAGGCGAGTCGAAGGACCCGTTCCTGTTCCACTACAACTTCCCGCCCTTCAGCGTCGGCGAAGCGGGCCGCTTCGGCGCGCCCAAGCGCCGCGAGATCGGCCACGGCCGCCTGGCCAAGCGGGGCGTGATCGCGGTCAAGCCGGCCATGGAGGACTTCCCCTACGTGCTCCGCGTGGTTTCCGAGATCACGGAATCCAACGGATCCTCATCCATGGCATCCGTGTGCGGCTCGTCGCTGGCGCTGATGGACGCCGGCGTGCCGATCAAGGCGCCGGTGGCCGGCATCGCGATGGGCCTCGTCAAGGAAGGCGACCGGTTCGTGGTGCTCTCCGACATCCTGGGCGACGAGGATCATCTCGGCGACATGGACTTCAAGGTGGCCGGGTCCGCCGACGGCATTTCCGCGCTGCAGATGGACATCAAGATCGATGGCATCACCGAGGAAATCATGCGCGTGGCCTTGGCGCAAGCCAAGCGGGGCCGCCTGCACATCCTTGGCGAAATGGCCAAGGCCATCACCACGCCGCGCGCCGAACTGTCCGATTTTGCGCCGCGGCTGCTGACCATGAAGATCCACCCGGACAAGATCCGCGAGGTCATCGGCAAGGGTGGTGCAGTCATTCGGTCGATCACCGAGGAGACCGGCACCACGATCGATATCAATGACGACGGCACGGTGGTGATCGCCTCGGTCAACCGCAGCGCGGCCGAGGAGGCGAAGAAACGCATCGACATGATCGTTTCCGACGTCGAGCCCGGCCACGTCTATGAGGGCAAGGTCGCCAAGCTGATGGATTTCGGCGCCTTCGTCACGATCCTTCCCGGCAAGGATGGCCTCGTGCACGTCTCGCAGATCTCCAACGAGCGTGTCGAAAAGGTGTCCGACAAGCTCAAGGAAGGCGACATCGTCAAGGTCAAGGTGCTCGAGGTGGACAAGCAGGGCCGCATCCGCCTGTCCATGAAGGCCGTTGGCGAGGACACCCCGGCGGGCTGAACCCCTGTCTGCCGCGGTGGTTGACGAAACGCCCGGTCCTGCCGGGCGTTTCCGTTTGCCGCGCGGCGTGGTGCGGTGCAAAATAACGGCTTTCCACCCGGAGCGTCGCGATGACCAGCGGACTTCCTCCCGAAGCCGAGGCCTACACCCAACTGATGCGGCAGGCCTGGGAGCACTGGCAGTCCGGCGTCGCCGGGTCCATGGGGCACTCCAGCGCCGCGGGCGAGGCGCAGTTGGAGCGGATGCTCACGGCGCTGAAAAGCTATTTCGATCTGCTCGAATCGTTGAATGCACAGATCGGATCCGGCGATCCCACGCAGCAGTGGCGCAGCATCCTGGGCAGCATTTTCGGATCCGGGCAACCATTCTCCCAGGCGTTCGGCGACGCCAGCACATCGGCCGGCGGCGGGCCGCAGGCATGGATGGATGCGTTTGCGCAGGTCCTCACGCCCATGCAGTCGGCAGGGCAGGCTTTCCTCGGCATGCCCGCGTTTGGCATGGCGCGCGAGCACCAGGAGCGGGCCCAGCAACTGGCCCGCGACATGGTCGATTATCGCGAGCAGATGCGCCGCTACAACCAGTTGCTGGCGCGCGCGGGCCGCCGCGGCGCCGAGCGCTTCGAGGCCCGCCTCGCGGATCGCACCGAGCCCGGTCGGCAGGTCGAGTCGCTGCGTGCCCTGTACGACTTGTGGGTGGATGCGGCCGAGGACGGTTTCCAGGAGGTGGCCTTGTCGCCGGAATGGCGCGAAGTCTACGGTGCGCTGGTGAACGCGCAGATGCGCGTGCGGGCCGGCGTCCAGCGCCAGGTCGAGGGCAGCGCGCGTGAACTCGGCATGCCCACGCGCACCGAGGTCGATACGCTCGGCAAGCGCCTGCATGACCTTCGACGCGAGGTGAGGGAGCTCAAGGAACGGCTGGACGGGGGTGGCGCCGCGCCGACCGCGACGACCGCCGGGCCCACGCCGCCGCCCGCTGCGGCAGCAACGCGCGCTGCGCGCAAGCCACGGTCCACGGGCGCTCGGCGCCGTACCTGAGGAAGGGATCAACCATGTTCACTCCGCTCCGAATCGATCCGCAAAAAGCCCTTGCCGAAATTGACACGTTCCGCCGGAAGCTCGCGGCGGGCATGCAGAACCTGCAGCGCGTCGGCGACTACCATTTCGGCGCCTCGGCCAAGGAATTGGTGTACGAGGAGGACAAGCTCAAGCTCTGGCACTTCACGAGTGGCTCGGCCGCCGGCCGGCGGCCCATCCTCGTCACGTACGCCCTCGTCAACACGCCCTGGATGGTCGACCTGCAACCGGACCGCTCGCTGGTGGCGCGCCTGCTTGAACGCGGCGAAGACGTCTACCTGATTGAATGGGGTTACCCCGACCTGGCCGATCGCTGGCTCACGCTCGAGGATTACATCCTGGGGTACCTCGACCGCTGCGTGGACCAAGTTCGCACGCGGCACGGGCTGGATCGCATCAACCTGCTGGGCATTTGCGAGGGGGGCGCCTTCTCGCTGTGCTATGCGGCGCTCCGAGGCCACAAGCTCGCCAACCTCATCACCATGGTGACGCCCGTCGACTTCCATACCCGGGACAACATGCTGTCGCACTGGACCCGGCAGCTCGACGTGGACCTGTTCGTCGACACGCTGCGCAACGTGCCGGCGGACCTCATGAACTGGTGCTATCTGACGCTCAAGCCGGTGCGCCTGAACCAGCAGAAGTACGTCGGCATGGTGGACGTGCTCGACGACCCGAAGGAAATCGAGAACTTCCTGCGCATGGAGAAGTGGATCTTCGATTCACCCGACCAGGCGGGAGAGGCGTTCCGGCAATTCATCAAGGATTTCTACCAAGGCAACAAGCTCATCAAGGGCGAGGTCGAGATCGGCGGCGAGCGCGTGGACCTCAAGTCGATCGGGATGCCGATCCTCAACATCTTTGCCGAGCAGGACCACCTGGTGCCGCCATCGGCATCGCGGCCGCTGCGCGATGCCGTGGGCACCCGGGATTACACCGAACTCAGCTTCAAGGGTGGGCACATCGGGATCTACGTCTCCAGCCGTGCGCAGCGGGAAGTGCCCGGCGCCGTGCACGACTGGCTGACGGCGCGCCCGGGATGACGAGCTCGGCGCCACGACGTTTCGCGGATCGGCATCTCGCCCTCCGCGCCCGCAGGCCGTATCCTTGAATCTCGGGCGCGGCATGGGGCCGTCGCCAGGGAAGACGTGGATGTCCGGGCCTGCAATCGATGCGCTGACGCACGACGCCGTGCGCCCCATGCGATGGAGTGACGGGGCGCTGCACCTGCTCGACCAGCGGGCGCTGCCGCACGAGGTGCGCTGGGTGCGCTGTGCTGCGGCGGCGGACGTCGCCGATTCGATCCGGGCCCTCGTGGTCCGTGGAGCCCCGGCGATCGGCATTGCCGCGGCCTACGGCGCCGTGATGGCGCGGCGTGAGGGTCGGTTCGATGCGGGCGTGGCGCAGTTGCGCGCATCGCGGCCCACGGCAGTCAACCTGATGTGGGCGCTGGACCGCATGGCCGCGTTGGTCCGCGAGGGCGCCGAGGCAGATCGCTTGCTTGAGGAAGCCCGCAGCATCGAGGCCGAGGACCTCGCCGCCAACCGGGCGATGGCCATGGCTGGCGCCCAATTGATCGCAGCCGGATCGGGCGTGCTGACCCACTGCAACACCGGCGCCCTCGCGACCGCCGGGATCGGCACGGCGCTGGGCGTGATCCGTGCAGGCGTCGCGGCCGGTCGGATTGCGCAGGTCTATGCCGGGGAAACGCGGCCGTGGCTGCAAGGTGCCCGCCTCACCGTCTGGGAACTGCAGCAGGACGGGATTGGCGCTACCCTGATCGCGGATGCCGCCGCGGCTGCCCTGATGGCGTCGGGGGCCGTGCATTGGGTGATCGTGGGTGCCGACCGCATTGCCGCCAATGGCGATGTCGCCAACAAGATCGGCACCTACGCGCTGGCGATCGCGGCACGGCACCATGGCGTGCGGCTGATGGTGGTGGCACCGTCCTCGACCGTCGACCTGGCCACGCCCAGCGGTGCCGGCATTCCCATCGAATTGCGCGATCCCGCCGAGGTGCTCGGATGCGCCGGACGGCGCATCGCGGCCGAGGGCGTCGAGGCATGGAATCCGGTGTTCGATGTCACGCCGGCCAGCCTCGTGGACGTGCTGGTCACCGAGCGCGGCGTGCTGCACCGACCCGACGCGGCGAACATGCGGTGCTTTGCCGAGACGGCCGATGCGTAGGATTGGTTTGTTTTTCGTCGGTGGGCTGATTGGCTTCGTGGTCGACGCCGGGGTGGTGCAGGCGTTGGTTTCGTTCGTGGACCTGGACCCGTATCTCGGCCGACTGATCTCCTTCACGTGCGCCGCGACGGTGACCTGGGTCTGGAACCGGCACACCACCTTCGCCGAGTCCCGCGGCCTGCACCGCTGGCACATCGAATGGGCGCGCTGGATGGCAGCGATGACCGGGGGGGCGCTGGTCAATTACGGCGTCTACGCGCTCGCCGTTTTCGAGTCGCCGCTGGTCCGCGCCTGGCCGTCCCTGGGCGTGGCACTGGGTTCGCTGGTCGCCGCCACGGTCAATTACACGAGCGCCCAGCGGTGGGTTTTCGGCGGCGTCCGCGAGGGCGCCGAAGAAAGCAAGCTAAAGTATTGAAAAAACACGTTTTTGTGGGCGCCCTGCCGAGGCCCGTGTGGTATCATTGGCCGGCTGTGCGACGTCGGTGTCGGCGGCGAGGCCGCGGCGGCTGAACCGGGGTCCCGTCGCGACCGCAGGCGTGCAGGGCAAGGCAAGGTGGGCGCGCTGGCGCCGCACGATTTGCGTGCCGATCGCGTCGCCAGAGCGGTCTGCATTGGGTCACATATTGCTCGCGCTCCGGCGCGGGCCTGAACAGGGATTATCCCGGCATGGCCGAACTCGCCAAAGAAGTCATCCGCGTCAACATTGAAGACGAAATGCGGCAGAGCTACCTCGATTACGCGATGAGCGTGATCGTGGGCCGCGCACTCCCCGACGTTCGTGATGGCCTCAAGCCGGTCCACCGGCGCGTGCTCTTCGCGATGAACGAACTGGGCAACGCCTGGAACAAGCCGTACAAGAAGTCGGCGCGCGTCGTGGGTGATGTGATCGGTAAGTACCATCCTCATGGCGACGCGTCCGTGTACGACACGATCGTGCGCATGGCGCAGCCGTTCTCGCTCCGTTACCTCCTGGTCGACGGACAGGGCAACTTCGGTTCGGTCGATGGCGACAGCGCCGCGGCGATGCGTTACACGGAAGTGCGCCTCTCGCGCCTCGCCCACGAACTCATGGTCGATATCGACAAGGAGACCGTCGATTTCGGGCCCAACTACGATGAAAGCGAGCACGAGCCGCTGGTGTTGCCGACGCGCGTGCCGAACCTCCTGATCAACGGCTCGGCAGGCATCGCGGTCGGGATGGCGACCAACATTCCGCCGCACAACCTTGGCGAGGTGATCGATGCCACGGTCGCATTGATCAACGATCCGACGCTGGGCATCGACGCGCTGCTTCGCTATATCCCGGGGCCGGACTTCCCGACCGCCGGCATCATCAATGGCGCGGCCGGCATCCACGAGGCCTACCGGACGGGTCGCGGGCGAGTCCTGGTCCGCGCGCGCGCCGAAGTCGAGACCGAGGCCAATGGCCGCGAGACGATCATCGTCACCGAATTGCCTTACCAGGTGAACAAGGCCCGCTTGATCGAGAAGATCGCGGAACTGGTCAAGGAAAAGCGGATCGAGGGCATCTCCGAGCTGCGCGACGAATCGGACAAGGATGGCATGCGCATCGTCATCGAGATCCGCCGCGATGCCATGGCGGATGTCGTGCTGAACAACCTGTACCAGCAGACGCAGCTGCAGACCGTTTTCGGCATCAACATGGTGGCGCTGCTGGACGGCCAGCCGCGCCTGCTGAACCTGAAGCAGGTGCTCGAGGCCTTCATCCGGCACCGGCGCGAAGTCGTCGTCCGCCGGACCATCTTCGACCTGCGCAAGGCCCGTGCGCGCGCGCACATCCTCGAAGGCCTCACCGTCGCGCTTGCGAACATCGACGCAATGATCGAGTTGATCAAGACCTCGTCGTCGCCCAGCGAGGCGCGCGAACGGATGCTCGCCCGCCGCTGGGAGCCCGGCCTGGTCCGCACGCTGCTCGGCGCCGCAGGCGCCGCGCAATCGCGGCCGGAGGATCTCCCGGAGGACATTGGCCTGGGCGAAGCCGGCTACCAGCTCTCCGAGACGCAGGCGAAGGAAATCCTGGAGATGCGCCTGAACCGGCTGACCGGCCTGGAGCAGGACAAGCTGACCGACGAATACCGGACGCTCCTCGAGACGATCACCGGGCTGATCCGGATCCTCGAGGATCCGGAGCGATTGCTGGAAGTGATCCGCGACGAGCTGCAGGCGGTCCGCGAGGAATTCGCCGACGAGCGCCGCACGGTGATCCAGGCATCGCAGGACGACCTCGACGTGCTCGATCTGATCGCGCCCGAGGACGTGGTGGTGACCCTGTCGCATGCGGGCTACATCAAGCGGCAACCGGTGGCGATCTACCGCGAGCAGCGCCGTGGCGGGCGTGGGCGGTCGGCGACGGCGATGAAGGAAGAAGACTTCATCGAGCAATTGTGGGTGGTCAATACCCATGACACGTTGCTGGTGTTCACGGGTGCTGGCCGCGTGTTCTGGCTGACCGTGCACCACATTCCCGATGCCGGTCCCGGTGCGCGCGGCAAGCCGATCGTCAACCTGCTGCCCCTCGAGGAAGGAGAGCGCGTGCAGGCCGTGCTGCCCGTGCACGCCTTCGACAGCGGTCAGTACGTGTTCTTCGCGACGCGCCGGGGCACGGTGAAGAAGACGCCCCTGGCCGAATTCGAATACCGTCTCCAGCGCGGCAAGATCGCCATCAACCTCGACGAGGGCGATGCGCTGGTCGACGTTCGGCTGACCGACGGTCGCCGGGACATCATGCTCTTCGCCAGCAACGGCAAGGCCGTGCGCTTCAACGAGGACGAGGTACGCCCGATGGGCCGCACGGCGACCGGCGTCCGGGGCATGCGCCTGGCCACCGGTGAGCAGGTGGTCAGCCTCATCGTCGCGGAAGAGGGCGACGTCCTGGCTGCCACCACCCGCGGCTACGGCAAGCGCACGGCACTCGAGGAATTTCCGCGCAAGGGCCGGGGCACGCAGGGCGTCATCGCCATCCAGTGCTCCGAGCGCAACGGTCCGCTCGTGGCGGCGGTGCAAGTCGACCCTGCGCAGGGACTGATGCTGATTTCGGACCGCGGAACGCTCGTGCGCACGCGCGTCGCCGAGGTCTCGCAGCTGGGCCGCAA
>JAJYPJ010000099.1 GCA_021795435.1 Pseudomonadota bacterium
CTGCGCAGTTCGACCAGTGCACGCACCAGCGCGGTGAATGCCGCCGCCAGCTGCGAGTACAGCGCGCCCAGGGCGGTTCTCACATGGTCAGCCTCGGCGCGATAGGCGGCGACGCCCAGGTCCAGGAAATAGGTCAACGAAACGTTGCGCCGCTGCGCCTGCTCGGGGAAAAGCCCCGCGATCAACAGGCAACGATCGCCGGTTTCGCGCAGGGCCTGCTCGCGCTGCCGGCCGCGTGCCAACAGCGCCTCGAGATAGTCCAGGGCCAAAGCGCGCGCGCCGAGGCCCACGTCCCCCAGATGACTCATCAGCACGAACACCAGATAGGACTCGAGATCTTCGTCCAGGCAAACGCCGGCACGGCGTGCGCCCTCCTGGACGGCATCACGCCACAAGACCGTCGGGGAAGCGGTATTGAGAATGCCCTGGGCCATGCATGGACTCCGCGCGGCCGCCGGGCGGCCCATGCTTCATATAACCGCAAGGCCGAATTCCGCAAGTGGCGCGGAATCCCGAATCGGGCATGCAACCGTGACGGGGCACGCAACGACAAGAAGGCGCCGGCTCTGGGCCGGCGCCTTCGCGCACTGCAAACCGCTCCGTGACGTGCGGTCAGATCCGCACGCGGACGCCCAACTGGAAGTACCGTCCGACGATGCCCTGCTGCTGATAGGTGGGGTTGTAGTTCACCCCTGCATAGTCGATGGGATCAAAGCCGGGGCCGCGATCGAAGAGGTTCTGGATCCCCCCGAAGACGTCGATGTTCTTGGTCACGTGGTAGCTGCCATTGAGATCGACGTAGGTGAACGAGGGCACCGTGCAGTTCGCGGGCAGGTTGCCGTTGGGACCTTGCGAGAAGCAGGAATTGTTTCCCGTGAGATCCGGCACGCTCATGTACAGATGGCTCACGTAATAGATCGACGCCGTCGCCGACCACCGGCCATCGGTGAGCGTGTTCGACCATGAGGCGCGCCACTTTGGCGTTCCGGCGCCGGAGGAGAGGATGTAGGGTCCTTGGGTGCCGACCATCTGGGTGTAGCCCTGGCCGAAGTCCTTCTTCCACGTCAGCATGTCCGTGGCGGTGAATTCGCTGATCCACTCGAGGTTGTCGGCAAAGTGGAAGGATCCACGCACATCCAGGTCAACGCCCTTGGTCAGCAGGGAATTGGCATTGATGTAGGGCGCCCCCACCAGAATCGGGCGCAGCGGCGCCGAGGGCGCGTTGGGATCCGGCAGGTCATACTGGATCGTGTAGCCGGGCGGGATCGGCTGGCCGGCGAAGTAGGCATTGAGCGGCACGCCCACGTTGCCGCCGGTGATGATGTTGTTGACCTTGATGTGGTAGTAGTCGATGGTCGCGCTCAGGTTCGGGAGCGGCTGCAGTACGGCCCCCAGCGTGTAGCTCGTCGAGGTCTCGGGCTTGATGTTCGGATTGGCCGTGCTCAGCACCGCCAGCGAGTACGGCTGGGTGTATGCGTCGTTGTTGTGCAGAGCCGCGAAGTTGGCCGGCACCTGCTCGGTGATGAAGCCCGTCGTCTGGCTGGATCCATTCTCCGCGAAACTGGGGGAACGGAAACCCTTGGAAAAGGTGCCACGCAAGGCCAACATCTTGAAGGGCTGCCACTTTAGGCTGGCCGACGGCGAGAAATTGGTGCCAAAGTCCGAATAGTCACTGAAGCGTCCGGCGACGTCGGCTTCCAGCGAGCGCAGCAGCGGTGCCTGGAACTCCCCATAGAGGGATCCGACCTTGTGCGAGCCGATGATCTGCGTGTTGCCCAGGCCGAGGGCTTCGTTGCCTGGGTTGAGCGCCGGCTCGTACTGCGATTCATGGCGAATGCTGGCACCCAGCGCCAAGGCGCTATGGCCGCCCTCCAACTTCCACAGGCGATGCGAAACGGTCAGCGATGCTTCCTGGAGGTCCGTCGTGGCCGTGTTGCTGATCGGAGGCGCCAGGGCCGCCAGCACGGCGGGCGTGTTGGACGCCGGATCGACGAAACTGTAGGCACCGGTCTGGATGTCGTTGAGCAGCGTCGGGATATTGAGGTAACCGTAGCTGTTCTCGGTCAGGTACGTATGGTTGATCACGGCAGCAGCGTTGTATCGCCAACTGTCGAAATAGCCGTGGAGGTCGGCGACGAGCCGCATGTTGTGGTTCGTGTAGTTGATGATGCCAAAGCCAGGCAAGTCGCCAAAGGCGTAGTTCAGCAGGGCGTACTGGCCTGCCGCTGCAAACGGATCGTTGGGATTGGGCTGACCATTGAGCAAGGTCGGCGGGAGCGCGATCGCGCCGAAATTGACCGGGGTGGAGAGCTGGATCTGCGATGGGGCGGCGTACGACTGCGTCTGCACCTGCACGTAGCTGGCGTTGAGGTATCCCGTGGTGTCGTCATTGATCTTGAATGTCACGCGCCCATCGATCGCGTAACGCGTCAATTTCGGCGACGCCGCGCCGTACTGGGCGGCGAAGTTCTGCGTGCAATACGTCCCGACGCCCGTCGTCGTCACCTGCTGGCTACCCGGGCCGCACGGGCGCAACGGCTGCACCAGCGTGCCGGGGATCTGTTGACCCGAGAGCAGGTTTCCGGGCTGACCCAGCGTCGCGGGTGCCACGGAACCGTAGATCGAGCCCGAGTTGAGGAACGGCTGACCACCGACCCCATTGAAGCCGCCAATGGAGGACAGGTTCGCCGTGTTGAAAGGGAATCCGCGGTCGCGGAGGAAGATGGGATTTATGTTCTGGTACTCGACGTCGACGTACTCGTTGTGGCCGTCCCGCTCGAGATTGCCGGTGCCCGCCATGAAGTTGCCGCGGGTCATGCTGCCCCCGCCATGCTGCGACGTGCCCGCCTCGGCGCTCGCCTCCACACCATGGAACGTGCGACGCATGATGATGTTGACCACGCCGCCGATGGCAGCCGAACCATAGATCGACGAGGAACTCGCCTTGAGGACCTCGATGCGTTCAACCGCATTCAACGGGATGGAATTGAGATCCGTGAACGACCGCTGGCCATCGTCGTCCAGGGCGTAGGGCGCGGTGCGCTGGCCATCGATCAGCACCAGGGTCGAGCCCACGTTGAGGCCGCGCAGGGCGACGCCCGAAGCCCCGGCCGCAAAACCGAGCGAGAACGCGTTGGGAATCGTGCCGCTGTTGTCGGCGCTGATGGCTCGGATGACCTGCGACACGGACGTGAAACCGCTCCGCTTGATTTGCTCTGACGTGATGACCTGCACGGGGGCAGGCGTCTCGACATCGATCTGCGGAATCAACGAACCGGTGACCATGATGGTCTTCAGGCGCTCGACCTTCTTCGCCGGCGCGGCGTTGCCCGTACTGGCCGCTTGCGCAAAGACCGCGCCAGTCGCCAGCGACAGCGCGAGACCGATGCAAACGGACAGCTTGCTGCGTGACAGATGGGTAATCATGGGGCCCCTTGTGGGTAGGTGTGGTGAACCGACGGAGGCGCCAACGGCGCCGGTTGCGGCGGGTGTGCTCGCGCGCGGATCGACCATCCCCTCCCGCGCAAACCACCCGGCCGTCACACAACGGTAACGCTCTGCCCAGGAGGCAACACGGCCCGAGCCTCGGTGTAAATAAGGCGTATTTGCGGCGAAAGCGTTTCGACAGCTGAATCAAATGCGGCGCTACGCGCGTGGCGTACGCGCCGGGTCCGGAGGGGCGAATGGGGGGGCGCCCGGCATCGCGCCCTCAAGCCGCCAGAGATCGGGATTCCATGGCAAGCCTCGGCCGAACCCGAACATCCGGCGCGACACCGTGGCACACCGCTTCCGGCGCGGCCGCCATGTCGACCATGATCGGCGTCATGCGGCCGCGCCCTTGTCATCCGGTAGTGGCCCCGGCGAGCGCAACGCAACCGTCTCGCGCCGCTCGTTGCGACGCCCGCGTCGACCTCGTCGCCCATCATGGTTCCGGCGGCGATGCCGATCGGGATCAGACGCATCTACACTTCG
>JAJYPJ010000100.1 GCA_021795435.1 Pseudomonadota bacterium
TGCGGAGATGCCCGTGCGGATTCCCGCGGGGTTGCAGCATGCGCTGCTCAATCTCCTCAACAATGCGCTGGACGCCTCGGCCCAGACGGGCAGCATGCACGTATGGTTCGGCGCCAGGCGGGGCAAGCGTTGCCTGGAGTTCGCCGTACGCGACCATGGCCCGGGGTTTCCCGGTCAGCGCACCCTCACGCCTGATACGCTGGGCGTCAGTGAAAAGGATCACGGCCTGGGCATCGGCCTGGCTCTTGCGGAAGCCACCGCGGAACGATTGGGTGGCCTGCTGGAGGCAAGCAATGTCCAGGGTGGCGGCGCCGAGCTTCGCTTGCGCCTGCCGCTGCCAGCCATCGAACCCGATCGTCGGGGCCGGCGGGTACCGGCGCACGATGATTGCTTGCCCAAGGAGTCTCCATGAGCGATAGCCAGCCCCAATCCCTGCTCATCGTCGACGACGATGTCGCATTCACGACCGTCCTGAACCGCGCGATGAGCACGCGGGGATTCAACTGCCAGGTGGCCAACAATGCCGCCACGGCACTGCAGATGGCGGCCCAGCACAAGCCCCGCTATTGCGTGCTGGACCTCAAGCTGGGCGAGGCCAGCGGGCTGAAGCTGATCCCGGATTTGCTCCAGGCCTCGCCAACCATGCGCATCCTCCTGCTGACCGGCTATGCCTCGATTGCCACGGCCGTCGAGGCAATCAAGCGCGGGGCGCATGATTACCTTGCCAAGCCGGTCGACGCGGACCAGATCGCGCGTGCGTTTTCGGTCGCGAGCACGGCCGACCCCGCCTCCGGGACGCCGACACCGGACGCGCCTCCACCCCTGAAGCGCCTGGAGTGGGAACACATCCAGCGCATCCTCGGCGAAACCGAGGGCAACATTTCCGAGGCGGCGCGCAGGCTCGGGATGCACCGCCGCACGCTGCAGCGCAAGCTGGCCAAGCATCCCGTGCGCGAAAGGCCCCCGGGCAGGGATTGAGCCGCGGGCGCGGCTGAGAGCCTTGACGGCATCCGCCGTCAGGCCGCCTGCTTGGGAATGCTGCAGTTGGTGTGCGTCAGGTGATTGTGTGAGTCGACATAGACCAGCGTGGGCTGGAAGTGGGCCGCTTCCGCGGCGTCGACCTGGGCCCAGGCTGCGATGATCACGAGATGGCCGGGCTGCACGCGTAGCGCAGCCGCTCCGTTCACCGAAATCGTTCCGCTGTTTTCCTCGGCACGAATCGCATAGGTGACGAACCGCTCGCCATTGTCGACGTTCCACACGTGGATCTGCTCGTTCTCGTGGATGCCCGCGATATCAAGCAGGCGGCCGTCAATGGCGACCGAGCCCTCGTAGTGCTGCTCGGACCGCGTGACCGTCGCGCGGTGAATCTTGGCTTTCAGCAAGGTCAGTTGCATGGTGGGCAGTCCTGCGTGGCTCGACGCTATTGTAACGCGTCATGCTGCAGCGCAATGGGCGCGGCCGTCGCCACGTTCATGCACTGGCGAACGGTAAATTGTCGATCAGCCGCGTCGAGCCGAGACGCGCCGCGACCAGCGCGATTTGTCGCGACAGCGGTTCCGTGGTGACGGGCCGCAGCGAGTCGGCCACGCGAATTGCGCAATAGTCCGGAGCAAATCCATATCGCTGGAGTCGGGCCACCGCAGCCCGCTCGATGGCGGCAGGCTTGTGCCCTGCCCGCGCCGTCATGTGCATCCACGTCAAGGTGGCATAGAGTTGTGACGCGCGAGCGCGCTGGCTCTCATCCAGGAATTGGTTGCGCGAACTCAACGCCAGGCCATCGGGTTCACGCACGGTCGGCAAGCCAACCACCTCGAGGGCCAGGGCCAGGTCGCGCGCCAGGCGTCGCACCAACTGCAGCTGCTGCCAGTCCTTCTCGCCAAAAACGGCAAAATCAGGCTGGACCATGGAGAACAACTTCGCCACGACCGTCGCCACGCCATCAAAATGGCCCGGGCGACAAGCCCCCTCCAGGACCTCGGTGATCTCGGGAACGTGGACGCTCAGCGTGCCGCTCGTTCCGTACGGGTACATGACATCGACCGTCGGGGCAAACAGCAGGTCGCACTGCAGCGCGGCCAATCCCGCCTGGTCCTGCTCAAGCGTCCTCGGATAGCGGCCGAAGTCTTCGCCTGGCCCGAACTGCGTGGGATTGACGAACACGCTGACGACCACGCGCGGCGCGCATTCCTGGGCACGCCGCACGAGCGCGAAGTGCCCCGCGTGCAGGTTGCCCATGGTCGGCACGTAGGCGACCCGCTCGCCATTCCGGCGCCACGCGCGCAACACGCTGCGCAGGCCCGTCAGATCGGAAACCGTTTGCATCACGTCCTCGTTGTCACGCGATCCCCAGAAGGCTCAGTAAGCGTGCTCGGCGTCGGGAAACCGGCCCTGGCGCACCGCATCGACGTAAGCGCGCAGTGCCGCGGGGACGCTGCCGGTCGTCGCCAGGAAGTCCTTGCTGAAGCGCGGCCGGCGGCCGGGCGTGATCCCCAGCATGTCGTACAGGACGAGGACCTGGCCGTCGCAGGCGTTTCCGGCGCCGATGCCAATGACGGGAATCTCGAGCGCTGCGGTGACTCGCGCGGCCAGTTCGGTGGGAACGGCTTCCAGCACCAGCAGCTGGGCACCCGCCGCCTGGACGGCCAGGGCATCCGCCAGGAGACGCTCTGCGTCGTCGTGCTCGCGGCCCTGGACGCGATAACCGCCCAGCCGGTGAACGGCCTGGGGCATCAGGCCAAGATGCGCGCAAACGGGCGCCTCGCGAGCCACGAGATCGCTGATGATCTCGCAAACCCAACCTGCGCCCTCGAGCTTGACCATGGCGGCCCCGCACTCGCCGACCAGTCGCTGCGCAGCGTCACGCGCGTGCGCCGTGTCGCGGAAGCTCATGTACGGCAGATCGGCGATCAGAAGCGTGCTGGAAAGGCTCCCGGCCACGATCCGAGTGTGGTAGGCGAGGTCATCCACGCTGACGCCCAGCGTGCTCCGCCGGCCCTGCACCACCATGCCCAGCGAATCCCCGACCAGCGCCACATCGACGCCGGCTGCCTCAACCTGCGCCGCGAAGCTCGCGTCGTAACACGTGAGCATGGTGATCTTCTCGCCGCGCGCCTTCATCCCTTGAAGTGCGGGGACGGTGACCGGCTTCCGCGCCGGCGTGGCGGTTTCGACGTACATACGATTCTCCGGTGGATCGGCATTATGCCCGCGTCGGCGACGCAGCGAACGCCCTCACGAAAACGAAGCGACGGGCACGCACCCGCTGGGATCGGCCCGCGCCAGCAGCGCCGCGACCGTTGCGCCACCGGTTCCCGGAACCACCGCGCCCGGCGCCAGTTCGGCCAGCGGCAGCAGTACGAATGCGCGTTCAGCCATCCGCGGATGGGGCACCTGCAGGCCCGGTTCGTCGATGCAGGCGTCACCAAACAAAAGGATGTCCAGATCGAGCGTTCGCGGCCCGAAACGCGGGCCTGATCGATCGCGACCCTGGGCACGCTCGACGGCACGGAGCGAATCCAGGAGCGCAGAGGCCGCGAGCATCGTCTCGAGCCCGACGACGGCGTTGAGGTAGTCCGGCTGCGGCTGGGGTCCCCAGGCCGGCGTGCGCCAGAGCCTCGACCGGCCGACGACCGACGTCGAGTCGATGGCCTCCAGCGCGTTCGCGGCGCGACGCAGCTGGTCCATCGGGTTGCCCAGGTTGGCGCCCAGGCCGACATAAGCCCGCGTCACGCGCCAGCACCGCCTGGCTTGCGCTTGCGCCGACCGCCACGGCGGCGACGGCGCGCCGGAGCCAGCGCACGCGCGTCCGACCCATCCGTCTCCGCTGGCGAGGGAGCCTGGGCGACCAGCGCTGCCAGCTCCTCGGCCGATTGGCTCTGGGCCATGGTCCACCAATCAGCGACCTCCTGCAGGGCAGGATCCTGCGCGGCCCGCAACAGGAGGAAATCGAATGCGGCACGGAA
>JAJYPJ010000033.1 GCA_021795435.1 Pseudomonadota bacterium
ACATTCCCGGGACAGACGCGGAACCCACCGCTGCGAAATGACCAATGGCCATCGGGACAGATCGCCATTTCTCTCGGTCAGATCTCGCTCGCCGGTAGTCCACGCCCGAGCCGATCCCAGTCGATAAATCGGACGTGCTCGGCATCAAGCGATCCGCTTCGGGGATAACCCGGCGCTCGGCAGCGGACAGCCCCGAGAACTAATTCGACGCGCACGATCCGCTGGACTACCCCGATGGATCCACGGCAGCCGCTCACGGGCTGCGGCGGCCCATCTCGTTCTCATCGGACTCGATGTAAGTCAGCAAATCGCCCGGCTGACAGCGGAAGTAAGCGCAAAGCTTGTCAATGATGTCACTACCGATATTGGCGCCGGGCTGATTGGACATTTTCGACAGCGTGGCGCGGTGGACCCCAGTCGCCTGAGCCACCTCGGAAAGCGAAACAACCCGCCGCTCCTTGAAAGCTTTGTCGGCTTTTAACGCGCGTCGAACTCACACGCTGCCCTGCTCGAGTTCACGAAGGCCAACCTCACGCAGAAATGCGAATGTGGTGTCATAGAAGGCAGGGCAGCGCGTCGGATCGTACGCGTCGCCCGGAGGCACCACGATAACCGTGCCCTGCCGGGCGCGGGTCAGGAGAACGCGATACGCATTCAGAAGGTGCCGTTGGCGCTCGACCTTTTTGACGCGCTCCCAGCGCTCACCTTTGAAGCTGAAGTGACCCCAGCGGTCACCGTTGACGCGAAGGTCGCCATCCCAAACCACGCAGGTCCAATCCAATTCCAGGCCTTGCACTTGGAACTCTGTGGCGACGTCCTCGAGGTAATACGAGGAGCGCGTATCTTGCTTGCCCGCAAGAAACCAGTTCACCGGATCGACCTTCACCCTCACATCGATGGCATGCGGTTTGAGACGCTGTGCCTGAGACGAGACGACCATTCCGTATCGTTCCGTGCCCCGAGCCCGCCGTCGAAGCCACGTCTTAGCGACATCGAGATCACGAGTCACGACAATGGGAAAGCGCATAGTCACTTCATCTGCAATTGCGCGGGCGCCATCCGTGTCCAGATCAAGCAGCCGGTTGATGAATTCCGAGACCCGCTCGGAACGGAACGAGCGGACGGACGCCTGCAAGTGCAGTGCGCAATCTTCGTTTAGCCTTCCGCGATCACGCACGGTGTTGAGCGCTCGCGCCAACACGTCATCCTTCGCGTCTAACTGGGGTGACACGTAGACATCCCAGGATGGAAAAGATCGACTGATGGATCCGATCCACTCGCTGATCCCAGCCTCACCGCGGTTGATCTCCTGCCCGGTACCAACAAGGCAGATGACGACTGCCCAGTCATCATGGCGGTTGAGGTACGAAATTAGGAACTCAGGCTCAGAGTGGATGAAATCCGCCCTGCCCTTCTTGCGCTTCATGAAGTCTGCCGTCATCTCGACATTCCAGGCGCGCTGGGCCTCATCAAAGATCGCCACGTGGTCGTGAGGCGGACCGTTGGCAAGCAGCGCCTCATCTCGGAAGAGGTGGACGTTCTGGATAAACGACTTCACCTGCCGTCGGGCATCCCCGATGCGCAGCGAGCGGCCGACCTCGGCTTCACGGCGCACGCGATCACGCGCCAGTGCCTCTTGCAGCACCTGGACGAGTGGGCCGTTGCCGGAGAGATAGACAGCATGCAGCTCGGCCGCGGCATCGGTGCTCTGGGTGGCCACGTCTAAGCCGACAAGCGTCTTACCAGCACCCGGCACACCAGTCACGAAGCAAATGGCTTTTCTACCAGTAGCTCGCGCCTGACCGATCACCCCGTTGATGAACTTTGAAGTCAGGCCAAGGTTTGCCGCATCGCTGCGCGAAATCTCTGCCACCGAGTGACGCGCATAAAGGGCCAGCGCGGCCTCAACGATTGTGGGCGTCGGGCGATATCGACCCTCGACCCAGGCAACTGGATCAATAGGCGAGCCATCCACGAAACCAAGCGCGAGCGGGAAGGCCTGTGCAAGCAGGTCGCCGTTACAACAGACCGGGTCAAAAAGGCCATCCGCGGCGGGCGAAGAAGCAATGCACATATCGCCATCTGTCGCCTCGGTGGCGACCAGGATCGGCACCAGCGGAGCGACCTGGCTTGGCTCATGGAAGTGTTTGAGGTCGAGCGCATAATCGACCACCTGGTCGATATCCACGGAGAGAAAGCTGGACGCGCCAACCTTGAACTCCAAGACAAACACCACGTGATCGATGATCACGATCGCATCCACTCGGCGCCCGAGGCGCGGGATGTCGTACTCAAGAAAAACGTGCCCCACACCTGACAGACCAGAAAGCGCGCGTCGCAGGAGGTCTATCGACACCTGCCAGGCAAGCACCTGTGGCTGGTCCACCGAAAATGCAGAAGCTTGCGTCAGCGAGCCAATGACCTCGTCGGTGCTCGTCCGAAGAAATTCCGCGATCGACACACCGTGGCCAAACCGCTGTAGCCGCCCGCCATGTCTGCTGTATTGAGCCGCCATTGATCTCCCTCTAGTACCAGGATAGCTGGGCAAACGAGTGGATATGGCTGATAAGGCGAAGATCGATATATGAAACCGCGGACGAAGGGAACTTTCTGGCATGCGCAGTCAGCATTTGCCAACAGAACCCGCCGCTGGTCATCCAAGCAACCGCGTTCAAACCGCCTGCTTGCCATGCACCCGCTTCCCCGCGCCCTCCAGCCGCTAGTGCAGCCATG
Organism: Pseudomonadota bacterium; assembly: GCA_021795435.1. Classification (GTDB taxonomy): domain Bacteria; phylum Pseudomonadota; class Gammaproteobacteria; order Xanthomonadales; family Rhodanobacteraceae; genus Metallibacterium. The sequence goes on from JAJYPJ010000033.1 coordinate 2,734, forward strand.
CCGCGCTGAAGTCCAGCCCGTTGGGCCATGCCAGTGCGTCGAGTTCGTTATAGCGGCGCGCTAATAGGCCGGGACGCGCAACGGCGCCGTCATGGGCGTGCTGTCGAACCTCGCTGCACGCCGGGTCGAACGCTCCCAAGCCCAGCCGGCTGGCCATACGGTGCGCCACCGTGGAAGATTCCAACGGCATCCACCTATACCTGCAACGGCAATATGCCGTCGGCCCCGACCGCCTCCAGGCCGCCATCGGGACCCGGCGGCGGCAACGCGCAGGCCCGGCGAAGACCGGTAGGCCGCGGAAACTAGAGTCCACGGAGGAAAGCGCACTCCGACCCCTGGATCAGACGCTGGCCGCTGATTCTCCTGTGCAAGAATCCACGCTTCGATCCATCCGGTATCGCAGGGCATGAAAACCATCGGCCTGATCGGTGGCATGAGCTGGGAATCCACCGCGCACTACTACCAGCGCATCAACGCACTGGTGGCCGCACGCATGGGCGGCCTGCACTCGGCCAGGCTGTTGATGTGGAGTGTCGATTTCGCCGGGATCGCGCGCCTGCAACACGCTGGTGACTGGGATGCTGCCGGCCGCGTTCTCGCGGATGCCGCGCACCGGCTGGAACACGCCGGAGCCGAAGGGCTGTTGATCTGCGCCAACACGATGCATCGGGTGGCGCCTGCGGTCGAGGCGGCCGTCCGCATACCGGTGCTGCATCTTGCCGACATCACCGCCCACGCCTTGCTGGCCGACGGCCACCGCAGCGCGGCGTTGCTCGGTACCAGCTTCACCATGGCTCAGACGTTCTATCGCGAACGGCTGGAGCGCCACGGCCTGTCCATCAGCGTGCCGAAGCCGGAAGAACAGGACGTGTTGCACCACATCATCTTCGACGAGCTGGTGAAAGGGCGCGTGGAGGCGGCATCGCGCGAACGTTTCATGCAGATCATGCGCGGGATGCATGCGGCAGGAGCACAGGCTGTCATCCTCGGCTGCACCGAGTTCGACATGCTGCTGCGCGCAGGGGACGTGCCGGATATTCCGCGCGTCGACACCACCGAACTGCACTGTCAGGCCGCCGTGGACTGGATGCTCGCGAAAGGCCCCGGTGAAAAGTAGGCGCGACCTAACCGTCTTCCCGTCGAGGCGCACTCCCCAATCGCGCAGCGGTCGTTCTGCCTGAAGCCGGGCGGAGAGTTCCGCTCCCCCAAGCACGAGCATCGCAACACCCCGAAGCAACCGCGGCGAACGCCAGCCGAGCAGGCGATCCGTCGAGGCTGCTTTCCGAAGCGCGGATCTTCGTCTGTCATCGCTGGTAGCCTGATGGGCTATAGTCCGACGATGAGCTTGACCACCTTCATTTGGCGCCACGCTTTTCCGCTGCTGTGGCTGACCATGATGCTGATCTGGTTCCTCTGGTCCCTCCAACAAAAGCCGGTGGCGCGCAAAGAGACCCAGGCTCAGCGCTGGAGCTACTTCGGCCCCACATGGCTGGCCATTGCGCTGATGGTGGTTCCCCGTCGATGGGTTGGACCTCTGGATGGTCAGCTCTACCGGAGTGGTATATCGCTGTACGCCGTTTGCGTGTTTGCTGCGATCGTGGGCTTCGCCTTGGCAATCTGGGCACGCTGGCAGCTCGGCGGCAACTGGAGTGCCACAGTTACCTTGAAGCAGGGCCACGTCCTGGTGCAGGAAGGCCCTTACCGCTGGATTCGCCATCCCATCTATACCGGTCTGCTGGGTGCCTGGCTGGCCACTGTAGTCGCGTGGGGTGCATGGCGCGCCTTCCTGGCTGTCGCCATCGGCATCGTCGCGACCGTGATCAAGTTGAAGCGGGAAGAACGATGGATGCGGCAGCAGTTCTCAGGCGCGTACAGCGACTACTGCAAGCGCAGCTGGGCATTGCTGCCGGGTCTATATTGAGTGGCAAGGGGCGGACCAATCCATCTCTTGCCTGCAACTCACGGACTCGGAATCCCCGTCCTTGCAAAATTGCACGCTGGCAGTGCGCAAGACCCTTGAACTGCAAACGCGACGACGCCAGCGCACATCGAAGTTGCCGCGTAGGCATTTAACGCACCGGCGCCTTACCCGCTCCGCTGGAACGCACATGCCCCGATGCGGCGCGAATGGATGAGCGCGTCAGCGCAGACTGTGCACGACATGGCCTTGTTCCGCTCAGCATTCGTGCATTTCACTCATCTTCGGGAATTGCCATTCAGTCCAATGCATTGAGCGCACACAGGACCTGCGCCAAACTGGACAGGTCTCGTGCATTGTGGGTGAGCACCCGTCGAACTCCGTCCGTCTCACCCGTGGCCAGGAATCGGCGCCAGGCCGCCGGCGCCTCGCTGCCCGGCAGGTCGCCGACGCGCGGCGTCCCGAGCAGTTGGGTCTCGACGGTTGTCAACCGACAGTTGGGCCAGATGCCCCGATAACGCCGTCTGACGGGGTGCAGCAAATCGAGATGCCGCGCATCACCGAACGGTTCTCGCAACCTGTTCATCCGGTAGCGCGTGCGCAGCAACGGCAAGTCATAGGATTTGCCGTTGTAGGTGACGAGAACCGGATCGGGCGGCAGTGCCTCGGCCACGAAATGAAGCAAGGCGCCCTCTCCCGCCATGCGCGTGAGCAACCATTGCCGAATGCGGACCTGGGGCGGTGCCAGCGTCGCCAGGCCCACGACGAAGGCCTTCGTCCCCGTGCCACCCGCCAGCCCGGTCGTCTCAGTGTCGAGGAAAACCAACTGACTGAAACCAATGGGGTCGATCGCAAGGCGGCCGGAAGCAAGCTCGGCGCCGCTGAGTGGGACGGTGTCCACGGTCTCAACCAACTGCACGCCCGGCGCAATCGCAACGCCCGGAAGATCCTTGCAGGCTGCATGATGCCGTTGTGCGAGGAGGACTCGCAGGCGTGCGCGCGCGGAATCGTCGAAGCTGCCGGACCGTGGATCGGAAGGCGTGGCCAGGCTCGCGACACGACCCGCCTGGTTCGCCAACTGAACGAGGCGGGCCTGCAGCGCGTTCACGGCGCCGCCAAGAGATCAAGGATGCGCAGCGCCTGGATTTTGGGCGACCGACTGGGCTCCGGCGGCTCGCCCATGACCGGACCCACGCAACTCGGACACCCATGCGTGCAGGTGCAGTCCTCGACCAGCGCGCGAGCCCGGGCAACCAGTTCTCGCTGGCGCTGGAACAGGGGCTCGCTGAGGCCCATCCCTCCGGGATATGGATCGTAGAGATGAAGCGCAGGCGCGAAGATCTCGGGCGCCGACCCCGGCGCCGAACCCCACGCATCCCGAACTCCGATCTCGCGCGCAGAGGCCTCGCGCTCGACGCCGCCACCCTGCTCGCTGCCAGCCTGACCACTGGCAATCGTACGCGCGAGATCGCGCCCTTCTGCCATCATCGCCAGGGTCGCGACGGTGTGCACGGCATGGGACGCGCCCTGGAAGGCGTCCAGCGCGGCCCCCGGGTCAGCGAAATGCGCCAAGAGGACGTCCTGCGACAACTGCCACCAGACCGATGTCGTGTGCAGATCCTGGTCCGGAAGGTTGACGGGCCCGTAGCCAATGTTCTCGTGGCTGTAGTACCGGATCTTCTTGTAGCCGGCGACGTGGCGAACGACATGCACCTCGCCGTGATAACAGGTGCCGTGCCCCGCCTTGCTGCCCGCGAAGCGCGCCAGCACCTTGAGCTTGGTGTAGTCGATGGCGTCCGTGTAGTAATCCGCGCGGGTGCGGGTCACGTAGGCCTTGCGGCCCACCCAGTCCAGTTCTTCCACCTGGAAGGGCTGCGACTGGACCATGTAGATGGCTCCCTCGTAAAGCGTCAGCGCCGCGCTTGCGTAATCGACCTCCGCCAGGACAATCCGCTTTCCCTCGGTGCGGTCGATGACCACGAAGTTGCCATCGGCCACCGAACGCAGGTTGACCGCCTGGGCTGGATAGCTGTCGGCGATCCAGTCGTAGCGTCCCTCTTCCGCGTGGAGAATTCCGGCTTCCGCGAGCACGGCCAGGTAATCCGACGCGTCCAGCTCGCCAAACCGCTCCCCGGCGACAAACGGAAGCTCGAAGGCGGCGCAACGGATGTGGTCCAACAGGATGAGCGGCTGGTCCGGTGCAATGCGGGCATGCTCGGGGCTGGCGCTGGTGAAGAAGTCCGGATGCTGCACGACGTATTGGTCGAGCGGCTGGCTGGAGGCCACCAGGATTCCCAGCGACGGCTGCTGGCGTCGACCGGCGCGCCCCAGGCGCTGCCAGCATCCGGCGATGGATCCCGGATAGCCACAAAGCAGCGCCACATCCAGTGCACCGATATCCACGCCAAGCTCCAGCGCCGACGTGCTGACGATTCCGTCGAGGCAACCGGCACGCATCGCCTGCTCGGTCGCCCGACGGGTCAGCGGCAGGTAACCCCCGCGATAGGCGTGGATGCGCGCCGGCTTGCGTGGATCCGCATCGAAGACGTCTTTCAGGTACTTGGTGATGACCTCCACCATCAGGCGCGAGGGTGCGAAAACCAGCGCCTTGAGGCGCGCGCGGATGGCCATGCGGGCCAATCGCGTCACCTGCGAGCGGGCAGAAGCACGTATGCCCAGCTCGCGATTGACCACGGGCGGATTCCACAGGAGCACGTGGCGCTCGCCCTGTGGGGCGCCTGAAGTGGTGATTGCCTCGACCGGCGCACCGATCAGCGCCTCGGCGTGCTGCCGAGGATTGCCGATGGTTGCCGAGCACAGGATGAAGACCGGATCGCTGCCGTAGAACGCGCAGATGCGCTTCAGCCGACGGAGCACATTGGCGAGATGCGATCCGAAGATGCCGCGGTAGCTGTGTACCTCGTCGATGACCACGTAACGCAGCGATTCGAACAACCGGGCCCATTTGGTGTGATGCGGCAGCATCCCCTGATGCAGCATGTCCGGGTTGCTGACAACGATGTCGCCGGCAAGGCGCACGGCCGTACGCACGTCGGATGGTGTATCGCCATCGAAGGTGGCGGCGCGAACCCCAAGGCTGCCAGCCTGGTTCAGGGCCAGTAGCTCCGCGAGCTGGTCCTGGGCCAGCGCCTTGGTGGGAAACAGGTAGAGCGCCTTCGCCTGTTCGCGCAGGACCGCGTCCATGACGGGAAGGTTGTAGCAAAGCGTCTTGCCCGACGCGGTGGGGGTCGCGATCACCACGTGGCGACCCTCGGTGGCTGCATCCCAGGCCTGCCTTTGGTGGAGGTAGAGCTGCCGGATCCCGCGTGCTGCAAGTGCCGAGTGCAATCCCGCCGGCAACGACCCGGGAATCTCGGCGTACTCCCCGAGTCGCGCCGGCAGCACCAGATGCCCCGTGATGCGGTCTTCGTACCGGGCTTGGATCTGCTTGATCCAGTGCGTCATCGCCGAAGCCGGAGACGATGTCTCCGCCGGCGCGAATCGATCCATTGCGGGCATGGGGGCCACTCCGATCCAGGGCAGCGAGATTCATCCAGTGCCGTCTCACGGGATGCGACGACGTCGCCATGACGAAGCCTTCTGCAGGTCAGCCGGGGACCGTGGCCGAATTGCCACCAACGCGGGTCGGCCATTTGTCAGCCATTGGTTGCCTCGGCGGGGTTGCCGGATGGCGATCACCGCGGCACGGACTGGCACAAGCCGGACGAGATCAAGCGAGGCAACGCTTCGAGACAGCGCGATGAGCGCGATGATCATCGGGGCGATGCACTTCAAACCTCCGATGGATTGCAGCGCGAACCTGCAATGGATGCATCGACACACGCCACGAGGCGCCGGTGGGTCGGGACGAACGTGAAGACGCTGTCAACGACCGGCTGCGGATCGTGGCATGACCACGCCGAATGCAGGCTTGCACGGCAATCCGGGGCCGCCATGCACGACGGTCGCCGTACACTGGAGCCGTGGCGTGCTCGTGCATGACGCCCAATCCATGAGCGAGACGCCGGAAACTTCAACGCCAACGCGTGGTCCGAACTGCACGCCGACAGTCCAAGTCCGGCTCGTGCGGCGAGCCAGCACATCGCCCCTCCACAGCGGGCACCCGGCGAAACGAATCCCATTGCATGTCGACCCACGGAGCATTGCCATGACAAAACCCAACGGCGAGATGGTCAGCCTGAGTCGTACGGATGGAAAACCCTTCAAGGGCTATCTGGCGCGACCGGAGCGTTCCGAAGGCGCACCCGCGATTGTCGTCATCCAGGAATGGTGGGGCCTGAACGATCAGATTCGCAGGGAGGCGGATCGCCTTGCCGACTGCGGGTACCTTGCGCTGGTTCCCGACCTCTACCATGGCAAGAGCGCCGTGGTCGAGGAGGAGGCCCACCATCTGATGCAGGGACTCGACTTCGGGAGTGCGGTGGCGCAGGAAATCCGCGGCGCCGTCGACTATCTGCGCGCCCATGCCTCGAAGGTCGGCATCGTCGGCTTTTGCATGGGTGGCGCGCTGACGATGCTTTCGGCATGCGCGATCCCCGAACTCGACGCGGCGGTCGTGTTCTACGGAACGCCACCGCTGGACTACGTTGACGCTGCCAAGATCAAGATGCCCTTGTTGGGCCACTGGGCCACGCAGGATGCATTCTTCCCGATCGACACGGTGGATGCGCTGGAAGCCAAGCTGCGAAGCGTTGGCGCGAACTTCGAATTCCACCGTTATCTCGCCCACCACGCCTTCGCCAACGAGACGGCGATCGGCGAGGGACGCATCGCCGGCACCCAATACGATCCGCGCTGGGCGCAACTGGCGTGGGACCGCACCTTGACGTTCTTCGGACGTACGCTCTGGGCATGATCTGAACCGCGCATCTCCGCAACAATCCATTCCGCCGTACGTCAGCGGACAGCCTCCGCTTCACGCACGGAACGCAGCCTCTGCAGCGGCCAGCGCACCCTCGAGATAGCCCCCGGACTCGGGGGCGAACTCGCTCCCTGCGAGAACCATCCGATCGCCCCACGGAGATGGCAACGCACAGGGCCGGAAGTCGGGATGCTCCCGAAGCGGCGCCTGGTCGGCCTCGGTCGCGGTGAACGATTCACTCGCCCAATCCTGAACGATGATTTCGCGTGGCTGGCCCGCTGCATCGCCGAACAGCGCGCCGAGTTGTTGCGCCACGAGCGAATGGAGCGATGCGCGATGTGCGTCGCGCCATTGGGGCGACCAGGCAAAAAATCCGACCAGGGCACCTTCCGATGCGCCAGGAAGACCGGCTTCGTGTAATTCGCCCAGCGGACCGGCTTGGCTGAAGGCGCTGCCGGAAAAATGCCGTTCGCGCCATGCCGCCCGATCGTAGAGCGCCAACGCCTTGGCCTGCCCGGCCATCCAGCCGGGTGTTGCGGCAATGCGGGCCGTGAGCGGCGGCGGAAGTTCCGGCGCAAAGCCCAGCTTCGGAATCTGCCGAGGCGGAATGGCGAGCACGACGCGTGATGCAGACAGTGCGACTGGGCCATCGGGAGCCTGCACGGCGATCTCCACGCCGGAATCGCCAAGCCGGATGTCCTGAACATGATGCTGCAGGCGAACGGTGGTCGGTGGCAGGCTCCTCGCCACGGCTTCGACGAGTGCCGTGATGCCGCCCACGATCCGCATGCTCGGCGGCTCCTGCGCGTATCCGTGCGGCAGGACCTGCGTGCGGCCACTTGCATCCTGAAATACGAAGGCGCCCGCTTCCGTCTGTTCGAAGAGGGTCAGCCCCGCCTCCGCGACCAGTCGCGCGATGCGTGGCTGGAGCGCGGGCCAGACCCATGCGGGACCCAGGTCGTAGATTCCGGCTGGCGTCCGATGACCCAATACGCGCCCGCCCAATCGCGCGCGGGCTTCGAGCACGACGACATCGAGACCGCGCGAGACGGCCTCGCGAGCGACGGCGAGACCGGACAGGCCGGCTCCAACGACGGCGAGATCATGCATGGGGTGGCTGACCGAGATGGCCACTCTTGCGGTAAATCCGTGCCCCGAGGGGGCTGCCGAACGCCAACGCGGCGCCCGGCGGGTACCGCAGCCAAGTACCCGCACCGCAGGCCTGTCCGTCAACGATGACCTCGCCATCGAGCACGAATAGCTCGACACCGCGATCCCATTCCACCACGGGACCCATATGACCCGGCGCGAACCGTTGCAGCACCACGCGTTCCCACGGCGCATCGAACAGCAACGCTTCCGCGCTCCGATCGCCGAGTTCCTGCCACGCCGGTGATCGGGCATCGATCCGAATGGGCACGGTTTCGGCAGACGGCATCTGGCGGAGCTTGACCAGAATGACCGCGCCCGGACCGCTCGCCGGGGCGTGGCGCGATCCCGGCGGATTTCTCAGATAGAAACCCGCTGGGTAATCACCGGTCTCATCCGAGAACACGCCTTCGAGCACGAGGATTTCCTCGCCCGCGTCATGGACATGCGCGGGGAAGGCGGATCGAGGCGCATACCGCACCAGTGACGTCGCCCGCGCAACCTCGTCGCCATCCCGCTCGAGCATGCGTCGCTGGATGCCGGTCACCGGGGACTCGACCCACGCAAGCCGGGCACTATCGAGCCTTGCCGGACGCGAACGGTCGGCGTTCAGTTGCATGGCCTTCTTTCCTCCAGGTCAGCGCCGTCAACGACCGACCCCGCCGATGCCAGGTCCCTGTCCGCGCAACGATGACCAGCGCCATGTCTTGCACGCGCGACGGGGGTCATGGCGAGCGGGATCGGAGGGATTTGACGGACGCGTGCGCCCATTCTAGGAGACTCGATGATGAACATGGCGTCGGATGCCTGGCGAATGGCCATGGCCTCGCACGGCCTCCCAGAGTCAGTTCCATGGCACGGTCGGTACCTGCCGTGGGGATGGGATGGCCTTTCGGCCACGCATGGTCGTCTGATGGCGTGGAGGAAGGCGATCGTGGGCGAGATGCATCGGGATGAATCCGGAGCCCGCAATCGCGGGCCGGCGCGATCGCCCGCTTCCCGGGCGCTTGCATGGCCCTTGCTCATCGAAAATCACGTGCCTTTGCGCCGAGCCCGTCAATCAAGTTGCTGAAGTCGTGCAGCCGATGGGCGATCAGGTGCTGAACGCCATCGACCGATTCAAGCCGGCCATCGACGGCAAGCATGCGGGACTCGACCAACGTCAGGCGCTGACGCGTGGCAAGATCACGCCAGACGACGACGTTGACCATGCCGGCTTCGTCCTCCAGGGTCATGAAGGTCACGCCGCTGGCGGTCTGCGGGCGCTGGCGCAGGGTCACCAGGCCAGCGACACGAACATGGCGTCCGTGCGGCAATGTCGCCAGGTCGCTGGAACGCCGACAGCGCCGCATGGTCAGTTCCCTCCTCAGCAGTGCCAGCGGGTGCGGCCCCAGCGTGAAGCCCATGCTGGCGTAGTCGGCACGCAAGTCCTGAGCCACGCTGGGGTTCGGTAGCGTGACCTCCGCCTCGCCACCCGCCAGCCCGTCGAGCAACGGCCGCCGCGCCTCGATGCCTTCCACGGCCCATCGGGCCTTGTGACGATGCCCGGCCAGCACGCGCAGCGCACCGGCGCCGGCGAGGAGACCGCGCACGCGGGCATCCAGTCCGGCGCGCCGGCACAAGTCTTCGACATCGCGCAACGGCGCCATCCGGCGAGCCGCCATGATGGCAACCGCATCGGACTCGGCCAATCCAGCCACCTGGCGCAATCCGAGACGCAGCGCCGGCTGTTCGGACAGCTCTTCCGGCACGTCCTCCAGGGTGCAGTCCCAATCACTGTGCGACACGTCGACCGGCCGCACCTCGACACCATGGCGGCGTGCGTCCTGGATGAGCTGGTCCGGCGAATAGAAGCCCAGTGGCTGGGCATTGAGCATGGCGCAGGTGAAGGCGGCTTGCTGGTGGCACTTCAGCCAGCAGGAAACGTAGGCGATCAGCGCGAAGCTGGCGGCATGCGATTCGGGGAAACCATAGCTGCCGAATCCCTTGATCTGCTCGAACACCTGCTCGGCGAAGGCGGCCTCGTAACCACGTGCCGCCATGCCATCGAGGATGCGGGCACGGAACGGCCCGAGATCCCCGTGGCGCTTCCATGCCGCCATGCCGCGGCGCAGATGGTCGGCTTCGCCAGGCGAGAATCCCGCCGCGATGATGGCAAGCTGCATGACCTGCTCCTGGAACAGCGGTACGCCAAGGGTGCGTGCGAATACGGCCTCGAGGTCTTTCGACGGGTATTCGATCGACTCGAGCCCCTGTCGCCGCCGCAGGTACGGATGGACCATGCGGCCCTGGATGGGGCCTGGGCGCACGATGGCGATCTGGATGACGAGGTCATAGAAAGTCGCAGGCTTCAGGCGCGGGAGCATGGCCATCTGCGCGCGCGATTCGACCTGGAAGGTGCCGATGGTGTCGGCGCGCTGGATCATGGCGTAGGTGGCGGGATCCTCCGCCGGGATCGTCGCCGGCGCGAGATCGAGGCCGCGCTGCGCGCGCAGCAATGCCAGGCAGCGTCGCAAGGCGCTCAGCATGCCAAGCGCGAGGCAGTCGACCTTGAGCAGGCCGAGTGCATCCAGGTCGTCCTTGTCCCACTGGATCATGGTTCGGTCGGCCATGGCTGCATTCTCGACCGGCACCAGCGTGTGCAGCGGCTGCTCGGCAATGACGAAACCGCCGACGTGCTGCGACAGGTGCCGCGGCAGGCCGACAAGTGCCCGCGTCACCGCCAGCACCCGCCGCATCACCGGCGTATCCGCATCAAGGCCATAGGCCGCAAGTCGGGCCCGGACCTCCACGTCGTCGCCGAGCGAGTGGCCGACAGCCCGGCTCAACCGGTGCAACTGGTCCGGACCAAGGCCGAGCGCCTTGCCGGCATCGCGCACCGCGGAACGCGGCTGGTAGCGAATCACGGTTGCCGCCAGTGCCGCGCGCTCGCGGCCATACTTTGCGTAGATGTACTGCAGCACTTCCTCGCGTCGCTCGTGCTCGAAGTCGACATCGATATCCGGCGGCTCGTTGCGTTCGCGCGAAAGAAAACGTTCGAACAGCATCGACATGCGCGCGGGATCCACTTCGGTGATGCCGAGGCAGAAGCACACGGCTGAATTGGCGGCAGAGCCGCGGCCCTGGCAGAGAATCCGGCGTGACCGTGCAAAACGGACGATGTCATGGACGGTGAGGAAGAACGCCTCGTAGCGCAGCTCGGCGATCAGGGCGAGCTCGTGGTCGATCTGCGCCTGGACCTGTGCGGGTGTTCCCCCGGGCCAGCGCCAGGCGGCGCCATCGCGCGCCAGCTGCGCCAACCACTGCGTGGGCGTGAGTCCCTCGGGCACCAGCTCGTGCGGATAGGCGTAGGACAGGCAGCCCAGATCGAAGCGGCAGCGCGCAGCGATGCGTCCGGTCTCCGCGAGCAGGGCGGGGGGATAGATCGCCGCCAGTGCAGTCCGCGGACGCAGGTGGCGTTCGCCATTGGGAAACAGCACGGCCCCCGCCTCGGCCACGAGGCGGTGGTGCCGCGTGGCAGTCAGGACATCCTGCAGCATGCGGCGGCTGCGCACATGCATGTGCACATCCCCGGCCGCGACGCAGGGCAGGTCCAGGGCCCTTCCCAGCGCTTCCAGCTCGGCGGAGCGCGCCGCATCGTCGGGTCCGCGGTGCAGCTCGATGGCGAGCCAACTGCGGCCGGGAAAGGTCTCCCGCACCCAACGCCCGGCCCCGGGATCGGGCACGGCATCCGGCACCCACAGCACGCAGCAACCGGGCAGCCCGTCCTGCAGGTCGTGCCGGGTGAGGTGGTACTGGCCCTTGGGGGCCGCGCGCCGGGCCCGCGTGATCTGCTGGCAGAGTGACCCGTAACCCGCCGCGTCCTCCACCAGCACCACCAGGGTGGGACCGTCCGCCAGGCGCAGCTCGCTACCGACGATCAGCGGCAGGCCCGTGGCCTTGCTGGCCTCCCAGGCACGCACGATGCCGGCCAGCGAGCACTCGTCGGTGAGGGCAAGCGCCGTGTACCCGCAATGCCTCGCGCGCGCGAATAGTTCCTGCGCACTGGAGGCACCCCGCCCGAAGCTGAAGGCGGACAGGCAGTGCAATTCGGCATAGGCGGGCAAGCTCACGCGAACCAGCCATGCAGCAGCCAGGGCCCCCGCTGGCCGGCGGGGGTGAACACCCAGGCACGCTGACCCTGCGTGGTGCGCACGACATAGTAGTCACGCCGCACCTCGCCGCCATCCCACCAGCCGGCCTCGATACGCTCGGGACCGGCGAGGAAGGCTTCGATCCCCTCGCGCAACGGCAGCGGCTGCGGCAGTAGCCAGAGCGGGCGCGGCCGGTCCGGGGCATTGCCTTCATCCAGAACCTGGGCGACGCGCCGCTGCGCATGCTCCGGACGTGCATCGGCGACAGGCTGCCACTGGTATAACGCGGCATCGCCAAGGCGCGCCCGCAATCGCTCGCAGAGCGTGGGCCAGTCCAGCGCTTCGCCCGGCCGTCGCTCGAACAGGTTGTCCGCCAACGGGATGAAGGGTGGCAGGTTCTCGGCCTCGAGGCCGAGCAGACGAACTGGTGCAGGCAACGCCGTACAACCCATGCGCGCACGCGCATACTCGAACAGTTGCGCCGCCTCGCGCGTCGGACTGCGCAGGCTTATGGGGATCCGTGTCCAGGCATCGCGGGCATGCCGAAGACCCAGCGTGAATTCCTGCACGCCGCCGCTGCGCTGCATGAGGAAGGCGGCAAGGTCATCGACCAGACGGCGCAACGGGAAAACCAGCGCCTCGGTGCTGACAACCTCGCTGCCCAGGTCAGCGTGGGCCTCGAATCGCGAGGGCGGCTGGTACAGCGGCTGGATATCCGGAACCTCGCCCAGCAAGCGGGTAATCCAGCCGAGAAGCTCGACGCCATAACGCTTGCCAATGGCCATGCGCGGCAAGGCCAGCAAGTCACCGAGTCGTTGCAGGCCAACGCCATGCAGGCGTTCGATCAATGCTGCCTCCAAGGGCAACACGGTGAGCGGGACGTCCTGGAGAAGCCGGTGAAACGGCTGCGGGTCGCGGACAGCGAGACCGTCCCGTGCGGCGGCGAGGACGCGCGCGCCAAGCGGCGTCGGCGCCACGGCCAGGCGGTGCTGCAGGCCCAGCTCCGCAAGCTCGCTGCGCCAGCGGCGCGCCAGTGCAGGCCATGGCCCCAGCAGCGCCAGACTGGCGCCGATCTCGATGAGCACGGCACCGTCATCCTCGAAACGAACCTGGGGGCTGCTGCGATACGCCCACGCGCCCAGCAACTGTTGCAGCTGCTGCTCGGCCTGGCGATCACGAGGCCGGGCCTCGAGCGTGGGCAGTAGCGCCAATGCCGCTGTCAGGGCCTGGCCGGGGTGGACGCCAGCCCGTTGCGCGGCATCATCCGCCTCGAGGATCCATGCTCGCGGCGGCGCGCCCTCGACGACGGCCAGTGGCGCCGTTGCACGCCGCAGGCGCCGAAGCGTGTCCAGCGGGCGATGTGGAAGCAGGACGCAAGCCCAGAGCACGATGCACCATGGACTGGCGTCAGTGACTGGCTGGACGAATCCAGCCCTGCGCCGGAGTCCCTCCCCGGGCCTTGAGCACGCGCAACCGCGGTCCCTCCCCATCAGCGCCAACCAGCAGGCGCAGTGCGGCAGGTGAAGCCTGCACGGCGGCACGTGCGGGACGGAACAGGAATCCGGGCGTGTGGCCGGCCTCGGCAGCCAGTTGCAGTCGCCGCAACGCGCGATCCTCCAGCGGCTGCATGTGCCAACCCAGCACGGCGCCGCAACACCCGGCGCGCAAGCCCTGCTCCAGGGCCCAAGGCACATCGTGCGGTGCGGCCTCCAGCAGATGCACCTGCGCGGCGGCAACACCAGCCCGGATCAACGCCGGCACACAGGGTCGATAAGGCGGCGCTACCCACAGGATGGGCAAGGAGCGGTTCGACTGTGCGGCCAGAAGTGGCAGTAAAAGACGCAGTTCACCCTGGCCATCGCCTTGCAGAAGGATCTCGGTCAGCGAATCGACAGGCCAGCCGCCGCTGGGCAGCACCGCGTCGAGCGCCGCACAGCCGGTTGGATAGGGGGAAGCAGGGCGGTCGCTGCAACGGCGTGCACGCCAGACGCGCGGATCCTCCAGCACCTGCTGCAGTGTGACCGGGACTTGCATCAAGCCACTCCTCGTAGCAGGCCGACGTAGAGTCCCTCGATGGCGAAGGATGTCTTCGGA
>JAJYPJ010000101.1 GCA_021795435.1 Pseudomonadota bacterium
GGCGTCCCGGCGAAGGTGGCCGGCGCCCGGATGGCAACTCGACGCGCGGTCCTCGGCCGCGCGGCCGCGGCCGCTGAAGGGAGGTCGCATGGACCGCTATGCTGCCCTAACGCTGTTCCTGCGCGTCGTCGAAGATGGCAGCTTCGCCGCGGCCGCGCAGCATGCGGGCATTTCGCGCGCGCAAGCCAGCAAGCTGATCCGGGCGCTCGAGGATGACCTCGGCGTGCGGCTGATCCAGCGCACCACGCGCAAGCTGAGCCTGACCGAGGCCGGCAGCCAATATCATGCGCGCGTTGCCGAGGCGATGGCCTCGTTGCAGGAGGCCGCGGCCGAGGCGGCCCAGCGCCAGGTCGATCCGCGAGGCCGACTGCGCGTCAGCGCTCCGACCTCGTTCGCCACCCGCCATCTCTCCGACGCCCTTGCCGAATTCCTGCGCCAGCACCCCCGCATCGAACTGGAACTGGTCCTCAGCGACCAGCGCGCCGACCTGGTCAAGGACGGCTTCGACATGGCGATCCGGATTGGGCACCTGGCCGACTCAAGCCTCGTCGCCCGCCGGATCGCCCCTGCCCGGCTGCTGGCTGCCGCGGCGCCAACCTACCTGCGGACCCATGGCACGCCGACGCATCCGCAACAGCTTGAATCGCACAGCGGCATGGTCTACACACTCACCGCGCATCCGGGCCAGTGGACGTTCACCCGGGGCAGCGAGACCGTGACGGTGCATATGCGCGGCCCTCTACGGGCGGACAATGGCGACGTCCTGACCGGCGCGGCGGCACGCGGGCTCGGGATCACCGTGCAGCCCACGTTCATCATCGGCGACGCGGTGCGCCGTGGTGAACTGCAGCGCATCCTCCCCGACTGGACGCTGGAGGATGCAGCGATCTACGCGGTGTTTCCCGCAGGTCGCGCCGTACCGGCAAAAACCCGGGCCTTGATCGACTTTCTCGCGGCGCGATTCGGCGACGAGCCCTATTGGGACCGCGATCTGTTCGAGGCCCGCGCGCCCAAGGCGGCGCGTTCGCGCGCGATCAAGTCGAAAGCGTGAACTGATCCGCGTCCATCCAGGCCGGGAATCGGCGCCGATGGGCCAGCAGCGGCTCCGGGTCCAGGCGGACCGTGACGACCTGCTCGCTGCGGCCAAGCTCGACGAGCGGCTGGCCCAATGCATCGAGGACGGCGCTGTCGCCAGCGTAGTCGAGGCCATTGCCGTCGCGGCCCACCCGGTTCACCGCGGCCACGCAAGCCAGATTCTCGATGGCGCGAGCGCGCAACAAGGTACGCCACGCCTCGCGGCGTGGCTCCGGCCAATTGGCCACGACCACAAGCAGGTCGTAGTCCATGCCGCCCTCGGCTGACGGATGGCTGCGATTCCGCAGCCACACCGGGAAACGCAAGTCGTAGCAGACCTGCGGAAGAATGCGCCATCCCTTGAGTTCGACCAATGGCCGTGTCTCGCCGGCCGCATAGCGTTCATGCTCTCCGGCCATGCGGAACAGGTGGCGCTTGTCATAGGTCGTGCATGCGCCATCGGGCTGAATCCAGACCAGTCGGTTGAAGTTCCGCTCCTGCTCGCGGATGACGAGGCTTCCCGTGATCACCGCGCCGGTCGACGACGCCAGCTCGCGCATCCAGCGCAGGCCCTTGCCGTTCATGTCCTCCGCCTGATGAAGGGCATCATTGGTGAACCCCGACAGAAAGGTCTCGGGCAGGATCACGAGATCAACGCCCTGACCGGCAATGCGACGCACCAAGCCGCCGTAGTAGTCGCGATTGGCCGCCGCGTCGTGCCAGCGCGTGTCCCCTTGAACGAGGCTGATCGTCAGAGCTTGCATAGCCGCTCCACGGCAGCCTGCAACGTCGACTCGGATTTGGCGAAGCAAAGCCTCAGCAACCGCGAGTCCGGCGGGCTCTCGTAGAAGGGAGAGAGCGGAATGGCTGCAACGCCCGCCTCGCGCACAAGCCAATCGCAGAAGTTGAGGTCATCGACATCCCGGATGGCCGAGTACTCGACCAGCTGGAAATAGCCTGCGGGCACTGGCAGCGGACGGAAGCGCGTGCCGGCAAGAAGCGACCGGAAAGCGTCGCGCTTGGCCTGGTAGAACGCCGGCAATCCAAGGTAATGCCCCGGATCCTGCTCGAGCAGCTCGGCGAAGGCCCACTGCGCCGGCTGGAACGTGCAGAACGTGAGGTACTGGTGGACCTTGCGGAATTCGGCGGTCAGCGACTTCGGTGCGACGCAATAGCCAACCTTCCAGCCGGTGCAGTGGTAAGTCTTGCCGAACGAACTGACCACGAAACTGCGCTCGGCGAGTTCCGCATGACGCAGCACGCTCTGGTGTTGCGCACCATCAAACACGATGTGCTCGTAGACCTCGTCGGACAACACCCAGAGGCCATGGTCGCGAGCAAGTTCCGCCAGTGCTTCCAGATCCGCTGCGGAAAGGACGGCGCCGGATGGATTGTGCGGGCTGTTGACGACGATCATCCGCGTCCGCGGCGTGATGGCTTCCCGCACGCGTTGCCAGTCCACCGAGAAATCGGGCAGACGAAGCGGCACGTGCACCGCGCGCGCGCCTTGCAGATCGATCGCGGGCTGGTAGCTGTCATAGCAAGGATCGAGCAGGACGACCTCGTCGCCGAGGCGAATGCAACAGGCAATCGCGGCAAACAGGGCCTCGGTAGCGCCCGAGGTAACCGTGACCTCGGTGTCGGGGCTCACGCGTCGGCCGTACAGGTGTTCGGTCTTCAACGCGATCTGCTCGCGAAGCCGAGGGATGCCGGTCATCGGCGCGTACTGGTTGTGCCCTTCGCGCATGGCACGCGCCAGCGCATCCCGGAGAGCCTCCGGCGGATCGAAATCCGGAAAGCCCTGCCCGAGGTTGATGGCCTTGTGCTCGGCGGCAAGCTGGCTCATCACCGTGAAGATGGTGGTGCCCACCGCGGGCAATTTGGTCTCGACCTGCATGCACAATGCTCCGCGATGCGAGGCCCGGGATGCTAGCACGCGTGCGTCCTGCACAGGCACGCGCTCACGCGACGACCGGGCCTGCATGCCGCCCGCGGATGCAGGCCCGGCCAGACCCACGACCTAGAGCCTGTAGGTCACGCTGGCGCCAATGCCGTAGTCAGGACTGCCCTTGAGGAACCCACCGAGCATGTAGCCCTGCAACGACCATGAATGGTCAATCTTGTGGTTGTAGTACAGCGTCGCGTCTCCCCGTGCGTAGCCTTCGGGCGTGGGGCGCTGCTGGTAGAAAACGTAAATGCCCGCGCTGTCGTTTGCGTCGAGCGATGCATTCAGGCCCGCGTTCGCCGATACGACATTCCGCAGCTGGATATAGCTCGAGCTGCCGAGATCCGTATAACCCACGCCGCCGAATGCGGTCAGCGAACGGCTGATGCCTTTGTATGCATCGACTTCGATGCCATAGTTGTTCTGGCCCGTGCCCAGGCCTTTGTTCGCGTCCGCCGTGCCGAACTGGACGCGTCCCGTGACATCCAGCTCGAACTGCGATGACGCACGTTTCAAGGCATGCAAGGTCGCCTGCGCCGTCACATCCCCCATGCCGGACGCGGTCCCGGAGACCGCCTGGGCTGGCGGCTGGACGACGCCACCCGGACCCAGAATCCGCCGGAGGCCCCGAGCCAGCGGATTGGTGTTCTTGACCGCACCAATCCCCGGAATGACGTTGGATGGACCCGACACATGGAGATAAGGCGCGGTGATGCGGAACGACCACAAGTCGCCCTTGAAGCCCGCGCTCAACGCCGCGTCCCAGATCGTGGTTCGCGTCGGTTGTCCGTAGGTCCCGCTGCTGTAGTCGCCACCAAGGCTGGCGTAGTAGCCGTTGCCGCCCGCAGCGCAGGCCATGGGCGCAACAAGTAACGCGGCTGC
>JAJYPJ010000034.1 GCA_021795435.1 Pseudomonadota bacterium
GTCGCCAGCCCGAGGGCGCAGGGACATGCAATCACCAATACGGCAACCGCGGCAACCACCCCGGCTGCAGGATCGCGCGCGACAAGCCACCAAGCCAGCAATGTGAGCAGGGCCAGAAGGAGAACCATCGGCACGAAAATCGCGGCAACCCGGTCCACGAGTCGCTGAACCGGTGCCTTGCCTGACTGTGCATGTTCGACCAAGGCGATGATGCGAGACAACGTGCTATCCGCACCAAGTGCCCGTGCCTCGACGTGAAGCAGTCCTGCGCCATTGACCGAGCCACCGGTTACCCGATCACCCGGGTGCTTCGTGACCGGAAGGCTCTCACCCGTGAGCAGGCTCTCGTCAACGGTGCTGAAGCCCGTCAAGACGATGCCATCCACCGGCAGCGACTCGCCAGGCCGCACCAGGACGATGTCGCCAGGCACTACCTCATTAATCGCCAGGTCCAGCTCGTCGTTTCCGCGCATTACGTGCGCCCGCTGCGGGCGCAGGTTCATCAGCGCACGCAGCGCCTGCGTGCTTGCGCGCTTGGCACGCACTTCCAACCACTTGCCCAAGCGCACCAGACAGATCACCAGCGCGGACGCTTCAAAATAAAGGTGCGCATGCGGCTCAAAAATCCATAGCCAAGTGCTGTATCCATATGCCGTGGTGGTGCCGAGCGCCACGAGCATGTCCATGTTTCCGGTTCGAGCGCGCAACGCGCGCCAAGCACCGGCATAAAGCCGTGCACCGAAGGCAAACTGGACGGGCGTGGCAAGCAACCACTGCACCCAGCCGGGCAGCGCCAAGCCAAGCATTGGCGATGTCAGTGGCAAGCTCAGGGCCGCGACGACCAGCAATTGGATCGACTCGCGTCGAAGGCGCCTTTTCGCCTCCAATTCCAGGGCGTCCTCGATCGCGCTGTCCTCGGCAAGGAGCCGCGCCGAATAGCCGGCTCGTGCGACTGCTCCAACCAGCGCGTTTGCATCCAGCGAACCGGCGACCGCATCAACCTCGGCACGTTCGCTCGCAAGGTTGACGCGCGCGGTAATCACGCCCGGAACGCCATGCAATGCACGCTCGACGCGACCAGCACAGGTCGCACAGGTCATACCCTCGATCGCCAACTCGACGCGGGCATGCGGCACCGCGTAACCAGCGGACTGCACTGCATTCACCAAGGCAACCGCATCTATTTCGGACACGCCAAGGTCCACTTCCGCCATATTGCTTGCGAGGTTGACCCGCGCATCCACACCCGGCAACGCGCCAAGCGCGCGCTCGACGCGTAAGGCGCATGTCGCGCAGGTCATGCCCTCGATGGGCAAGCGCAACTGCTGCACGGACGCACCCGAACCCACGCCGCGCGACGAGCCGCCGGCGTCGAGCGCGTTCATGTCGACGCCACGCCGAAACCTGCGGAACGTATGGCTTGTTCCAAGTCAGCTCGCGCTGCGGAACCAGCCACGTGCGCTTCGCCCGAGGCAAGATCCACTTGGACCTGCTGCACACCAGGCACCCGGGCCAGCACTTTGGTGACGCTCGCCACACAGCCTTGGCAGGTCATGCCTGTGATGTTGATCAACTGCTCGGTACGCACGATTTGCCCATCAGTCTTCATCGCGATCCGCCTCCTCCAGAAATGGACAGCGTAAGTCTGGAGCCTGGTCGAGGGTCAACAGACATGCTGTCGCAAGGCCAGCCGTTGTTCACGATGGCCGAAGACCGTGCGCGATCAGGCTGCGAGAGTGCGCCACTGCATGCCAGCGTCCAATAGACGGCCCTGGCTCTTCGGCCCATCACTGCCTGCAGCGTAGGCTTCTGGCTCCCCCCGGCGCCAAGCGCGCAAAACCGGATCAACAATACGCCACGCCCACTCGACCTCGTCGAAACGAAGGAAGTGCTCGCGCTGGCCGGCCAATGCGTCTATTAGCAATTGCTCATAGGCTGTAAAAACCTTGTCCCCCTCACTTCGATATGGTGCCGTCAACACGACGGTGCGCCCCTCCAGTTCAAGCCCGGGACGTTTGGCAGTCAGCTCAAGATCCATCTGCTGCTTGGGCTTCAGCCTCAGCACCAGCCAATTCGGATTCGCGGCGCGCAGCGCGCCCGGAAGCGCACCCGGTACGCCGCGGAACTGCACCGCAATTTCCGACGTATCCGCCGCCAAGCGCTTACCACTGCGCAGCAGGAAGGGCACGCCCTGCCAACGCCAGTTATCCACCTCGAGCCGGAGTGCCGCAAAAGTCTCCGTTCGAGAGTCCGGACGAACGCCGTCCTCATCGCGGTAGCCGGCAACCCGCCTCCTACCGAAGCGTCCTTCGCGATACTGGCCTCGCGCAGCATGGCGGGCCACGTTGCCACGAATTGCACGCACGGCACGGAGCACCTCGACCTTGTGGTCGCGCAAGACTTCGCCGTCCCAGCTTGACGGCGCCTCCATGGCCGCCAAGCAGAAAAGCTGCATCAGGTGATTCTGAAGCATGTCTCGGAGCGCACCCGCGTGATCGTAATAAGCCGCGCGATGCTCGACGCCAAGAGTCTCGGCGTAGGTGATTTGTACCTGCGCAATGTGTCGCGCGTTCCAGACGGGTTCAAGGAGTCGGTTGGCAAATCGCATGACCAGTAGATTCTGCGTCGCCTCCTTGCCCAGAAAGTGGTCGATCCGGAGGATCTGCGACTCGTCCCAGTGCCTATGCATGCGCACATGCAATGCCTCGGCACTGGCCAGATCAACGCCGAAAGGCTTTTCAACGACCAGCCTCCGCCATCCACCGCGAGGCGACTGGGCAAGGCCTGCCTCGCCCAGTGCCTGGGCGGCGGTACCGAACAATGACGGCGGCAACGCAAGGTAGAAGAGAGTCTCAGGGGACAGTTTTTTCCCGATCGCAGCCAATGCATCGGATTCGAGTGGTCCGGCAACATAATCGAGCGTTTTTATGAAACGCTGTGCACTCAGCTTGTCGAAGTCGTCCGAGAATTCGCGCAAGGAGGCGCCAATGTGCGTTCGAAAGTGATCGACACTCCAGTCATCTATGGCATAGCCGACGACTCGCAGGTCACGCGTAAGGCCGATCTTGTGCAATCGGAAAAGCGCGGGCATCAGCAGACGGCGGGTGAGATCACCACTGGCGCCCAGAATGACCAACGTCCTTGCTCCCATGCCTCACACCTCCCCGGATTTTTCCGCATGACCGCCAAAGGCGTGACGCATCGCCGACATCAACTGGTTGGCAAACATCGCATTGCCACGGGAACTGAAGCGCGCAAAGAGAGCCGCCGCCAATTGGGTTGCTGGCACGCCTTCGTCTATGGCCGCTTGCAACGTCCAACGCCCCTCCCCGGAATCGGATACGCGCCCGCTGTACGCTTGCAGGCTGCCATCGGCAAACAGTTCCCTCGCAGTCAGATCCAGCAGCCAGGAGCCGATGACCGTGCCACGTCGCCATAATTCGGCGATCGCCGGCAGGTCGAGGTCGAATCGATACAGTTCCGGCTGCTCAAGCGGCGTGGTTTCGGCATCGGGCTTTTGCTCCTGATTGCCGAGGTTGGCGTGCCGCAGGACATTAAAGCCCTCCGCATAGGCAGCCATCACCGCATACTCGATGCCGTTGTGGACCATCTTGACGAAGTGGCCTGCGCCACTGGGGCCACAGTGCAAATAGCCCTGCTCCGCCGAGACCGGAACCCCGCCACGTCCGGGGGTTCGCGGCGCAGCATCCACGCCCGGCGCAAGCGCCGCAAAGGCGGGCTCAATTCTATCGAAGTCGGTCGCCTGCCCGCCGATCATCAGGCAGTAGCCGCGCTCGCGACCCCAAACACCTCCGCTCACGCCAACATCCATGTAGCCAATTCCCTGCGCACGCAGACGCGAGGCGCGTCTCAAATCATCCACATAGTGCGAATTGCCCCCATCCACGACACAGTCGCCTGGTCCCAACTCCGGGATGAGCTGATCCAGAACCGCGTCCACCGCAGCTGCGGGCACCATCAGCCAAACCGTGCGCGGCGGTGCGAGCGCCTTCACCAAGGCCGATAGCGAATCCACCGACTGTGCACCGACGCGAGCGGCCGCGGCACGCGCCTCGGCATGCATATCGTAGGCCACGCATCCCAACCCGTGCTGCTGGAGGCGGGTGACCATGTTCAGGCCCATTCTCCCCAAACCAATGAATCCGACGTCCAGCACGCTGCTGCTCATGGCGTGTCCTCCCACAGTCTCATACCGCCGGCGATGGCGTTGGCGTTATCGCCTCTCCGCACGCCCTCGGGCAGTTCATCCAAATGATCGACATTGCCTCCACCGAGGACGACGTAATCCGGGCGCACGGCCTGACGAAGGAGATCGACGACCTCAAGGACATTGCGCTTCCAGCGCGCCTTGTGCCTGACGCGATACGCATCGCCCACGTAATGCTCATACGTGTGCTTCCGCCATGGCATGTGCGCCAGCTCCATGGCTTCAAGCCGACCATCAACCACCAATGCGGAACCCAGCCCGGTACCGAGTCCCAAAAACAGCATGCGCCCCCCCTCGTAGCTACCGAGCGCCTGCATGGCGGCGTCATTAACCACCCGCACGGCGCAACCGAAGGCACGTTCGAAGTCGTAGCCTACCCAGCCCGATCCCAGGTTGGCGGGCTCGTTGACGATGTGGCCGTGGAGCACGGGCGCCGGAACGCCGACTGATACTCGATCAAAGGAACGCCCACGCAGCGCCTTGCGAACTTGCGAGACCATCGATGCAGGATCCATCGACGCGCCTGTGGCAATCTTGATCGGCGCACGCATCCCCGACACGAGCGCCTTGACATGACTCCCCCCCACATCAAGGACCAACGTGCGGGACCGCGGCCGCGCCGCAGCCTCGCTTCGGCCACGACGGTACCAGCGGATGGCCGAGTTGGTGGACGAATCATGTGCGAGTTTCGCACGCGGATCGGCAACCTCCGCCGCCACCCTAATCGCTAGTTTCTTACCTAGTTCGACGCCCCACTGATCAAAGGGATTGATGTCCCAGATGCAGGCCTGCACGAATACGCTGTGCTCATACAAGGCCACCAGGGCCCCGAGTGCCGCTGGTGTCAGCCGCGTCGCCAGCAGCAGGCTCGATGGCCGGTTGCCTTCAAAAACCCGATGCGGCACCAACGATCCAGCAACCCCTTCGGCGCGGACTTCAGCAGCGCTCCGCCCAAATGCCAGCGCCTCCGCTTGCGCAATGACATTGGCGACAAGCAGATCCTGATGCGGGCCGAGCGGTTCAAGCGCCTCTGCGAACGCTATGAAGTCACAGGGAATCAATCGAGTTCCCTGATGGATCAACTGGTAGAACGAGTGTTGGCCATTGGTGCCTGGCTCGCCCCAAATGATGGGGCCGGTGGCGTAATTGACCCGTTTGCCATCGCGCCCGACGGACTTTCCATTCGATTCCATTGCCAACTGTTGCAGGTATGCGGGGAAGCGCTTCAGGTAATGGGCGTAAGGCAATACTGCCGTCGTCTCGCTGCCAAAGAAATCGGCATACCAAACGGTCAGAAGGGCCATGATCACCGGCATGTTGCGCTCCAGCGCCGTACGCGCAAAATGCTGATCCATCGATCGGAACCCTTCCAGCATTTCCATGAATGCATCCGGGCCGATCGCGATCATCGTTGAAAGGCCGATCGCCGAGTCCATCGAATAGCGGCCACCGACCCAGTCCCAGAAGCCGAAGGCGTTCTGACGTTCGATGCCAAACGCCTCAACGGCCTCCAAATTGGTCGACAAAGCCACGAAATGCCGAGCGATAGCCGATTCGTCACCCGCGAAAGCATCCAGAAGCCAGGCGCGCGCACTGTGCGCGTTGGTCATCGTCTCAAGCGTTGTAAATGTCTTTGATGCAACGATGAAAAGCGTCTCATCGGGCCGGAGGCCGCGCACTGCTTCCTGGAAGTCAGCGCCATCGACATTGGAGACAAAGCGGACGACCAGCTGTCGATCGCTATAGTGTCGAAGTGCCTCGTAGGCCATCGCGGGCCCGAGATCAGACCCGCCGATCCCGATATTGATGATGTTTTGGATCCGTCTTCCACTTTGTCCTCGCCACGATCCACTGCGCACAGCCTCGCTGAATTCCCGCATGTGGCGCAGTACCGCTTGTACTTCGGGCACGATGTTCACACCATCCAACAAGATGACCGTTCCCTCCGGGGCTCGCAAGGCCGTGTGCAGGGCAGCCCGACGCTCAGTGAAGTTGACCTTCTCGCCACGCAACATGGCATCACGGCGCCCTTCCACATCGGCGGCACGCGCCAGCCCAACGAGCGCAGCCATTGCCTTCTCGTCGATGCGATGCTTGCTGTA
Source organism: Pseudomonadota bacterium (assembly GCA_021795435.1). Lineage (GTDB taxonomy): Bacteria > Pseudomonadota > Gammaproteobacteria > Xanthomonadales > Rhodanobacteraceae > Metallibacterium. The sequence continues at coordinate 6,331 of JAJYPJ010000034.1, forward strand.
ATCGAGCCGCCAACCGGCCGCTTCAGTCGCGAAACGAAGCGCGCGAGATGGATCGGCGTCGAACAAGTTGCGCAGCGAAATTTTGGCCAGCCGTGCCTGATGGCGCTCCAGAACTTTCCATTGGGACGATGTGGCCAGCGTGCTCATGCAGCAACCTCCTGCCGCTGCGCGATGCCTTGAAGCAGCGCGTTCCACGACTTGACGAACGCCGCAGCGCCCTCGCGCTGCAATTCCATTCCCAGCGACTCGACCTCGAAGCCCCTCTTGGCAAACCGCTGCAGCACGGACGAACGCGCAGGATCGTGGATGTCCATCGGGAGCAGCACGCGCCCGTGGTCTGCAAAGGCACGCAACGTTGCTTCAGGTGCGGTATTGACCGTGAGTGGCGCGGCGAGATTTTCCATGTAGAGAACGTCACTGGCCGCTGGATCCTTGGTCCCGGTACTCGCCCATAGCAACCGTTGCGGACGCGCGCCGGCATTCCATAATCGCTGCTGGCGGGGACTTTCAAGCAACGCGCGATAAGCGCCATAAACCTCCCCGGCCACGGCCAGGCCAAATTGATTGCGCAATTCCTCGGGCACCTGCGCGGCGACTTTCACGTCCCACCGACTGATGAAAACCGATGCCACCGAGGAAACGTCCAAGTCCATTCCCGCATCCAACCGACGCTCCAATCCGCGTAGGTAGGCGTGCGCTGCGGCCCGATACTGGCTTGGCGAAAACAGCAAGGTGACATTGACGGGGATGCCGCGATAAACCAGTTCCTCAAGAGCGATCACGCCGGCAGGTGTGCCGGGTACCTTGATGAAAAGGTTGGGCAATTCGGCGCGATGATGCAGAGATAACGCCTGGCTGATGGTCTGGTCCGCGTCTTCAGCCAGCAGCGGCGAGACTTCAAGCGACACCCATCCGTCGACGCCACGCGTGCGCCTGTGGACCGGTGCAAATACCCGCGCGGCATCCCGCAGGTCGTCAATAGCCAGATCGAAGAAGACCTCCTCTGGCGTTTGGCCCCCGCTGCTGCGGATCGCCGCGTCATAGTCATGGCTATTGCGGATTGCGTGCTCAAAGATCGTGGGATTGGATGTCAATCCCGAAATGCCGCACTCCGTGACGAGCTTCTGCAAACCGTCACTCTGCACCAGTGCGCGAGTGATGCTGTCGAGCCAAAGGCTCTGTCCGCTGCGGCTCAGGTCATGGGCGGGGTTGGTCATGTGTGTCTCCTGATCACCTGGGAGGGGATTGGCTGGCCGGCCGAGAGTGGTGCGGCGAATGCTATGCCAGCGCGAATGTGCAACACAGGGCAATGAGCCCCGGAAAAGGCACGTGACGAAATATTGGAGCCCTGTAGCCGCGCGGAAGTTCCGTCGCGTGCGCCACGAGTGAATCGGTGTGGCGCGCCAAGGCCTCTAGGGTGACAGTACCTGGACGCTCCACGGCGCCAGGATGCCGGTGATGCAGCTCCCGTTCGCACAGCCGGACAGTGTCAGCGTCGATGAGCCCCCTACCAGGCTCAGGGGTGATCCCACCGGCACGCCGGGCGCGGGAAGGCCTCCCGCGGCACCAGGCAACTGCGTGACATCCACGCTCTGGCTGCTTGCATTGATGACTACGAGCACACTACTCGCGCCACTACCTCGAAGGTAAATATAGACATTGGGATCCGTGACACCCGGAACGAACAGTGGCGTGTACGTACCGGTTTGAAGCGCCGGCTGCAGCGCATGAGCTTGGGCCAGAGCCTGCAACCAGTCGTAATAGCCTTGGACACCGGCAGCTTGTCGTTGCGCGGAGGTCCACAGCGTCATCGGTTCACGAATGTTGTTGGAGGGCTGGCCATTGGCGACTGCCTGATAAGGATCCCATGTTCCCTCCATGCCCACCTCGTCACCGTAGTAGATCATCGGGATGCCGGGCAGCGTGAAACTCAGTGCTTCGGCGATTTGCCATCGTGGAAAAACATCACTTGCGGCAACGCCAGCATTGATGAGCAGGCTGGTGAATCGCGGCATGTCCTGATCGTCAATGAAATTGACCATCAGGAATGGTTGCGCATCATCCTTCTCGTCCTGTTGCACCGCGTAGTCGACAGCGGCCATGTTCGAATATCCGAAGTAGGCCGGCTGGCCAGGCGCAAGTCCGGATTGGGTGATCGCGAAGTACAGTGGATAGTTCTCGGCACCTTCGAAACCGACGACGGCCTGCGTATAGCTGCCAACGATATCCGGAGCACCATCAAGGACCTCGGCGAAGGTCAGCGGTGCGTAACCCTGCGCGCGCAGGTACTGCAGGTACTGTGACCAGAAGCTGTTCTGGACGTACGTGGCAGCATCGAGCCGAATTCCGTCCAAACCGAGAGTGCCCAACCACCCTGCGCTGGCCGCGTCCAATGCCGATTGGACGGCAGGGTTGTCCGAATCAAAGTCCGGCAAGTCGTCGAGCGGACAGTCCCAAGTCGCGTTGTAGCTGCCCAGATAGGGTTCGCACTGGCCTGAATTCGAATCGAAGTGGTGGAACAAGAACGTATTCACCGACTGCGCACTGTTGTCCAGGGTCATTTGACCGCTGGCAATTGCATTGCTTTCTTGGACGTAAGGCGGATAGCCGATGCCCGCATCGTTGACGATTTGGCCCAGAATGACCGCGGTACGGTTGGCATGGGCAGACTGCACAAGCGATTGCAGGTCGGCAATGCTGCCAAAATGGGGATCGGGCGCATTGAAGTTCCATGGCGCGTAGCCATGATATGGAAAGCTCTGCCAACCATTCGGGTTGTTGGTGCTCGGACCCGACTGCGCTGGTCCCTGCAAGTACACCGGCGTCATCCAAATTGCCGTCGCACCCAACTGCGTGAAATAACCGGCCTGAATGCGGTTCGTCACCCCCTGAAAATCGCCCCCATACCAACCCATTGGATTCTGGGGTTGGGCCGCTGCGACATCCCCTGGCCCGCCGTTGTCGTTGTTCGAGTTCCCGTTATCAAAGCGGTCAGGCATCAGGAAATAGATGACCTGTGCGGGCCAGTCGATGCCTGTAAGCGAGGCGACGCCGCCATTGGCGTCGACAGTCACAGTGGTGGTTGTAGTGGCTGGAGACGTGCCGGTGGCGCCAGTTGCGGTGAGTGAGAAGGTATACGTGGAGGGGCCACTGCCGGCGTTGGGCGGCAACGTGACGGTCGTTGAATCCCCAGTAATTGAACCAACTGGCATGCCTCCAACCCCTGACGAAGGATTCACCGAAAGTGAGTAACTGTCGGCGTTGGTCGCTTGCCAAGTGAGCGTCATTGAGCCGCCAGAGCTGAGAAGTTCAGAGGGCACCGCCGTGAAGTTGGCGACGGACGCCGGCACGGGCGTTTGGCCTGACGGGGTGGTTTGAGCGCTACCGCTGCCGGAACCACCACCGCACCCAACCAGAAATAAAGTCAGGCTGCACGCAACAATGACGCGAACCCACCGTGTCCGACGCACCATTGATCCCCACTCCCTCTCAGGACTGCTCGCAGGCTATTAAGATCGGAGTGCCTTACGGCGGTGACGCATACGTATGCAGCAATGAATACGTATGCACGATTAGCGGCGCGCGAAAGACGGTAACGAAAAAGGGCTAGCTACAAAGCTAGCCCCGGAGGCATATGCAACACTTTTACCGCAGGTAGGATTTAAAAAGGTATGTCGTCGTCTTCGAAACCGGCATCCGTGACGGGGGGCGGTGTGGCACCAGCAGAACGCTCAGGAGGGACACTGCGGCCTCCGCCACCACGCCGGTAACCGCCCTCAGCCACATCGCGATTTCCTCCCGAGCCGGCTTCGCCCGCGCCCGGGCCGCCCAACATCTGCATCTGATCAGCGATGATGTCGGTGGTGTAGCGCTCTACGCCATCCTTATCCGTGTACTTGTCGGTGCGGAGTGAGCCCTCGATGTAGACCTGCCGGCCCTTGCGCAAGTACTCCGCTGCAATGTCGGCCAAGCGCCCGAACATCTTGACGCGATGCCACTCGGTGCGCTCCTGAGTTTCGCCCGTATTCCGATCCTTCCAACTTTCGCTGGTAGCGATGCGCAACGTAGTTACGCTGTTTCCACCCGCGGTCGAGCGCCGTTCTGGGTCAGCACCAAGATTGCCTATGAGGATGACTTTGTTCACACCTCGTGCCATTCGCGTACTCCAGCTGTCGTCGGCTAACAGCGAGTGATGGGCGCCAAAAAGAAATCGTGTCGGTCAACGTTAAACGTCAGCAGAGGACACCCCAAGCCGAAGCGCTCTTTGCGACATCGGCAGCGGTTCAATCCGACGTCCTAGTGTACCAGCCGGACGCCCTGTTCACGATTGCAGGCTTGTCAGCATATTGCCAGTGCGTCTGGTGAAGTAGCTATCCGAGGATTCCTCACAACCGCGCACGCCACACAGCAAACGGCAAAGAGAAACAACTAGCCTGGCGAGGCCATGGCGCGATCTCCACCACAACAAGGCCTTCGGGTCTGAGGCCCCGCCTGCGCATTCGGTGTTTATCGCCTGAGAGGACCGCGCGTAGGTGGCGCCCGACTGAACAAGCATGCAGAGGCGGCGTCATCCTGCGTCCCTCAGTACTGCGAGAACGACCTGAGCAATGACCGCGCGCCTGAATCGGCGGCCCGAATGTCATGTGTCGCCGAATCTCGACGAATCCGGCTGTGAATGCAAACGCCTTCCCTGCCATAACAAGACGACCAGCCAGACCAGAGCTGCCGCCGCGGCCGCAGTGAACACGCCGGTTGTACCAAGGCTACCCAACAGCAATCCGCCAATGACCCCGCCGACAATCACGCCGAGGAACTGCGACGCAGAATAGGCGCCCAGTGCGGCTCCACGCTGCGACACAGGCACCAGCCTGGACACGAGGCTCGGGAGGCTTGCTTCCAGAAGGCTAAAGGCAACGAAGAAGCAAATGGATCCGATGACCACCATGGCAAGCGACGACTGCCCTTCCGCCAACAACCCCAGCCCTACCACCAGCAAGAGCACGCTTATTTGCGCCGCGCGAACAGTCGCAGCGTGCGATCGCATTCGGGGCAGTGCAGCGCCCATGACCAATCCCGCCGATAAGAGCGCTGGGACGTAGACATGCCATTGTTCGGCAACTTCAAGATGAAGGTCATGCGCCAAACGCAAAGGCATGGCCACGAACAGCAGCATCAGCAGCCCGTGAAGGATGAAGGCCGAAAGATCCATCACCCTGAGCCGAACATCGGTTAGGGTCCGGATGATGGCAGAAGCCCCCGCGCTGCCGTGCGCACGCGGCACCGGGGCATGCGGTACTAGAAGCCACAAGGCCACGATCGCCAGCAGCACAAGGACGAATGTGAGCCCAAACAGACCGTTAAGCCCGCCCAAGTGAGCGGCAAGTGTCGACCCCAGCAAGAGGGCCAGCAGGAATGCCAACCCCACCATCCCGCCCAGGATGCCCATCACCGCGTTGCGATCCTCATCCCGCGTGAGATCCGCGGCGAGCGCCTGGCTCGCCCCGGTCACGGCCCCCGTCCCCTGCAACGCACGTCCGAGAATGATGCCCCACACGCCTGTCGCGAGCGCCGCAACCAAGCTGCCCAGCGCAAACAGCGACAATCCGAGCGTAATCACCGGCTTCCGCCCGATTCGGTCAGACAGCAAGCCCAACGGCACTTGGAGGAACAGATGGCCAACGCCATACACACCCAAGGCAAGGCCGATCAGCCACGGCGTCACACCGGCCATCCTCGCAAGATCCAACGCCAGCACAGGAAGTACCAGGAACAGGCCAAAAATGCGCAGTCCCACCACCAGTGCCAGCCCCAATGCGCCGCGTAGTTCCATTTTGGTCATTTAGCATGTGACCCCGTGCGGACAAGCAAGTTCAGTCGCGCGCGGCGCGAGGTAGCCCCGGATAGCTCGCCGGGCACCCTGCGCCAGCGGACAGAGGCGATGCCCGCCTATAATCTTGGTTGAACGTTCGGTGAATCCATCGCATGAGTGCGGCCGCCACATCGATCTCGTCCAACCGATTCGACTGCGTGCGCCAGTTGGCCGCCGCCGACATGGCCGGCGTGGATTCACTGATCCGCGACCGGCTGCGCTCGGATGTGGCCCTGGTCAACCAGATCGCCGAACACATCGTCGGAGGCGGCGGAAAACGCCTGCGACCGCTTTTGCACGTGCTCGGCGCACGTGCCAGCGGTTACGCGGGTACGGCTCATTTGCAGTTGGCTGCCGTGATCGAATTCATCCACACGTCGACTTTGCTCCACGACGATGTTGTCGACGAGTCGGGTTTGCGCCGCGGACGCAAGACCGCAAACGCTCTCTGGGGAAACGCCGCGAGCGTGTTGGTAGGCGATTTCCTCTATTCACGATCCTTCCAGATCATGGTGGAGCTGGAGGACATGCGGGTACTGCAAATACTCGCCAACACCACCAACGCAATCGCCGAGGGCGAGGTCCTGCAATTGCTCAGCGTGGGGAACCCTGACACGGACGAGGCCGCGTACAACCGGTTCATCGAACGCAAGACTGCGGTCTTGTTCGCAGCGGCATGCCAATTGGGGGGCGTACTGGCCCAAGCGCCTGCTCCGCTTTGCGACGCATTGTGGCGGTATGGGCTGGAACTGGGCTTCGCCTTCCAGATTGCCGATGACCTGCTGGATTACACGTCAGACTCAGCCACCTTGGGCAAGAACATCGGCGACGATCTCGCCGAAGGCAAGGTGACTCTGCCGCTGATCTATGCGCTGCGCGCAGCTCCGCCGCAGCGCGCCGGCATCCTGCGCGATGCAATCCGCAACGGCCACGGGCCCCTGGAAGAAGTCCAGGCCATTCTGAACGACTGCGGCGTCTTGCCTGAAGTGCGCGTACGCGCCGAAGCTCATGCAGCGCGCGCGCACGATGCGCTGGCACCATTGCCATCCGGCGTCTACCGCGATGCCCTAGCCGCTTTGGTCGATTACGCCATCGAACGAGACCACTGAACTGGCGACAGAGCGTTGTCGAAAAGATACGCCGAGACGTGCCACGGCGATCAGTGATTCGGGTATAAACGCGCTTCCCCCATTACTCGGGATCCCGGATGCACCCTTTGAACATTGTCGCTACCGCCGCGCTCGGCATCAGCCTAGCTGGCAGTGCGCTTGGAGCCGTCGCCATCAGGCCCGCCACGGCAGTGGCCTACCGCCAAGGTCTTTACCGCGCCATTCTTTGGAACTTCGTTCCAATGAGTGAAATGGTGCGGGGTCGCCTTGCCTGGAACCACCAAGGATTCGCGCAGCGCGCGGGCAACGTGGCTTTCTACAGCACGCAGTTGTTGGAGGGATTTACCCCGGGGTCGATCACCGCGCGCAGCGAGGCCAAACCAGAAATATGGCGCAACTGGGCCGATTTCAGCGCCAAGATGAAGAACTTCGAGGATGCGTCCGCGAAGCTGGCCGAGATCTCCAGGAATGGAAATGAATCGGCCACCAAGCAGGCCTTCAGGCAAGTCGCCATGACCTGCAAGGCATGCCACGACCACTATCGCCGAAACTAGGCGACCCGATGCCTCATGCGGGCCGGCCCGCCGCGTGCCTCGCCAGCATGCGCTTCAGCGAGGGGGCATGCTGGACCAGTCCCATGCCGAACGCGCGCGCCAGCACCAGCGGGCGTGCGCGCGCACCAAAGCAACGCTCGATGGCATCGAACGACCAAGCATCCAATGCATCGGCGCTGCGTCGACGCCTGGCATACCTGGCCAGTGCGGCTGGCGCGGCGAAATCCGCACCACTCGCTCCCGCACCCGAGAGTACTTCAACCAGTTCGCGCACATCGCGAAGACCGAGGTTGACCCCTTGCCCGGCCAATGGGTGAACCGTATGCGCTGCATCGCCGACCAGGACGAGACGCGGCATGGCGAATTGCTGCGCCACCTGGAGTCGCAAGGGAAACGCCGCACGGCCCGAGGTCACCGAGAGTGCTCCGAGCCGATAGTCACTGGCAACAGCAACCGCCGCGGCAAATTCGGCGTCACTCAGGGCCAGCACCCGCGAGGCCTCCGCATCAGGCAGGGACCAGACCAGTGACACGCGCCCGTCCGCCAAGGGCAGAAGCGCCAGTGGACCACCCGGAAGAAACCGTTGCCAGGCGGCATGTTCGTGCGCGCGCTCGGGCGCCAAATGCGCCACGATTGCACGCTGTCCGTAGTCACGACCCGCGACAGGGATGCCCGCATGCTGTCGCAAAGAAGATGCGCGGCCATCCGCGGCCACCACTAGCCGGACGCGAAGATACTCACCATTGTCGAGTTCCAAGGCCGCATGAGTATCCTGCGCGGCGTACCCGCGCACCGCGACATCCATGAATGTGCGCATGCCAGACTCGGCGAGAGCCTGCCAAAGCGTCCAGGATGCGTGCCGGTTCTCCGCGATCCAGCCCAGGCACTGGGCATCAATTAGCCGGGCATCGAAGTCCAGATCGACCCCCGTCTCCGCATCCCACACATGCATCGCTTCATAGGCGCAGATACGCGCATGATCCATCCGCGCCCACGCGCCAACATCCGCCAATAGCCGCGCACTCGAAGGCGCCAACGCGAGGACCCGGAGGTCCATTTCAGTGCTTGGCGCCATGGGTGCAGGGCCTGCATCCAGCAGGCACACCTCGAACCCTGCGCAGGCCAAGGCAAGCGCCGCTGTTGCTCCAACCAACCCTGCACCGACGACCGCAATGTCTGCATCCATGCGCCTGCTCATGGCAACGCCTCGAGTACCGCGCGCGGAGGCATGCCTCGCCAACCCATGCCATGACGAAGCAATCGACGACGAACCAGCGGCAAACCATCCATTGCCATCAACGCCAGCGATTGCAGGCCCGAGAACCCGGACCCACATGCCAACGTGGCGAGGGCATGGGTCATGCGCAGCACGCCCACGCGATCATCGGCACGACGCGATGCATACGCGTCAAGCAAAGCCGCGGCACCAAGATCGTTGGACCGGACCAACAGCTCAGCCAGTGTCAGCGCATCCCTGAGGCCCAGGTTGAATCCCTGCGCGGCCACCGGATGAACGGTTTGGGCGGCATTGCCAACCAGTACCGCGCGCGGCGCAGTCAATGCGCTACTCAGGACACGGCGGATCGGCCATGCCTGCCGCGCGCCCGATGCCACCAATCGACCCGCCTGCCAGCCCAAACGCGCCTGTGCATACGCCAGGAAATCGCGATCATCCAGCGCCATAACCTGACCGACATGTTCAGTCGCCACCCCCAAAACCAGGCCGGCTCGGAATTCGGGAAGCGGCAGCAGCGCCACCGGTCCCGCAGCGGTGAATCGCTCCGATGCGCCACCACCCAATTGGCGCGCGCATCGCACTTCCCCGACGATGAGTGACTGTCGATAGTCATGTACGTGCGCTTGAATGCCCAGCATCGCGCGAACGCTTGAATTGGTTCCATCTGCACCGACAAGCAGGCCAGCCCGCACGTCTCGAGAACCAGCCGATGTTTCAAGGCTCAACGCGTAACCAGCGGGATCGGCACCCATGCCAACCAATCGCGCTTCCGGCATGCGATGCACATGCGACGCGGCTTTCAGCGCCTTTTCCAACACGTCACCCAGGACGCGCGCCGGCACCGTCCAGCCGAGTGCGTCGACGCCTGCCTCGGCCGCGTCGAGTTGGACGCTGCCAAAGGCGCCGGCTCGACTGACGCGGATGCGGGTAATTGGCTGGGCCGAAGCGGCCAGAAACGACCAGAGCCCGATCGTGCGAAGTCCATTAACGGTGGCCCGCGCCAGCGCCAGGTTGCGCGTTTCTGCTTGTGCGCCGGCGGGCCGTGGGGCGGCGGCCTCCACCAACAAGCACTCAATGCCAGCGCGATCTAGCGCAAGCGCCAGGCTACTACCCACCAACCCGCCACCGACGATGACAATCGGGGCGATCCTGTCCAGTGCGTTGGTCATGAGCGCATGATACGCGGATCGTCGCGACGACCGGAGGAGCGGGAGCATCGATGGAATTGGTCCTCGTCCGTTGCGGCGAAGCGGAGGCGGCACCGGGTGTGCTGCTCGGCCAGTCGGCCCTGCCCCTCAGCGCATCCGGATTTGCGGCGCTTGAGCGCCTGGCCGCCGGTTGGATTGGTCCACCCCCGCGACTGCTCTTCTGTTCGGACCTGCGCCGCGCGCAACAGGGCGCGAAGGTACTGGCTGCGCGCTTTTCGATAGACCCACTCGCTGACGCACGTCTTCGCGCGCTGGACCTCGGCCAATGGAACGGCGGCAACTTCGGCATGATCGCCGTCGAGCAGTCACGTGCATGGGCGCGCTGGAATGCAGATTGGATTAGCGGCGCCCCGCCCGGCGGCGAAAGCTGGATTGAACTGACCGTGCGCGTCCGCGGTTGGTTGGCCGGCTTGACCT
>JAJYPJ010000102.1 GCA_021795435.1 Pseudomonadota bacterium
CTCGAACCCATCGGATACATCCCTCCCGCAGAAGCTGAGGCACACTACTGGCAGCAACAAACCGGTCAGGCCCTGCAAGCCGCCTGACTCAAACCCAACAGCCTCCCCGAAACGCGGGGCGGTTCACCGCTGCATGCTGCTGTTAGATGGCTTGTGTCTTAAGGATGGACAGCTCAACGACTCGAACTCCGAGGGGCGAGAGGTAGACGACCGACAATTTTTCATCGAACTCGATTAGCCGTTTCTTATGCAATGGTCGGAGAACGTTCCGCTTGAACATAGACGATTGCGAGTACTCGACCCAGTCGCAGAGGTCCTCGGCTAGGACGAAAGATGAGGGATCTGCGTACAGGAGGACGAGAACTTGCTCCGACGCTGAAAGCCCATCCCGAAGCACCCGCCTCTTGCCCGCAACCTCCCAGATGTCTGGCAGCGATCTCGTGGCAAGGGCGTCGACGAGATCCTGAGCTTCTTCCAGAGAAAGTCCGTGATAGACCCGGATCAGCTCGCAAACTGTCCAATCGGCCAAGCGCGCAAGGGTCGCCGAGTCGATGTGGTTTGCTTCAACTTCGCCGCCTACGTGCCCGATTCCACGCTTGCTTCGCATCGTGTACATGAACACAAGAGCGCGAGGCATGACTGTCCTCAGCGACTCGACTGCGGAAGATGTTGGACTTGTTACTAGCTTGCGGCACTCGTCGGCGAAGTTGGCAATCTTGGTCCCGAAGGGCGTGCTTGAACCCTTCACCATGTGCTGCAGGAGACGCAGCGCGATCTCGCAGAACTTGCCAGCCGCCACGCCGGCGGAATCGTACCGCCCCTCAGCGTGGTTGCGCTTGAGGTCCTCGTACACCGCGATCAGCCGCTTGCGAAAAACCGCTGGAATGCCCGCGAGCGCCTGCGCAATGGCTGACTCAGGCTTGGGAGTACTCATACTGCTTGTCGGCGTTCTTCGTGCGCTTGAGCTGACCCTCGCGGGTCAGGCGTGCGAGAGCACCGGAGAAGTCGGACTGTTTGTACTTGAGGGCCAGATTATGATCGCAGTGCTCAACCAACTGTTTGATCGTCTTTGGCCTGTTGAAGAAGCCTTCCTCGTGCAAGCGGGTGAGCGTCGCCATGCCGCCGGGCCGTCGGCCACCTCTTGACTTCGCGGCGGCGCCTTCTTTCTTCGCTCCCGGTGCCGCCTTTGCTTGAGCCTTCCGCTTACGGGGTTTACCAACGTCGGGCGTACCGCCGCCGCTTCCGCCAGACTCATCACGGGAACCACCTTCGGCAGCCTGGAAGACGAGCTCTATTAGGCGAAGCTGCACGGCCTCGGATTTGAACGTGTTGATGACACTGGCGAGTTCGCGCAGCTGCTCCTTGATGATGTCAAAGTTCTCGATCATAAGCTCCTCCCGGGTCATCTAACGTTCGAGCTAAGCCGCGCGCGACGGCACGGCGCCTTGCCCGCGAGGCGCAGGATAGACCACCAGCGCTTCGCGGGCTCTTTTTACTCGGTCAAGCGTACCGGCGTCCCACTGCGAGGTCCGTCGGCCGCTTACCTTGGGCGTTAGGCCATCGCAGCGAATGTCTTTACAGGGGGAAGCATGAGTACCTGCGCAACGTGCAGTAAGTGGATTATGTTTGGCGGTAAGCGAGTGGGGGCGCGGCGATACTGCAGTACTCAGTGCGGCAGCACGCCGATCGTCTGCATCCACGTGTCCGCCAGATCGGTCCAATGCGTGATCGACCGATTCGTGCGCCGCAGGCCGAAGGCGTGGCCACCGTGCGCGTACAGATGCAGCTCCGCCGGCACGCCTGCCTTGGCCAGCGCGGCGTAGTAGACCAGCGACTGGCGTACGCCGTCCGTGTAGTCGTCCTCGGCCTGCACCAGGAAGGTGGGCGGGGTCTCGCTGGAAACCGCCAGGTTGGGATTCAGCCGACCGTCGTCGAGCGCGAGATGCCCGGGGTAGATGGCCATGGCGAAGTCCGGCCGGTCGCTCTGCCTGTCCGCTGCGTCCACCGGCTGGTACAGCTGGCGCCCGAAATCCGTGCTGGTTTCGGCGACCAGGAAGCCGCCCGCGGAGAAGCCGATCACACCGATCCGGTGTGGATCGACATGCCACTGCGCCGCGTGGAAGCGCACCAGCCTTATCGCCCGCTGTGCATCCTGCAACGAGGGCAGCGACAGCGCAAAGTCGTCGGGGTAGGTCTTGCGGCGCCAGTCGTAGGGCGTGCTCGGTACGCGGTATTTCAGCAACACGCAGGTGATGCCGCGGGACGTCAGCCAGTCGCAGATCTCGGTGCCTTCGAGGTCGATGGCCAGCACCTGGAAGCCGCCACCCGGGAACACCACCACAGCGGCACCGGTGTTCTTGACGGTGGGTGCATAGACCGTGAGCGTGGGCCGGCTCACGTTGGTCACCGCCATCCAGGGGCGACCTGCAACGAGGTGGTCCGTCCTCAGGGCTTCCGTTTCCGGCCCCGGCATCGCTTGCGCATCGGGCACCTTCTCCGGCCACAAAGGCACCTGCAGGTGCCCGGTAGCGGGCTGCCAGATGCCGGCCTCCGCCGGCACGCTCATGCTGGAAAGCAACAGGCACAACCACACGATCCACGGTTTCATGGCATTCCTTCGTCCCGGCGCTCGGGCCTAGGCTACACAGTCAGGCTGGGAAATCGGGTAGAACTCTATCTCCCTGATCATGCACACCTACCCGGACTAGGTGCGGCCGCTTCCATGGATTTTTTCTGACGGCTTCTACGCACTTATCTCTGCCACGTCCGGCTAACAACCGAACGCAAAACCGGACAAAGAGGCACGGTCTTGAAACGGCGGCTTTGGGTCGACTGTGACCTGCATGCACACAGTTCGCGACGTCCTGTTTCCGTGCACATGTGGCACTCGCCTGTGGATGGCCTTTGCTGGCTCCTCCGCGGCAAGGGAATCGCGGAGCAACTCACCTGGTTCGAAGCTTCTTGCTCAGGGCCCGGTCGTAGGCAACTGCGTAGTTGCGCGCAGCCTTCATCAGGCGCGCGTATTCGGCGCTGCTGATCGCGTCGCTCGTACCGCGCAGGCATCTTATCCCCGTAGCCGAGGATGAAGGGTGGAGATCGGCTCCAGGGACGGTGCAGGTATAGCCGTTCAGTCCCACAGGACGGAGGTTCCCAGACCCAACATGCGCTCGCATGTCGGCAGCCGGGTTCGCGAGATCAAGTGAGGAAAGTGTCGCTTTGAGCACCGCAACATTCGGGACCTATTCCGGGCTCGCGGCTTTCTGAGTGGAACACGCAACAAGCAGGCATGAGAGGCAGACTCCAAGTGCCAACTGCATGTGCATTTGCGCGAGCTCCCGATCCTGAGTTGTACAGTGCGCTAGAGCTACCGCCGCGACTGGCGGCGATGGGTCGACTGTGAACCCGCAGAGCGCAGTTCGCAACGTCGGCTTCGCGGCAAGGTTCGGCCAGGGGTTGACGCTCGAGTTCTCCGCAACAATTGCGATCCGCGCCAAACCGCGGCGCTATTCAAAAGTGAGGTGACGTCGGCACCAAGCTGGCTGATTCGTTGCAGGCTCGGGCGCACTTTGCGGTTCCGACTACCCGGGTCGAGCCGACGCCAGCCAGCAAGCGACAGCCCTCATCGCCCAGCCAACAGCCTGCGTTCCACGCTGTCGGACTTGCCCTGGGCGAGCACTCGGGTCCGCGACCCGCAAGTCGACTCGTGCATTTTCCTGCGCTAGCCACCTGCCGACCGCTCGATCCTTGAGCACACGCTCAACCCGCTTTCGACCCTGCCACTCAACGGCCCTCATCTCGAGCATCAGCGCCCCGTCCAGTAACCGGGAAAACTCGGCCCGGATGGATCGGGCATCCTCCGTGCGCGCAT
>JAJYPJ010000103.1 GCA_021795435.1 Pseudomonadota bacterium
CGCGTCGGCAGCGCTGGCGCTGCAGTACCTGGCACACGAACCGGCGTTGAGGTTGCCGTGGACTCAAGCAGGACAACGGCCTTCGGATAGCGCTCGCCGATGCGACGAAGGAGGGCGACCGGATCCTTCATTTCGATGCGCGTGGCGGTGCTGTAGCCCAGCAGGACCAGCAGCTGCGCCGACTCGTGCCGCGGCGGTCCGAGGCGTCCCTTGTAATGACGTGGCCCCTGATCGTAGCGGCCGTGCCAGGTGTCGAGAAAGAGCAGCAGGTCCAGGCAGTGGACGTAGTGCTCGTAAGTCGTCAGTTCCGAGCCGTGTCCCATCAGTGTCGCGATCGCCGAGCCCCGTCCACTCCGCCGGTGCAATGCGCCCGAGATCGCCGATTCGATCGGGGCCGAATGTTTCATGGCTGCCTTCATCCAGGGCATCAGGTACGGATGCTCCCCAAGCTGCAGATCGGGACTGAGCGCGCCGAACAAGGTCAAGGTCGCCGCACTGTGCCTGAGGTTGTGGGGATGAAGGCGACGATCGCCGGTCACGCGCTCGAGCAGGTCGTTGATCTTGGCGATGACCGGATGCGATTCGAGCATCTTGTCCGTCGGTGGATCGCTGCCGAAGAACACGAACTCCTCCAGCCCCCGCCCATCGGCCAGGCGCTGCACCATGGCGTGTTCCTGGGCGCTGAGCGCGAACAGCGGCAGAGTACGGCTTGCATTGGCCGTCTTCAGGCCGCGCGCGGCATTGCGGCGAATGCGCAGCAGGTGCTCGTCGATGTCCCGCGCCTTGAGGCCGAGGATCTCCTTGCGTCGAAGCCCGAGCCTGAACGCCAGCACCCAGAACGCGCGGGTGTGGTCGGCCAGGCGCTCATCGGCAAAGGCCATCGTGCCATCGCCGATCCTGGTGAGGCCCTGCGCGAATTCCTCCTCGACGAAGATCCTGCTGCTGATGGCATACGCGCCACCCTCAAGACCCGGCAGTGCGACCCGAGGCAGGTCGGGCAGGTGCGCGCCGCGCACGTAGCCGTCGAACGAGGCCAGTGCATTCATGATGCGCCCGGTCTGCTCGACCGACCGGCGGCTCATCACCACCTCGAGGTAAGCGTCCAGCAAGTCGTCCTCGTCGATTTCCTTCAGGCTGGGGGGCAGGTTCTCCAGCACGCGGTTCGCCAGCAACCCCCGATAGTTCCGAACCGAACCCGAGCTCAGCATCTTCCCCTTGTTCTTGCGCTCGCAGGCGAGATGACGCAACCAGCTGACGACGAGGCGTGCGGTCGCCTGGGCCTCGCCTTCGGCCGCCAGCTTTTCGATCAGGCCATTGAGTTCCTGTTCCCAGGCAGCGCGCGGCGCCGACAGGGCAGCGCGCAGATCGGCGATGACGCCGTCCTGTCGGTGGTCGCCTTCGAGTAACTGCTCGGCGGCACTGGAATCCTCCTGCTGGTCAATGCCATGCAGGGGACCCTCGGCAACCGGCAGGGGACCTTCACTGCCTGCATCCTCCTTCTCGATGGAATGCGCCGCTTCCGCGCACTCGGGCGCGCGATAACCGATCAGGCGCAACCAGGTGCCGATTTCCAGCGACGAGCTCGAGAACTCACCTTCGGCAAAGGTTGCGAGCAGCGGCATGCTGTCCATGCGCAATCGCTGGATCTGCGCCTTGCACAGGACATCGAGGCTGCCGATCGTGACCCGCGATCCGCGCACCGTGATCGCCTTGACCAGATGCTTGAAGCTTCGCTGTGCCAACTTCCGGTAGAAGCCGAGTCGCTGGCCAGGCTTGGTGCCCTCGCGCGGTTTCGGTAGTCGAGCGGCGATGCCTTGGGCGTGCATCCAGGCAACGAGCGTGGTCGGATCCAGAAGCAAGCGGCGGCGTTGCACGACGCCCCGTCCCGATTCCGAAAGACGGAGATCGACCCAGGCCCAGGCGCCGGCCACCCAGGGCTTTTCATCGAGCGCCTGCACGGCATGAGCCAGCAGCGCCGGCGAGCCATGACCGAGGCGCGTGACCAGGAACGCCAGCAACAATCCCAGGTGCGCCAGCGCCTGCGTGGCTTCGTCGACCGTCTGCCCCGTCTCGGCCGACGGTGTCTTGCCAGGCTCTTCCCGGTTCTCTTCCCCGGACCGTTTGCCCGGCGGGGTCCACACCGCCCGCGCGGACGGATCCAGCAGATAGTCCTCAAGCGCGCGCTCGAACTCATGGAGCGCCTCGACCTCGTCGCCCACCGTCGCCGAGACCGCCGCTTGCTGGTTCGCCGGGATGCTGAACCTGCGCCGGGGCGTCGACGGATCGACCTCGTGCATGCGCGCCTGCAACATCTCGAGTGCCGCCAAGCGCCACTCCGCGGGAATCTTGGGGTTCAGGGTCGAACCCATGGCCGCTTCCATCACTCTCGCACCGCTGATGCCTGATGGATCGAAGAGCACCTCCGGGAGCTGGTCGCGGTTGTTCCTGAGCGCCTGCAGCATCAGCTTGTGGGCCTGCTTCTGGAGTTCGGGCGCATCGCGCGGCAAAGCGGCCCAGAGTGGATGGATCCCACTCATGGGCCGGGCTCGCGTGGCACGAAGCCCACCGATCCCAGCATCGCTTCGACCGCACCGTCCGCGAGCTCGCGCAACCGGCGCATGGGATAGGTCGACAGCCGGTCGTGCGGACTGAGCTGATGCAGCCAATGCCCCATGAACGCATCGACATCCTCCCCGTGCACGTTGTGGACCACGCGCAGGCACGTACGCGCGAATCGGCGCATCGCGTAGAGCTCGAGCGGGAAGAACTCCGAGACCAGTGCTTTGAAATGACCGGGCTGGAAGCGCGCAGGCTCACCGTTCTCCGCATCGACATACACGAAGAAGATCGGCGCGCGCCCACGCAGCATGGGCGCTTGACGCAACGCCTCGAGGTAATCGGCATAACGCAGCAGATGCCGTTCCAGGGTGGGCGGAATCACGTTGATGCGCCGGTGGTAGTCGGTACGTGCCTTGTCGAGATACGTCACCAGGAGCCGTTGTCCCTCGATGTCGGCGATATTGCGGATGACCGGCTCCACGACCGGTCGGATGCCCAGGCCAAGCACCAGGCCGACCAGCGTGTAGGCGGTATAGGCGTTGTGACGCTGCGCCCACGGTTCCGAGGCCATGAGTCCCTGCAGTCCCTCCAGCAGTTGCCTCACTGCAACGACCGTCGGCACGCGCTTCGCGCCGAATCCTGCGGCCGCACCGCCCTCGTCAGGCCTCACCCGAGGCGTGCGCCCCGGGGTCCACATCGGATTCCACGCATCGCCGTAGGCCTTCCAGATCTGCGAGGCGGGATAATGCGCGTAGTGGTGCACCGACGCGCTGTGCGAGTGATCCCTGCCGGTGATCTGTCGAGCGATGCCCAGGTCGCCGTTGCTCGTGGCCAGCAGCCGGTGGAACAGGAAGCCTGCGCACTGCGCCGGCGTGGCGTCGGCACGCGGCAGCAGTTCCGAGATGATCGCCCTGGCCGACTTCAGGCGGTCCTTGGTCAACGCCTTGAGGATCTCGTCCTCATGGTCCAGCCCGAAATGTGTCAGCAACGCGTGGAAACCCGTTTTGTCATAGAGGAAGAGTTGCTGCCACTGGACGCGCTCGGCAGCCGTCTTCTGCATGTCAGCCCACGCCGGGGGCGGGCTCGGCAGGACCCATTGCCGCGATTCCAGCATGTAGTGGATGCGCTCGTGCGTCAGACCGGGACGCGCCGGGCCTTCGTGGATCTGCAGCCTGGCTGCGCATTTCGGTGATTGTGACCGCTCGTTTCGGTCGATCATGACCGGTTACTGCGGGTCGTTGTGCGGTGGGTGGAGTGTAGCGGCGTCGGTCACGATGGGTCGACGTTTTCGGTCGTGTGGAGCG
>JAJYPJ010000104.1 GCA_021795435.1 Pseudomonadota bacterium
GGGCCGATGCCAGCGATCCCAACGCCAAGGCGCCGGAACTGCAGCCCATGTACTCGATCGTCGTGATCATCGACGAGTTCGCCGACATGATGATGATCGTCGGCAAGAAGGTCGAGGAACTGATCGCGCGGCTCGCGCAGAAGGCGCGCGCGGCCGGGGTGCACCTGGTGCTGGCGACGCAGCGGCCGTCGGTGGACGTGATCACCGGCCTGATCAAGGCCAACATCCCGACCCGCATCGCGTTCCAGGTCTCCAGCAAGATCGATTCGCGCACCATCCTCGACCAGTCCGGCGCCGAAACGCTGCTGGGCCACGGCGACATGCTGTACCTGCCACCGGGCACGGCGATGCCGGAGCGCGTGCACGGCGCCTTCGTCGACGATGCCGAGGTCCATCGCGTGGTCGAGTGGCTGCGCGCCCAGGGGCGCCCGGACTACATCGATGGCGTCCTGGAGGAAGTGCAGGTGCTCGGCGATGGCAAGATCATCAACGAGTCGGGACTGCCCGAGGATGCCGATGGCGACGCCGGCAGCGACAACGCGCTGTTCGACAAGGCGGTCGACATCGTCGTGCGCAGCCGGCGCGCCTCGATCTCCGGGGTGCAGCGGCACCTTCGCATCGGCTACAACCGCGCCGCCCGGCTGATCGAGATGATGGAGCAGCAGGGCATCATCAGCCCCCCCGAACACAACGGCAACCGCACGGTGCTGGCCCCGGCGCCCCGCGAATGAGTCGCCGTTCGGCCGCCGTGCAGCCACGCGCGGCGATGCTGGACGGATTCCCCGGTTTTCATCCCAGGTTCCCCATGCGTATCCCAACCTCCCGATACCGCCTGACCGCATCGCTGGCCCTGGCGCTGGCGTTCGTCGTGGCGCCGCTCGCGCGGGCCGCCACCACGGCCAGGGCCCAGCTCGATGCCTTCTCCGCCGGGCTCAAGTCGGTCAGCGCCGATTTCAGCCAGCAGTCGATCCAGGGCAATGGCGATCCCGGCCGCAGCGCCAGCGGCGTGCTCGAGCTGGCGGCGCCGCGATTGTTCCGCTGGCAGGTCGAGCAGCCCTACCACCAGCTCATCGTGGCGGACGGCCAGCGCGTCTGGGTGTACGACCCCGAGCTGCAGCAGGTCACCGTCCGCAAGCAGTCGAGCGCCGAGGCGCACAGCCCGCTCAACGTCCTCACCGACCTCCGATTGCTCGACACCCAGTTCACCGTCGCCGAGGCGGGCACCCATGACGGCCTGGCCTGGCTGAAGCTGGTCCCGCGCAGCGATGCCGCCGAATTCAAGTTTGCGGAGCTGGGATTCGCCCACGACGCGTTGATGACCATGGTGTTCGAGGACCAGCTCGGCGACCGCACGACGATCCGCTTCAGCCACTGGCAGCGCAACGCGGCGCTGCCGGCGGGAACCTTCCATTTCACGCCGCCGCCGGGCGCCGACGTGATCGGCGATGTGCCGGCGACCGAGGCCTATCCCCTCAAGAACTGACCCCGTTGCGCAGGGTGGGTGGGTGAGTGCCTCCTTCCGAGGCGCGGCCGCCGCCGGCGCGGGAGCAAGCTGGGCGGGTAGACGCGCAGCCCACTTGCCCTATCCTAGAGGGGGGATTCGTGGAGGTCTTTTCGCATGATGCGCACGCCTGTTCGTGGCCTGTTTCCGCGCCGATTGCTTCCCCGCAACCGGTCGGCGACGCGGTCCGCGGGACGCACCGCCAGTTGCCCGGAGAGCAGCGTCCGATGCCTCGCTCGGGCCGCCTTCGTCCTGCTGGTCGCCGTGGGATCGTGTTCGGCGCCGGTGCTTGCCGCATCCAAGACGATCTCCGAGGCCTGCGCGGCCGGTGCCAGCGACCAATTTCCGGCGAATGCGGTGCCGGGCATCGACGCGTTCGAGCGGGCGATCGATGCATGGCATCACCACCGGGTCCACGAGGCGATCCACAGCTTCAAGCTTGCGGCATTCTGGGGCGAGAAGGTCGCCGAGTACGATTTGGGGCTGATGTATTGGCAGGGGAAGGCGATCCCGCAAAATCGGCCGCTGGCAGTTGCCTGGCTCGCCTTGGCCGACCAGCGCCACAACAGCGATCGCATTAATGGATCCCTGCAGTATGCCTACGCCCGGCTCGATGGTTCCCAGCGGCACAAGGCGGCGGCCGATTTCGGCCAATTGGCCGGGACCTACGGCGATGGCGCAGCACTGACCCGGGCGCGCGATGCCTGGCGCCGAGTTGCCCGATCCTCGACGGGATCGAGACTCGGCGCGAGCGACGAGCTCAGCGGAGGTTCGGGCGTCCGCGAGAGGTATCTCAGCTGCAACCGCTACTGGCCCTATCCCATCCGGGAAAATCTGGCCGGCAAGCCGGCTCCGCACGCCCGGGGCAGTTGATGCGCGGGAGCCTGGTCGTGGGATTTGCATCGCGGTTCCCAACGCGGGAGCCGATGCGGCAGCAGGCGCGGGAAATACGGTACCTCCTGGCTACCAGATCCTTTATCGAGGGAGCTACGCGAGGCACGCAATTTCTCTCTGACGTAGCGGCCACGCAAGGTGTGGATGCGTCAAGCGCCATGATTGCCAACGCGCAAAACGAAGGTACGGTTTCGTACTTGTTTGAGAATCACGCGTTGGATAGCCAAGGATCTCCATACATAAGCCTGAGTTCCTCTGAGGACGTTGCTCAGTTCTTTGCCGGCAGCCCGGCAGCTCAAGGCGATGCACACGGCCACGCATCCGGGGCGGACGCCGCTCGGGCACACGGTGTCGGCCGACGCCCCCGACAGTGATCGCGCGGCGTTGCTGGCCACGCTCGATGTCGAGGCGGCCGGGGAAGCGGGCGGCGACGTCTGAACGCGACATCTTCCTTTAGTTGTTATGGCACTTGGTGCTAGACTTCTCCAACCTTGGCGGCCCCGCGATGCGCATCTACAAGACCCGATCCTTCGACAAGTAGGCGGCCAAGGAAGGTCTGGCTGATCCCGTGCTCGCCGCTGCCGTGGCGGAAATGGAAGCGGGCCTGATTGACGCAGAGCTGGGCGGCCAGGTGGTGAAGAAGCGGGTGTCCCTGGCGGGACGGGGCAAGCGCGGCGGTGCGCGCACGCTGCTGGCTTATCGCCAGGGTGACCGGGCCTTCTTCGTCTACGGCTTTGCCAAGAACGAGCGCGACAACATCGACGCCAAGGAACTGAAGGCACTCAAACAACTGGCGGCGATCCAGCTGGGATGGCACGACACCCAACTGGCGCACGCCCTGCACGAAGGTACCTTGATCGAGGTGGATCATGACGAGCCGACTACTGAAGACCCTGCACGAAACCGCTGAAGACTTTGCCGCCATCGGGCTGATCGACGCCCAGACGATGCGCGAGTTTGATGCGGCCTGCCTGCCGCCGGTGAAGAGCTACACGGCTCCGCAGATCAAGCGGCTGCGCCTGCGTTGCCGCGCGAGCCAGGCCGTGTTTGCCGCCTATCTGAACACCAGTCCGTCCACGGTGCAGAAGTGGGAGCGTGGCGACAAGCACCCTAACGGCCCCTCGCTGAAGCTACTGAACCTGGTGGAGCGCAAAGGGCTGGAAGTACTCGTCTGACGGTGGAAACCCGCATCAGGGGGTCTCGCGGTTGCCATCGGGAACGTGTCTGGGGTGAACGCCCCGGAAGCCGCAGCCGCACTGGAGGATCAAGCCAAAAGTGCGACGGGACGCGGTGGCGCGCTCTGATGTTCCAGGCGGGGGAGGCGCTGC
This sequence comes from Pseudomonadota bacterium, assembly GCA_021795435.1. Lineage (GTDB taxonomy): Bacteria > Pseudomonadota > Gammaproteobacteria > Xanthomonadales > Rhodanobacteraceae > Metallibacterium. The sequence goes on from JAJYPJ010000104.1 coordinate 3,724, forward strand.
CCCGGGTTGCATGACGGGATGGCATCGAGCGCATCGATCGCCGGTGAAGGCGGCAGGGTTGCAGTCCGCATCCGCGGCTATCATCGCCGGATGCCGCGCAAGCCCGATCCGCCGCCGCCACCGTCGCCCGAG
>JAJYPJ010000035.1 GCA_021795435.1 Pseudomonadota bacterium
CGCCCGTGATCACGTCACCGCGAATGTCGCTCTCGCCCGTGCCCGCGTAGATCACCTTCGGGTCCGACGGCGCCACCGCCAGCGCGCCAATGCTGTCGCTCGTCGACGACCACTTGCCATCCGTCAGGTTCTGCCAGGTCACGCCATCGTCGGAACTCCTCCAGACGCCGCCGTCGACAGCGCCCATGAAGAAGACATTGGGCTCGCTCGCCACGCCGGCGACCGCGACCACGCGGCCGCCGATGTAGGGGCCGATGCTGCGCCAGGCAAGTTTGCCATCCAGGAAGGACGGATGAGACTGCGCCGCGGAAGCAGTTACCGATGCGAGCAACGCCAATGCCAGCGGAAGCACGAGACGGGTTGCGACAAAATCGGGGGACGGAGTCAAGGCACGCATCGGTCGCTGATCCTCTTCAATTGGCGCCGCCGGAATCACAACGGCAGGGGGGAGGGGGGTGAGGGTCGATCTTAAGGTTTCATTCAGGAAACAACAATGGCCCCCGGGCGAGCCTTCGACGCCCCGGTCCGGAACTGTGCCCTTCGCGACCCTAGGCGTCGTGCACCTGCACGAAGGGGGATTTGTTGGTACTTCGATCCGCGGGATAGCCGATCCAGCAGGCCATCGCCTGAGTCCGGCACAATGCCACGGCCGCAGGCCCAGGCCGAGGTCTTGGGCCTTCCAACACCACCACCCAACGGGAAGTGGATGGCCAGCCTGCCGCTGCTGATGCGCGCACCGCTTGCCTCATGGCGCACGGATCGTGCGAGAAGACAGGACTCTGCCTGACCGAAGCGGCCCCCGGACGTTGTCTCCGCTGCGCACGTCGCGTCCTCGCCATCGTTCCGTCTATGGGTTCGTCGCGCGGATCAACCGCATGGCGCATGCGATTGCCGACGTCACCCAACCCAATGTCCTGTGCAAAACGCGGCCATTGGGCGATCCTGTCCAGATGCCGATTCGGTCAACGTTTGACGCTGCCGAGCAGCAGTCCCTGGATGTAATAGCGTTGCAACAGCAGGAAGAGCAGCAATACCGGCACCACGGTGACCATTGCGCCGGCCATCAGCATTTCGACATGCTGGTTGTGCATTCGCGCAAGCGACGCAAGTGCAATCGGCAGCGTGTAGTGGTTGTTGCCGGTGAGCACGATCAGCGGCCACATGAAGTCGTTCCATGCGGTAAGGAAGGTGAGAACGGCCAGCGTGATGACAATGGGCTTCAGCAAGGGAAGGACCACGCGAAGAAAAATGATGCCTTCGCCAGCACCGTCAATACGGGCAGCCTCCAGCATTTCATCAGGCACCGCACGCGTATATTGGCGCACAAGGTAGATGCCGAAGATGCTGGCCATGGACGGCAGGATCACGCCTGCGTAGCTGTCCACAATATGCAATTCACGCGCGAGCAGAAATAGCGGCATCATCGCGACTTGCGAAGGGATCACCAGTGCGCCCAACAGCAGACCAAACACGCGGTCACGACCCTGGAAGCGCAACTTGGCGAAAGCGTACCCTGCCGCCACGTTGCAAACGAGCGAGCCCAGCGTGATGCCGCCCGAGACGATCAGACTGTTGAGCAGATAACGCCCTAGGTCTGCCCGCAAGAAGAGCATGCGGTAGTTCGCCATCGTCGGATGCAGCGGCAACAGCGGCGGCGGGAACGTGTTGGCCGCACCCGGCGACATCAACGACACGGACAGCATCCAGAAAAGAGGGAAAAGCGTGCCCAGCGCCATGAGCGCCAGCAGGCCGTTGACAGCCCACGCGGCGGCCGATGAGCGCCTCACACCCAGCCTCGACGGCGTCCCGCATGCACCAGCACCCCGGTCGCGGCCAGGGTGAGCGAAAACAACACGAAGGCAATCGCGGAGGCCAGGCCCAGATTCCACCAGTCGAAGCCCTGGTTGTACATGAGGTAGAGGACCGAGAGCGTACTCTGCAGGGGCCCCCCTTCCGTGATGACGTAGGGCTCCGCAAACAACTGAAAGTAGCCGACCATCGTCAGCAAACCGACCGTCATCAGCGTCGGTCCGAGCAAGGGCAATGTAATGTGCCGCAGTTGCGTCCAGCTGCCCGCGCCATCCAGGCGCGCTGCTTCGTAAAGTTCCTCTGGAATGGCCTGCAAACCGGCCAGCACGATGATCATCGCGTAACCGAAATTCTTCCATGTCGCGAACAGGATGATCGTGGGCATGGCGAGACGCGGACTGCCCAGCCAGTCGATGGGATGCAGGCCGAAAAGGGCCATCACGTAGTTGACGATGCCGTAGCGCTTCTCAAACAGGTACTTCCAAATGACCGCCACGGCGACGAGATTGGTCACCACGGGCGTGAACAGGGCAAGACGGAAGAATCCTCTCCATCGCGCCAGCCTGGAGTGCACCAGCAATGCGGCGCCGGTCGCGGCCGCAACGGACAACGGAACGCCCGCAACGACGAAATACAGCGTGTTGCCGAGTGCACGCCAGAACAGCCCCATGCGCAGAACGGCAACGTAGTTGTCCAAACCAACGAACTGCAGGTTCTTCAGGCTGCCCAATGCATACAAGTCAAAATCGGTCAGGCTGAGGCCAGCCGCCAGAATTACGGGGACCAGGAAAAACACGGAGATCACGGCCAATGCAGGCGCCACGAAGATCCACCCTGCAATCCTCTGGTCGGACTTCATGGCGGCAACCTGCCATGAGCAATCATCCATCGTCGCTTGGCAAGAATGGCATTGGCCTTGCGGTCCATGAGCTTCGCGGCCTGCTCCACGCTGAGATCGCCCCATGCGGCACGTGCTGCGATCGTCTGCATTTCCCGCACGATCTGCTCGTATTCGGCAATTCGAGGTACCGCGCGTACGCGTTCGAGCTGCGACCTGAATGCGACAGCAAATCGATTCCCGGCAATGTCTGGCTGCGACCAGCTGGCGCGGCGTGGAGGCAAGTCACCGGTTAGGCGATGGAACTGATCCTGCACGGCGGGCCGTGACAAGTATTCGATCAGCTTCCAGGCTGCGGCCTTGTGCCTGCTGTTGCGGAAAATCACTAGGCTCGCTCCACCCGCGATGCCAGTGTTGCTGTTTCCGCCAGTGGGTCCCGGAAGTGGAGCTGTGGCCCAGTCCCGCTGTACGGCCTTGGGCATCTGCGTGGCGAACTCCCGGATCATCCACGGTCCCGATACGTAGAACGCGAAGTGCCCTCGGGCAAATTCCATGGGCACGCTGGCGATTTGGGTATCGTCTACGCGCGGCGCATAGCCCTGACGAAAGAGTTCGACGTAGAACCGCAACGCCTGCTCGAATCGTGGCGACTGGAAATTGCCGTACTGGTCGTGATCCCTCAGGAACGAACCGGGCTCCTCCAGCGAGAGTGATACCAGTTGCTCGAACTCGTTGAGCGGAAGCAGCGCAGCCCATTGACCCGGCCGCGCCTGGGCCTTGATGGCTGCCATCATCCGCGTCCAATCTGCCCAACTCGCCGGCGGTTGCGAAAATCCGGCCGCGGCCAGGATGTCCTTGCGATAGAAGATCAACCGCGTATCCACGTACCAGGGAATCCCATAGACGCGACCCCCGATCACATTGCCGCGCCAGATGCCCGGGAAATAGTCGGTCGGGCTGACGACACGCGAACGTGAAATGTAGGGCTGCAGCGGCGTGAGGGCGCGCAGCGCAGCCATCTCTGGGATCCAGGTATTCCCCATCTGTGCTACGTCTGGCGTACTGTCACCGGCATAGGCCGTCAGCAGCTTTGCATGGGCCGCAGCCCAGGGCAGTTGTTGCACCTCGACACGAATGCCCGGGTTTTCCCGCTCGAAACCGCGGACCAGCTGCGCAGCAACCCGGCCTTCCTGCCCCATGGCCCAGAATTGCAGCACGATGGGACCCGGGCGCGCCGACGTACAGCCATCGAGAAGTCCGGCCAGCGCCAGAAGCCAAATCAATCCAATGCTCAGCCGCCGGGGATCCATGGATTGCAGAGTACTACTGCGCTGCGGGATGGCCGTCCAGCCAGCCGCCTGTGAATCCGGCGCGCTGCAACCCTCGCCGAATGTAGGGGTTGCGGCGCATGACCCGCCAGACGAAGCCGGAGCGATAGTTTTCGATCATCAGCAGAATGGGGCCCTGATCGATGCCGAGCCGCTCCGTATCAACCCAGCCTACGCCGGGCACCACCCTGCCGTTGCGGGGGGCTACGCCAACCTCGGGGAAGCTCGGATTGAATGCATCCACATAGCCGAAGCGACCCTCGATGACCTTGCCATACTTGGCCTGCATGGCCTCGACCATGGGAATGACGATGCGGGGGGCGAATGCAATCGAGCCGAGCGCCGCGGTTGGCGCAACGGTGCCATCGTCGCGTGTTCCACGGATTCCCGCACCCCTCGCCGCATAACCGAAGAACACGCGCTGCGATCGACCGTAACCTTCCACCAGGTCGCCGGGCCCATCGCATGCAGTGAGGCCCCATAGATTCCTGCCATACCCGGTCCAGCCCATGGGGTTGGCGATTGCATAGTCCCGCTGCGATTCCGTGGCGCGTCGACTGTTGATGAAGTAGTCGATGCGCTTGCTTCGCATGAAGGCATCCTGAATTCCGCGGAAATCGATCCATGATTGTGAATACTGGTGCCCGAATAGCGGCGCAAATCCCAGCTGTTCCCGGCCAAAGTATCGCCCCCAGGTCCGCGGGTAAGTCGCTGCCCAAGCCGACCACGCATCCCGGCCAACGGCATGCGTCGGCGAACCGAGCGCCTCGACGTAGAGAATCATGCCTTCGTCGTAGCCCTGCCAATTGGCCTTGATAAAGCCTCGCTCCGGCGTCCAACCCATGCTCACAAGCGGTGGATCCACCTGCATCCAGGTCCAGTCGACGCGATCGTAAAGCTCCCGTGCCAGCTTGCGGATCTCGTGCTCTCGTGGCGTGTCACGGTTGTAATAGCTCATGTCAAACAGCACGCCGCCCATCAACAGCGCCGTGTCGATGCTGGACAGCTCAATGCCCGGCCAGCGCTCTCCCGTACGCATGTCCAGAAAGTGGTAGTAGAACCCCTTGAATCCCGTCACGCCCCGGGTGGCACGGCCCTCCGGGGCATTGCGGAAAAATCGCAGCGTGGCAAGCGTGCGCTTCACGGCTTGCGCCCGCGTGATCCAGTCGCGCTCGACGCCAATGGGATATGCGGTCAGAGCAAAGCCCACGGCGGCGATACTGGAAAAGGAGGGACCCGGGTAATGGTCCGGCGCCAACCCATTGGCGGGGTTCGTCGTGTCCCAAAAGTAATCGAACGTGCGATGCTCAATCGTCGCAATCAGCCTTGGTACCGGGTGTTCGATCGGCAAGGAAGCTTCGCCCGCGGATCGCGGTCCTTGCGCCGCGGCCAGAGCCGGCAGGATCGTGAGCAAAAAGGCAATGAGCGAATTCCGGTATCTGGACATCAGGACCTCAACGGGGGAAAAGCCGCGCACGGACTGAAAGGTCCGCGCGCGGAAGCACGCACACACGCTCACACACCCCGCATGGCCCTCCTGGCCATGGAGACTGAATCCAATCCGCCTCGCACAGACTGCACGGCACCGATGTCACCCGTGCTGTACATGAACCCGCCTCAGGCAGGTGCTGCGCAGCGGCGGTCGATAAAAGCCTGGTGCGCCGGCATCACCGCAACGCAACTGTCGATGACCTGGGCGACGCCGCCCACCAGCTGGGCGAGCTCGGAATCACTGATCTGGTCAACCAGCGGATGGTAGCCACGGGGCATCAAATTCTGCCCAATCATCACCTGCACCCAACTCAGTTCCGCGAACATCTCATTGCATTCGTAGAAGACCAGACCGCTGTCCATGAACAACCGTATCCGGTGCGCAAGATGGGGCGGAATCTCCATCCCGGCGCATTCACGCCACAGAGGCGCGTCATTGCGCTGAGTGGCGTGGTAATGAAGGATCAGAAAGTCGCGTATGCGTTCGATCTCAAATGAAAGTTGCTGGTTGTACTCGTCCTGCACGACCGGACTGAAATCGTTCCACGGCATTACGGCGAGCAACCGCGCGATGCCGGATTGGATGAGAAAGATGCTCGTGGACTCCAGTGGCTCCAGAAAGCCGCTCGCCAAGCCGAGCGCAACCACGTTACGGTTCCAGAATTTGCGTCGGCGACCGGGCGTGAACCGCAGGAGTCGCGGCTCGCCAAGTGGTGCGCCGTCCAGGCTCGCTCGGAGGCTTGCGGTGGCTTCGTCGTCACTGATATGCCGGCTTGAATAGACATAACCGTTGCCGGTTCGGTTCTGCAATGGAATGCGCCATTGCCAACCCGCGGACTTCGCACTGACACGCGTGTACGGTGTCGGTGGCCCAACCTTTGCGCAACCCATGGCTACCGCGCGGTCGCAGAACAACCAGCGCGAATAGTCGTCATAACCCGTGTGCAGGGCCTGCTCAATCAGCAAGCCACGGAACCCCGAGCAATCCACAAACAGGTCACCTTCGATGCGCGTGCCGCTCTCGAGCTGAACGGCAGTCACATCGCCCCGCTCGGGGTGGAGGTGAACATGCGCGATTTTGCCCTCGGTGCGTCGCACGCCGCGCTGCTCGGCATAGCCGCGCAAGTAACGTGCGTAGAGTCCCGCATCGAAGTGATAGGCATAGTGGATGTCGGCCAACGGCGAGTTGGCGGGGGCATCGCTCGAGGACGGCATGAATTTTCCAAGCACCGCGGCGGCGGTGTTGATGGAATAGTCGTTCAATGGCCTGGCGATGCCCTTCTGCCGCGCCTTGAGCCAAAACTGATGGAACGCCAGCGGGCCGATGTCGTGGCCAAGCTTGCCAAACCCGTGGATGTAGTTGTCGCCGATGCGCCCCCAGTCGCGGAACTCGATGCCCAACTTGAAGGTGCCCTGGACCTGGCGAACGAATTCGATTTCGTCAATCCCCAGCAAATCATTGAACCGCTTCAGGTGGGGAACCGTCGCCTCGCCCACTCCGACCGTGCCAATCTCTTCCGACTCGACCAGGTGAACTGCATAGCGAGGTCCCAGCACCTTGGCAAATGCGGCCGCGGCCATCCACCCCGCCGTACCGCCGCCGACGATGACGATTCGCTGGATTGCTTGACGATCTTTCATGGACGGCCATTACCAGGGAGCATGCGTCGCACCTGCCGGTCGCGTGTCCCGTTCGACCCGCGCCGGACCATGCAAGGGTCCGGCGCGGGTCGCTCGGATCAGAACTTCACGCCAACGGTCAGCTTGAGGTAACGCGGATAGCCCGAGATCTCGCCGAGAGTGTTGTACGAGACCGGGTACTTGTTGAGCACCCCGTTGCTGCCGTAATTCTCGATGTAACTCGAGTAGTTATGCCAGTTGAACAGGTTGATGATGTCCGCACGCGCGTACGCGTCCAGTCCGTACAGCTTGAAGTTCTTGGTGAACTGCACCGAGAAGTCGCGATACCCCCAGATGCGGCCGCCGATCAGGAAGTGCGAACCTTCTGGCGTGGCTGCCACGGGAACACACCCACTGGGCGTGTTGGGATCGTTGTAGCAAGCCAGATTGACACCCGGGATCGGCGTCGCCAAGGTGAGTCGTGCCCCCATCGCAATGTCCCACGGCCCCTTCAGGGTGCCGGCGATGACCAGGCGCTGCTTCGCCACGGGCTCGCTGATGAACGGGTATTGCCACGGATACTGCGCGTCGAAGGAGTAATTGTTGTTGAGCGCCTGGTTATCCATGTTCCACTTGGCATCCGTCCACGTGTACGCGACCGTCAGCCCCCAACCTGATTGCTCCGTGTACGGCTTCTCGGCCGAGACCAGCAACTGCGTTGTGCGCGTCTGCAGCGAGTTCCCCCAGAGGATCAGGTTGCCAAACCCGGGTAGAGGATACGTCCATGGCTGGCCAACGCCGCCCCACGGTTCGTTGACCCAGAAGGCACCGCCGGGCGCGCGATTGCCCAGGAACCCGGTCAAGCCGTCATAGCTCAGCACGCGTGACACGGCAACGCTGGTGTTCCATTCGCCGATGCGGTTGCGCATGCCCAACGTGAACTGGTCGGAATACGGCGTCCTCAGGTTGTTGGGCATCATGTCCACTTCCTTGCCCGTGAACGATCCCCCCATCAACGCCTGAAGCGCCGGGATGCTCAGATACGACGGATTCCAGGTGTAACAAGGCGTCTGGCCGGTCTGGCATGGTTGCGATGCCGTGCCGAAGTAGATCGTCGGCTGTGACAGGACGTACTTCGTCTGCTCGAGCTGCAGCAGGTCGTAAAGGTTGTGGTTATAGGTGCGACCGATCGCGCCAAAGATCACATGCTTCTGGTGACCATTGATGTCATACGCAAAGCCAAGGCGTGGCGAGAAGTGCCACTTGGCGCTGCGGCTATGGCCATTGCTTATGTAGTCGTTGATGTTGATGCCGCCCTGCGCGAGCTGCTGGGCGTACGTGACGCCGGGAGCTGCACCCGGCGCCTGGGTGTTGAGCGCCGCCAGCACCGGCCCCGGCGTGACGTAATTGAGGTAGGCCGGGCTGCGGTCGTAGTCAGCGCGCACGCCCAGATTGAAGGTCCAGTAGCGATTGACGGTCCAGTTGTCCTGCAGGAATGCGTCCATCAGCGTGTTCTTGCTGACTGACACGGGGCTGAGGCCTGGCACGGGGGAGCCAAACTGGACCTGGTAGGGCGTGCTCTCGGTACCCGTGGTCGGCGATACCTTGTAGTAGAACAGCGCATTGCTGTCACCGGCATCCTGAGCCGTCAACGTGACCCGCTGGATGTCGAAGCCCGCCTTGATGACGTGATCGCCGTGCCAGGTCAGACCATCGTAGGTGAAGTGGTCGAAAATGCCGGTGCCGCGCTGGCCCTTGTTCTGGAACGCAAGCGGCGAGTTTCCGGTCTGCAGGATGACCTGGTTGGGATTGAGCGGATAGTTGCTGTTGATGGCCGCCGTGTAAGCGTCGCCAATGCCCAGGACGATGGGCGTCGGCTGCCAAGCCGCGTCCTGCCAAGTTGCCTCCAGACGGTTGAACCAGTCGTACCCGCTGTGCTCCCACGCCAGTTCGGCGGTCTTTTGGAAGTTCACCGTGTTGAGTCCGGCAGAACGCGTCATGACGCCCCCGACCCCACCAATCGCGGACTCATTGCGAATGTGGGATTCCAGCACGAATCGATCGTGGCTCGTCGGCTCATAGTCGATCTTGGCAAACCAGTTGTTTTCGCGGAACGGCAGGCTCGCGGGCCCGATCTGCGACTGGACAGCCGCCGGCAACTGGCTGACATAGACCTGCGGTGCGTTTGGAACCACCGTGGTCGGCGTGACGAACTTCTTGCCCTCGTAGGCAATGAAGAAATGGGCCTTGTTCTTGATGATGGGCCCACCGAAATCGAAGCCGTAATCGCGGTCCGTCGACGGCGTCTTGGGCGGCTGAGCGTTTTCGGCCGGCGTGGCGGCACGCATGCCCGAGCTGTTGAAGCTGTAGAAGGCCTCGCCTTTGTAGTGATTGGTTCCGGATTTGGTCGCCGCGACGATGGCGGCGCTCGACAGCATGCCGTACTCGGCTTCCTGACCGTTGGTGATCACCCGATACTCGCCGATGGCCAACTGCGGGAACGGATTACCTTGGCTGGAGTTCTGCCCGACGATGCCACCCTGCAGCACCAGATTCTTCTGGCTGACGCCATCGATGTACACGTTGATGGCGCTGTCCGCCTGGCCACCCGCCTGCAACTGGGTGTTGCCGTTGGCGGCCCGGCTAAACACCATCCCGGGGACGGTATCGGCAAACTGCAGGAAGTTGCGCGACGCCGCGGGCATGTTCTGGATCTGGTGCAGGGAGACGAAGCTGCCTACCTGCGACGTGGTGACATCCTGGGTATTGAGCGCGGTGCCGCTGACCTTGACTGTGGCCAACTCAGTGGCGTTCTGCTCGCTGGCCGCTCCTGCAGCCAGATCAAGCGTCATCGTCGATGCGACGTTGAGCTTGACGGTCTGCGATGCGCCCGACCCGGCCTGCACCGAATAGACACCGGGAGGCAGACCCACCAGGACGTATATGCCCTTGGTGTTGGCATGGGTCGTGCGCGTGAGCCCGGTGTCGATCTCGCGTACCGTGACGACTGCATTGGGCGCCGTGGTGCCGCGAAGCGTGGCGTCGGCGCTGGCGGCTAGCGCGGTGTTGGGCACGACGCTGCCCACTCCAACCAGCGAAGTTGCGATCAGGCTGGCCAACAATTTTTTCTTGAAGCTGCGGGACGTTTGCATGGGTTCCCCTCTCGGGCAAGTTGGGACTAGCGGTTCTTGGGTATTGCAGAGGTACTGCGTCGACGCGCGTCAGGTTCGACCTGCGTGCGCTTCTTCTCTTCTAATGTCGTTGGCGATGCCGCGGTGGAGCCATTCATGCCGCAGGACGCGCGGAGCACGAGCTCGGGAGCCAGCATTTGCACGCTGTGCAACTGGGTCTTCGCCTGACCGTCGGATGCAACGAGTGCCACCAGCTGGTCGAAGGCGCGTCCACCCAGATCCGCAATGCGCACGCGGACCGTGGTCAGCGGTGGTTGCGTGAATCGCGCCGACGGGATGTCGTCGTAACCCGCCAGCGCGATGTCATCGGGCACTCGCAGTCCGGCCTCGCCGAGTGCGAACAAGCAGCCTATGGCCATGGAATCGTTTGCCGCGAACAAAGCCTGCGGCAGCGGCTTCTGCCGTGCGATCTGGCTTCCCGCGCGATAGCCTGATTCCTCGCTGAAGTCGCCCGACACGACTTGCGGCTCGACGCCAGGCAACAATTCTCGAAGCGCGTCGAGATAGCCCTGCAGGCGCTCCTCCGCGTCAAGATTACCTTTGGGGCCCGCAATGAACGCGATCTGGCGATGGCCACAGTGGGCCAGGTGGCGCGTCATCGCATACGCGCCGGCTCGATTGTCCACGGCGAGCGCCGGCAGCCGCGTATGCCCATGGACGGGGTTGAGCAGTATCGCGGGCAACGTCGCCGGCAGGTACTCCTCGACAAAGCCCGGGTCGGCATGCGGCGACATGATCAACAGGCCGTCAACGCGTCCCAACATGGCCTGCAGGGCCATGGCCGTCTCGCCCGCGTCACCATGCGAACTGGACAGCAGCAAGTGGTAGCTCTGCGCGCGCGCAGCCCGATCGATGCCCCGGATGAGTTCGGAAAAGAACTCGCCGTGCATGTCCGGCAGCAAGGCGCCGATCGTCTGGGTCCGCCGCGTGATCAGACTGCGCGCGGCACTATGCGGGACGTAGCGCAGGCGCGCGGCGACTTCCTGCACGTGGCTGCGGACCTCGGGTGCAACGTTGTCGCGGCCATTGAGGGCTCGCGAGACCGTCGCGACCGAGACCTCGGCTTCGCGCGCCACGTCTTTGATGGTTATTGCCACCCGCCTCGCCTCGCCGTCGTTACGGCCCACGACCAACTCGCGCGGACTGTAAACGTTTGCAGGCCCCTTTGCAAAACGATTTTTTTATGATGCCATGCAATATGAAACCGAGGCGAAACATGCATTTGGCAAGTGCTTGTCGCACCAGCCTCCCTTCCCATGGGAAGACCGTAATGCCATGCCGTGGCTATTGCAGGGCACCATGTAAACGTTGCCGGACGCGCGCTCCAGTCACTGCAGGGCGGGCGTGCCCGCCAGCCAGCCCCCCGTGAATCCCGCCCGCTGGAGGCCTTCCACGATGACGGGATTGCCACGCATGACGGTCCATTCCAGGCCGCTGCGATAGTTTTCCAGCATCATGAGAATCGGCCCCTGGTCGATGCCGAGGTATTGGGAATCGAACCATCCCTCGCCCGGCACGACCGCGCCAGAATCGGGCGTGACACCGGCATAGGTAAAACTGGGATTGAACGCATCGAACAGACCATACTGGCCCTGGATGTATGCGCCGTAGCTCGAGAGCATCGACTCCACGGTCGGAATGACGATAGCCGGCGCAAACGCGATGGATCCCAGCGCCGCCGTGGGCGCAATGGTGCCGTCATCAAAACTGTCCTGCCGACCCGCGCCTCGGGCGTAATAGCCCTTAAAGCTGCGCACTTGCCCGGTCGTGGAGGTCGACGTGAAGTTTCCCGGTCCATCGCATGCGGTCAGTCCCCAAAGGTCCGCACCATAGCCGGCCCATCCCATCGGATCGGCCACGGCATAGCTCTGCTGCGCCTCCGTTGCGCGCCGGCTGTTGATGAAATAATCGATGCCTTGCGTGCGCATCCAAGCATCCTGGATTCCGCGAAAATCGATCCAAGCCTGCGAGTATTGGAATCCGAACAGTGGCCCGAAGCTAAGGTATTGCCGGCCGTAATACGTCCCCCAGAACGTGGGGTAGGTGGATGCCCAGGCATTCCATGCGTTGGCCGCGATGGGATAGGTCGGCGACCCCATGGCCTCGATGTAGAGGATCATCGCTTCGTTGTAGCCCTGCCAGTTGTAAGGCGAGAACCCGGTTTCCGGGGTCCACGCCAGATTGATCAACGGGGGATCCGCTTGCGTCATCCATGGCCAGTCAACATCGTCAAACAACTGGTTGGCCAACGCGCGAATCTGCTGTTCCGTGCCGTTGGCCTGGTCAAAGTAGCTAGCGTCAAACAAAACGCCCGCCATCAGCAGCGCGGTGTCCACCGAGGAAATTTCGGAGGTCCCAAAGCGCAAGCCCGTGTTGATATCCAGGAAGTGATAAAAGAATCCGTGATCGCCGGCGTCGCCCGAAGTGGCGCTACCCTGGGGCAGGTTGGCAAGAAACTGCAGCGTGATGAGAACGCGCTGGGCAGCCTGCGTACGCGTTATCCAGCCATTTTCCACACCGATCGGATAGGCACTCAGCGCGAATCCGGTCGCCGCGATACTCGCGAACGATCCGCCGGGCCAGTGGTCCGGAGCGAGACCATTCGCGGGATTCGTCGTGTTCCAGAAATACTGGAAGGTCTGCTGCTCGACCTGCATCAGCGATGTCGGAAGCGCTGGATTCACGAGCAGCGAGAGCGTGGCGGTGGCCGTTTCGTTCCCGCTCGTTGCGTCGATCGTCAGCGTGTAAGTCCCCGGCGCCACGGACCCGTCCACCGTGAGTTGTTCGCTCTGCTGTCCGCTTGACGAGGCAGTCGTACCGGCCACGAGGGTAATCCCCGTTGGCGCGTTGTCGAGACTCACGGCTACGGGCGTCGCCGTTGAGGGACTGACATTGAGCAGGAAGCTCCCGCTGCCGCCCGCGGGTATCGCAAGCGCGGAGGGATTGGCCGAAATCTGCAGGCTGGATGCTGACGCGCCGACGACACTGTTGGGCGCAGATCCACTACCACCGCCGCATGCGGATAGGACCATGGATCCGATCACGGCAAACGCAATGACCCGTCGCTGCACAACAAGCCTCCGGTAGGTGCAAGTCACCATGCTAGACGAGCAGCCTGTCCGGATGGGGCGAAACTACACGTTGGCCGCTCGGACGAGCGTCGGACACGCAGTCGATCCGGATGCTCATTCGCCAAGTGGATCGGGCCTTCGACACCCCGCTACCCGCTGCACATCGGCGGCATATTGCCGGGACTCGCCTCGGGCCTGGGCCAGTTCGGCCAGCGTCTGCCAACCACGCGCGCACAGCGCGCCAAACCGAGGCCCATACTGCACTGACTTCCGCGCGAGTCGGGCCGCACGCGGCCAGTTGCCGCTTGCGAGGGCGACCTCTGCACGATCCTGAAGCAGGTCGGGGGCCTTCGGGTCAAGGACCAGCGCCTGATCGAGCAGCGAACCTGCGTGCGCGTAGTCGCCTGCGCGCATGGCCGTGCGCGCCCGGGCGGCCAATGCATCGACGCCAGATCGACCCAACGGATGGATTTGCAGAACCGAATGGTCATCCGCACCAGCCTCATGGATGGCAGCGAGCATGCGCGCGGTACTGACCGACGTGGATACCTGGTCGGTCCGCGATGCGGGATTGTTCACCGCACATGCGTCCAGAATCAGCGCCACCGCAAGCAGCGCACCTAGCCGCTGTACTCGGGCTTCTGACCTTGCAACCAGTGCCTGAATTGGTCGAGCAGACACGTATCGTCCTCCGTAGGCTCATAGCCTGCTATGAATGGCAATTGTCGCGCACCATCGCAGTCGCTCGACTCAAGATGGCCACTGGTCGGATTGATCCAGCGCAGGTCAAGTCCAGGTAACGGCGCCGCGGACAGCGGTTTCGTGGGCAGTTTGTCAAACAGCCGCATCCAGACGGGCAACGCCCCGGTCGCGCCCCAAAGCGCTGTCGGCCGGTCATCATCGCGCCCGACCCACACGACGGCCAAATCACTGCCGGTGAACCCGGCAAACCACGAGTCACGCTGCCCCTCGCTTGTGCCCGTCTTGCCCGCCGCGTGCAGCACTCCCAGCGGCGATGCACCCAGCGCACGCGCTGTCCCCATGACGGGTACTTGCTGCAAGGCCCAGGTCAGCAACCGCACCGCAACCTGGTATTGCGGCTGAACCACTGCGCTGCCGTAACGTTTCAGGAGATGTCCGTCGGCACCGAGGACACCGCGCACGGCGCGCAGGGGCTCCGGGCGGCCGCCACTGGCTACGAATTGGTAGAGCTCGGCCAGTTCATAAGGCGACAGGTCCTGCGCACCCAGCAACAGCGATGGGTCCGGGTTGATCGGCGCCGACAACTCGAACGAGGAAAGGAACCGACGTATGCGCGGTACTCCCAACTGCATACCCAAGCGCACGCTCGCCTGGTTGTAGGAATGCGCCAAGGCATCGACGAGCAATACTGGACCATGGCTCCGGTTGTCGTCGTTCCGCGGCGACCAGTGGCGCCCGTTAGGCAGCGGCACGTCAATCGGCTCATCCTGCAGCACGCTGGCGAGAGACCACCGTTGGGGCTGCGAAAGCGCGACGAGATAGACAAACGGCTTGATCGTCGAGCCGATTTGCCGGTGCGCGTCCAGCGCACGATTGAATCCTGGCGTGCCGGGGTCGCGCCCACCAACCAGCGCGCGCACTGCGCCGCTTCGTGAATCCGTCACGACCACCGCACCCTCAAGAGCGCGCCCGCGAGGTCCCAGCGCTGCGAGCGTTTCGGACAATGCGCTTTCGGCATCCAATTGGGCCGATGGATCGAGGGTGGTGTAAACCGAAAGCCCGCCGGCACGCAGGCGGGCAGCACCGAAATCCCGCCTCAATTGTCGCCGCACGAGATCCAAAAAATTCGGAAAACGATCCCGCGGCAGGCGAGGCTGTGGCGTGACCCCTAGCGGCGTGGCCCGCGCGTAGTCGAGCATCGACCGGCCGATCAGTCCAGTTCGCCAAAATTCGTCCAGGACCGTGTTGCGCCGCGCCAGGGCGCGCGCCGGATAGCGGCGCGGATCGTAATAGCTTGGCCCGCGCACCAATCCCACCAATAAAGCAATTTCCTGCGGCCGCAACGCCGAAAGCGGACGACCAAAATAAAAGCGGCTGCCTGCGGCAAAGCCATGGATTGCCTGGCCACCTTGCTGGCCCAGATACACCTCGTTCATGTAGGCGTCGAGGATCCGCCCGCGACTGTAATGGGCCGTGATCAAAATGGAGAGCAACGCCTCGTTGAGCTTGCGA
This sequence comes from Pseudomonadota bacterium, assembly GCA_021795435.1. GTDB lineage: Bacteria > Pseudomonadota > Gammaproteobacteria > Xanthomonadales > Rhodanobacteraceae > Metallibacterium. The sequence goes on from JAJYPJ010000035.1 coordinate 15,563, forward strand.
ACCAGCGTGCGACTGCGATCAAGAAAGAGGTTTCGCACGAGTTGTTGCGTCAGCGTCGAGCCGCCCTGCTCCAGGCTGTGCGTGCGCAAATCCGCCAGCAGTGCACGCGCAATGCCGGAAAAATCGATACCGATGTGGCTATTGAAGTCCCTGTCTTCCACTGCTTGAAGGCCCGTCACCAGCAGCGGCGGCAGCTGCGCCAGACGAATGACCTCGCGCTCTTCCTGATGGGCACCATACAAGGTCGCGATGCGTGCTGGGTCCAGGTGCCATCGAGCCAACGGCTCTCGTGAAGTCAAGTCAAGCAGGCTCGTCACATGACCTTGTGCGAGTGTCACCAGCACACGCCTCGGCAACTCGCCTCCGGCTGGGTCGGCATAGCCTCGCGATGCAATCACGAAGCGGTCACCCTGACCGCTCCACGTGCCTGGGACACGCGCTTCGACGCGGTTCGTGTAATCCGCAAACTCGAGCTCCTGCCTCAGCGTCGCGCCATCCATGGGCATCCCGGGAGCCAGAGCCAGGGGCCGCGCGTAGACTCGCGTCGGCTGCGAAAACTCGAGGTCGCCAAACCGCTGCACGACCCGTTGGTTGAGGACCCATGTGTAGGGCACACCAAATCCAAGCGCCAGGCCCAGCCCAAGCCAGCAGGGCCATCGCAGGATGCGCCACCAGGGTCGAAAGCGTTCTCTCACCGTCATCCCGAATCACGTCCCTTTGCCAAGCCTGCCTGGCAGTCCACCCATGGTGACCGTTCGCCGCACATGTTCACATCCCCCAGCACTTTGCATCGGGCGCAAATGTGCGCG
>JAJYPJ010000105.1 GCA_021795435.1 Pseudomonadota bacterium
GGCGACTTCTTCCGCTGATCGAGGACATCTGGTGCGAGGTGTTCATCCGCGGCGATGGCCATGCGTCACACAAGCCGAATGATGAAGGGCCGCCATCAAAGCTGCCCTTCGGCGATTGAGCCCTTCGGGCACCACGGCCAGATCTCCCCGGGTATTGCGCACCCACCTTTACGCTTATGCCTGTCGGATTTACGCCGTACCGTTCCGTGCAAGTTTGGGCGTTGATGATCACGGACATCTCACCCCTGTACAGCGCCTCGTACCCGCTTCCTGTTCGTCAGTGTTGGCGCCGATGCCGATTTGATCCATGCGCCGGGTTTGCGGTGAGCCGGTTAGAGCACGACGAAATTCAAGCCTGACGCCGCGCGCAGCTCGATTTCCATGGCCCAGTCGCCGATCGGCATGTGGCTCAAATCGGCATCGGCGCCAACACCGCCGCACGGTTAGGCGCGTGACGCATGCCAGAAGTCCGGTTGAGGATCGGACATCCGCTCCGGAGGAAACGGACATCGCGTGACCCGCCCTTTGATGCGCATGGGGACACCCTCGATCGGCAGCGTGAAGCTGATCCTTGAAGATGCCAGCCGTGACACGAGGATGCCATGCCGCAGCCGAACCCCAATGCCCCACGCCACCATGGATGCCCGTGGCAGCCGAATGCTCAAAACCTCCGCGTTGGCATAGGTCAGCACACTGGCCCATGAGTCGCGCGCATCCGAACATTGCGCGAGCCAACTCAGTCGTCTGAGATTGGCCCCCCTCGCACGAGCAAACGGCCCACACGCATCGAGAGTCAGTTCCTCGTGTTCGCATGAGCTGCTGAGAAAAAGCTCGAGTGAAGCCGGCGTAAGCAACGCATCCAGCGCGTCAGCACTCCAGAGCCAGAGTTCTCGGATGAGCAGCGCTGCGGGTAGATACGCTGTACCGCTGCCCCCCTCGGCAACAAACACGACGTGTCGTGAGGACCTTGATTGCGGCACGGTCCGCCGGAAAAGACCCCCAGGCGGGCGCTTGAGCGATAGCATCCGTGAGAGATCATCGACCTGGATTCGAATGATCTCCCACGGCGCGCCAGAGAAAGTGCCCAGCACGTTGTCAAAGGCCTGCGACCTGGTCAGCAGCAATGACGCCGCAGACTGTTCCATCGACGTGTCGTGGCCATGCTGCACGACAGTCTGCAAGCGCAGGCCATGATGCGTTCGCCTCCAGCCGTTTATCCATGAGATGCGCGGCTCGCTGCGCCCCAGTGCCGGATCACTTGCTGACATCTGTACCACCCTGTATCCGAACTGAATCGATCTGCGCCCGCGCAAGCGCCAGCAGCGTGCGGCCGCGGTCGGCCGAGCGCGACGGTTCGATTCGGGCTTCCCAGAGCGCCTTCGCGGCCGTGATCGCCGTCGCATCCGTGTGCTCGGCAAGCACTTGGGTCAGCCGGCGAACCTGAAAGGCCTCCACCGACTCGCACACCTCATCCAGCGCCGCCATGGTCTGCGGCAATTTCTGGGCCCGATGGGCGACAAGTGCTCGGGCATCCAGGCATCCCAATAGGTGGTTTCTCGATACGCGCCGCATCGGCACCTGTTCCCGGATGGCCTGCGCCTGCGCCCTGACGAGTTCGCAAAGCCTTGCGTCCCGGGCGGCCCAATCCACCCGTGGACGACTCTCCGATGCCGCAGGCGCTCCAGCACGAAATGCTCGCAGCCAGGCTCGATCATGGCGATACAGCCGCGTATACAGCGCGGGCTGCATCTGTCGCAGTCCCTTCTTCCCAAAACCCGGGTGCTCGTTCGACAGAAGAGTCCAAGCTTCGCGATCTGCGGTCTCGTCCCTCGTCGGGCCGCTTGCTGGCGCCTCAATCGGATCGACCAGGCGCTGTGCAGTCTTCCAGTCGACGTCTAGGGCATTCGCAATCGCGTGCGTCGTGAATCCTTGCCTGGCCATGAGTGCTGCCTCATGCCGCAGCCGAGAATCTCGGTAGAGTCCCCACCAGCCCCCAGTCCGCCGACCCGCATCATCCATGGGCCCCTGTCCGCGCTCGCCATATGCCTCCAGAAATGCCTCCATGAAGACGTGCCGGTACGGGTGCATCGCACGTCGAGGCTTGCGGAGCACGTCCTCCAACCACTGCAGCGGATCGCGCCCCGTCTCCGTGCGGAAGGACGCTTCGACGAGACCCGCACCACAGCAGCTTCGAGCCGCCTCGCGCAGCCGCTCGGCAGTTCCTCTTTTACGCGTGAAGCCCCGACTTGCGAGGGCGTCTCTGTAGTCAGGCAGCGCGTCGGTATCTCGAGGCGCCAGCTGCAGCAGCAACGCCGAGCGCATGGCGATTCGTTGTGCGAATTCGGTTCGCTGCAGGGCCCCCGCGATGGGTTGGAGATCGGTGTGAGACACATCCTGGGGCGCTGCCGCGTACTCATGCCGACCGGCAGGACGAAAGGGCACGCTCGTGGCACGAAGAACGGCGCCGTGCCGATCACAGACCAACACGCCAGGCAACTGGTGGCTGCGGTGCCAGTAGGCCTCGCCGTATTGCACCCTGTCCTCGTGATGGCATTGCAGACACAACCTGAATCGTTTGGGGTTCAAGGCCGACCCGGCACAGATGCCCAGGCGGACCTGGTTGAAGCCGCCACGCTCGCACATGGACGCAAGGATGGCTTGCCGAAGACCTAGCCCCTGGAAATACGTGTAATAGCCCAGCAGGGTATGCCGCGCGGCGAGTTCCTCAGCAGTCAGTCCCCAGGCGTCGAAAGTCCTCTCCGCCAGCGCTGCGAGGTTGCTGGGAAGATCCGGTACGGCGATCACTTCACGGCTACCAAAGAGCGGCAGGAGCAACTGCGTCGGGCTCCAGTAGCCGTAGTGGTACGCGGTCCGGGCGATCACGCTGTACAAGAGCTCGTCGGGATAGGGCCTAGGCAAAACTCGCATCGCTGCCTCCGTCACCACGGCGCTTGAAGTACTCGGCAAGCGCGTCCTCCGTGAGCTTCCTGTGCGACTTGTGATCGGCCGTGAGCACGCTCTCGACCAAGGCCTTCGCATCGCCGCCGGAAAGCCCCAGTGCGGACTGAATCTTTGCCGCAGCTCGCCCCACCATGCTCAGGCTGGGACTTTCTGGCGTCGTCGAGACCGACTCCTGGGGGATGAGCATGTACCGATGCTGGATGAGCTCATCGACGTCGTAGGAGCCCAGATCCGGGAATTTCTGCATACGCAGCGGCTGGCCGGACCGAAGCGCGCACAGCAACGGTTGGAGGAACTCGAAGTCCTTGCGCGCGACATCGCGAAACATCTTCGCGTTGAGCGTCTCCTTGCCCTGGCCGAGGGCGTGCAACTGGCAGACGAGAAACATGTCGACGATGAAGGCCACGATCCCCTGGGTCTCCTCGTAGACCGCTGCGCGGAATTCTTCGGTCAGCTCGCCGGGTTCGCGCAGCCATTGATAGCTCCACAGCTGCTCGATGAGAAGATCGAACTCGGGGCCTCGGGCCAGGGGCCTCCAGGTCGCACTGCCCATGACGCCAACTCGTCGGGTATGGCGTACGTCGAGCTGCCAGACCTCCCGCGCCTTGAAGGTGCCAAGGATGAACACCGGAAGCTTGAGCTCGTTGATGAGCTCCTGGAACCAGTTCAGCAGCTCCTCGCGCCCGCCGCTTTTGCGCACGCTGACATTCTGCAGTTCATCGACCACCAGCAGGCCCAGGCAATGCGCCCGGGCCAACTGCATGACTCGGGCCATGAGATCGTCCACGGTCACGTTCTTCGTG
>JAJYPJ010000106.1 GCA_021795435.1 Pseudomonadota bacterium
TCGTACCGATGTCCGCCGTCACAGCCGAGACCGCAAGTACAAGCCACGGCGAGAACCGTTGCTACGGCGAAGTCAGCAAAGGCTACACGCCATTCCGGGACGGGGATCTGTTGGTCGCGAAGATCACTCCGTGTTTTGAGAACGGGAAGATCGCACAGGCAACACTTACGCATCGGTTCGGATTTGGCTCGACAGAGTTCCATGTCATTCGGCCGAAGCCTGGCAAGGCAGACGCCAGGTACTTGCTCCACTTTCTGAGGCAAGACCGCATCCGGCGCGATGGCGAGCGCAAGATGACTGGTAGCGCCGGGCAGCGCCGCGTCCCTGGGCACTTTCTCGCGGGGCTCAGCGTCCCCCTCCCACCCCTCCCCGAGCAACGGCGAATTGCGGAGATTCTGGACAAGGCGGACGCACTGCGGGCCAAGCGCCGCGCCGCCCTCGCCCAGCTCGACACCCTCACCCAATCCATCTTCCTCGACATGTTCGGCGACCCCGCCACGAATCCCAAAGGGTGGTCGACTTGTAGACTTGGATCGCTAGTCGAGATAAATCCAAGGGCTTCGAGCACGGGGTACGGACTGAAGGCAGACGAGCGCGTTTCATTCGTACCGATGGCGGCGGTCTCGGAGTCAGAACGACGGATTGTTCGGTACGAAGCTCGAGCAGTATCGGAGGTGGCCAAGGGCTACACATCGTTTAAGCGTGGCGATGTCCTGGTTGCGAAGATCACACCATGCTTCGAGAACGGCAAGGCATGCATGACCACAGACATGCCGACTGAGTACGGCTACGGATCGACTGAATTCCATGTTTTTCGTGCACAGGACGAGTTACTGGCCTCTTTCGTCCTACACCTCCTCTGCCTTCGACCTGTGCGAGCAGGAGGCGAGCGCGCCATGACCGGAGCTGCTGGTCAGAAACGAGTCCCCGCGAACTACTTCGCAGACATGCTTGTTCCCCACCCGTCGCGTGCGGTTCTGGCTGCATTCGGGCAAGTGCTTAAGCTCGTTGGACAGATCGAACGTCATCTCCAGGCAGAACGGGGACGGCTCGACGAACTCTTCGTTTCCCTCCAGCACCGCGCCTTCCGCAGCGAGCTGTAGCCCTGCGCGGCGCGTGCATCGGCCTGTGGTCCGGACCCTGCGCGAGATCCTGCTACCGCCGATCGACGATGAAGACGTCCCTGCGGACAACCCCTGCGCGCTTTACCGCGCGCCGGCTCGGCGCTGATCCGTCGAATTGCATGTACGACGCGGCACGCGCGTCGGAAACGCAATGAGCCAATTGATCGACGCCCGCAATGGCCTGATCGGCAGACATCACGGCAATGCAGTCGCAAGGCGGGTGCGTGGTTCGCAAGCCCGATGCCGAGCCGCTGCAACAGCGGGCCGGTCCGGCAACTTCACACGACGGCCCACCACGGGCACGCAATGATTCCGGGCCGCAGCACCCGGATGTGCGGATCGCAGCTCAGCAGCACGCCGCGCGGTGTGCTCGGGTACCGGTCGCGGAACGCGACCAGGTGTCGCGCCTCGTCTGTACCCACGGCGTCTCCTGCCTTGACCTCGACCGGGAGCAGCGTGCCGTGCTCCTCGAGAACGAAGTCGACTTCCTGACCGGAGCCGAGCCGCCAGTGATACAGCTTGCGTGCCGGCGCGTCGTCTTTCCACACCAGCAGGTCGTGGGCGACCAGGGTCTCCAGGTGGAAGCCGGTGGCATCAGTGTCGCGTGCCGCGGCCATGGCCAGTGCCGGATCGATGCTGTAGAGCTTGGGCGCCTTGATGACGCGCTGACCGGCATTGCGCGAGTACGCGGGGATGAGCTCGATGAGGTAACTGCGCTGCAGTGCCTCGAGCCAGCGCCGTACCGTTGCAACCGGGATGCCGAGATCGTTGGCCAGGCCCGACACGTTGAGCGTCTGACCGGTGCGCGCGGCCGTCAGCCTGACGAAGGCTTCGAGCCTGGGCGTCGAATCGACTGCGACGATGTCGCGGATATCGCGGCGGGAAAAGATTTCCACGTAGTCGTCAAGGATGCGCAGGCGATGCTCGGGCGCTGCAGCTAGCACGCGCGGAAAGCCGCCGGTCCTGACTACCGTGCGCCAGTCGAGCGCGCCGCTGGACTCGGCGCGCCGCTCCAGTTCCTCGATGACAACTCGCTCGTCAGGGCCGAACAGGAAACTCCAACCGGGATGTTGCTCGTCGAAACGCAGTTCGCTGAAAGTCAGGGGGCGCAGCGTGCGATAAGTGGCCCGGCCGAGTAGCGAGTCGCCGACGGCCTGTCCGACCCTGGGCTGATTGGAGCCGCTGAGAAGGTATTGGCCTGTGCGCTGGTCGCGATCGACGATGGCCTTGATGGCCAGCATTAGATCAGGGACGCGCTGTACTTCGTCGATGAAGGCGCCGCCGTCGCCGAGTTCGTCCAGAAACCCCTCGGGGTCAGCCTGGGCCTGTTCGCGGACGTCGCGATTGTCGAGGGTGCGGCTGACCAGGCCGAATTGCGCAGCGACTTGCAGGCATAGGGTGCTCTTGCCGACCTGGCGGGCCCCCATCACGGCCACGACGGGGTAAATGCCGAGGTCGGCGGCAAGCCGAGGGTGGGCGATCCGCGGGTAGCGGCTGTTTGCATCGGTCATATTTCATACGCTATATTTGCATCTGATAAACAATATAACGTTGGAGTGCTGCGATGGCAAACGCGTATTCAACGGACGATCTGCTGGAGTTTCTCGAACATGCAGCCGAGCGCGGACTGATGCCTGCGGCCACGGCACAGGCTTTGGCCGTGGCCGCGCGCAACGTACTCGGCGTCCTCACGGATGGCGAGAAGGCCGACTTGGGCGGGCTCGACATCGATGCTGTGATCAAGCGCTTTGTCAACAAACGCGCGAAGGATTTCAACCCGGCGTCACTCAAGGAATATGGTCGCAGGGTCCACCGCGCGCTCGATCTATTCCTCGCGTGGCGCGCGGACCCCGCCAATTTCGCGGTCAAGACTCGCGCCAGTGGCGCCGCGCGCAACAAGAAGCGCGGCGAGACGGCGGGCGCGAGCGGCAGTACGTCACCGCCGGGTCCACAAATCGAGGCGACTCCGGCGCCGCTTCCGGGCACGTACCAGTCGTCGCTGGCCGTTCGTCCCGGGCTGGTGATGACACTGGCGAACATTCCCTACGATCTAACCCGTGCCGAAGCTGAGCGGCTCGCCGGTTTCATCAAGATGCTTGTGGTCGAGTGAGCGCCGTCGAGGCGCAATCCGACCTGCGACCGGGGCAGCGTAAGAGCAACTATGAGTGCGACTGGGCGAGGAGAGGCTCAAGTCGTTTTCGACCTATGACTTCCTCGTGCTCGACTACCTGCGGCGTGATCAGGTTGTGCCCGATCATCTCAAGGTCTGTTTGCCCGGACTGGTCACCGCGGGAGCGGTGGAGTCGATCGGGCGTGGCCGGGGTGTGCGATACCTGCTCGCGCGCAGCCTGTACGCCGCGTTGGGCGGCAAAGGCATGTACACGCGCAAGAAGGGCCTGGACCGCGAGACCAACAAGGCGCTACTGCTGAAGCACATTCAGGACAATGCCGCGACCGGATCGCAGATGGACGAATTCCGCCAAGTCCTGCCCACGCTGGTGCGAAGCCAGATCCAGGTGTTGCTGCGCGAGTTGCGCAGCTCGTAGGTTGGGGTGAGCTTGCGAACCCCAACATGACGGCATAAGAACGACGAGTCGCTGTCGGGGTTCCTTGCGTCAC
>JAJYPJ010000107.1 GCA_021795435.1 Pseudomonadota bacterium
CCTTTCAACGTGGTCGGGACGAGCATCGGCATTCCGGCTTGGCGCGCGATTTGCGTCCGTGACGCTCCAGTTCGCAACGCAATGCGCGATTGCAAATCATGGCGGGATGGCCGCGCGGTGGCCCCCCGTCGATCCGGCCGACCATGGGCTCCCGTTGCCTGACCAAGCGATCGCTTCACGCCAGCGCAGCCGCCGCGGCAGCGAGGTGCTGCAGCGGGTACGCGCCTTCGGGAACGAGCACTGTGGCGGGATCCGGGACCAGCATCCATAGGCGACCGACACCCGCGCGGCGGCCTGCCTCAATATCGCCGGGCGTATCGCCGAGAAGGATCGAACGCGGAAGGTCCAGTGCCAAGTCGCGCGCAGCGGTCAGGATCATGCCGGGTCCTGGCTTGCGGCAAGCGCAGTCGCGTCGCCAGGGACCCGTTCCGGCGTCCGGATGGTGAGGACAGTGGTAAATGCCGTCCAGGAGCACGCCGTGGCTAGCCAGGTGTCCGCGCAGCCACGCGCTGTATGCATGGTAATCGTCTTCCGAGTAGTAACCGCGAGCGATTCCGGCCTGGTTCGTCACGACCACCAGCGCATACCCGAGGGCGCGCGCTCGCAAGCAGAGGCCAACGATGCCTGGCACGAGTTGCGTATCCTCGGCGCGATGGACGTAACCGTGATTGACGTTGATGACACCATCGCGATCCAGGAACAAGGCGGGCCGCAGCGGCTTGGGGGGGGTGAATGCCATGGCTGCATTGTCGCAGTAGCGGCGGCCCGCGTGCAGACGGCCATCATGGGTTGTCACGGGCGTGCCGGCTTTGGCTATGCTTGCTGCCTCTGATCCCAGGACGACTTGCAATGCCGATGTCGCTGCAGGAAATCCAGATGCAGTTTGCCGAGAGCGCAGCGACCAAGCAGCGGGCGCTGGAGGCCTTGGCCGTCCCGACGTTGCGCGCCGCCGAGCTACTCGCCGCGCGTCTGGCGGATGGCCGCAAGGTTCTGGCATGCGGCAATGGTGGATCTTCCGGAGACGCGCAGCATCTGGCATCGGAATTGGTCAACCGCTTCGAGCGCGAGCGGATCGGCCTGCCTGGCATCGCGCTGACGCCGGATTCCAGTGTGCTTACGGCGATCGCGAACGACTTCAGCTACGACCGTGTGTTTGCCCGCCAAGTCGAGTCTTTGGGATATCCGGGCGACGTGTTGGTGGCGTTCACGACCTCAGGCGACTCGCGCAATGTGATCGAGGCCGTGCGCGCTGCACAGGCGCGCGGTTTGTGCATCCTCGCGGTTACCGGCAAGGGTGGCGGTGCGCTGGCAGCGCTGCTGCGCGACGAGGACATCGAATTGCGCGTCCCGGCCAGCAGCACGGCACGCATCCAGGAAGTGCACCTGCTGCTCATCCATACCCTTTGCGCGTATCTGGACGAGGCATTTGCCGATGCCGCCCCTCGTGGCGGCAAAGTCCATGCCGATGTCGCTACCTTGCTGCCGTTGCTGGCGGGCCGGCGTCCATTGGTATTTACCAATGGCGTGTTCGACGTGCTTCATCGCGGTCACGTGCACTATCTCGAGGTGGCCCGACGAGAAGGGACGTGCTTGGTGGTGGGTATCAACGACGATGCTTCGGTCCGGCGGCTCGGCAAGGGCGAGGAGCGCCCGCTTAACGGACTGGAAGACCGGATGGCCGTCTTGGCCGGCCTGGCGGCCGTCGATTATCTCGTGCCGTTCAAGGACGACACGCCATTGGCGCTGATCGAGGCGCTGCAACCTGATGTGCTCGTCAAGGGTGGGGATTGGGCTCCGGACGCGATCGTCGGTGCGGGTCTGGTCCGGGCCCGCGGTGGTCGCGTGATTTCAGTGCCATTTGCGCACCAGACAAGCACTACGGAGTTGGTCCGTCGAATCCGCGGCCGCTGACCGAGACGTTGTGCACATCTCGTGCAACGACAGCGTTGTCCGGGGCGCGCGTGCCGCGCCTTGGTCAGCGGATTGGCGATTGCGCTGGCCGGCGCGACTGGGCTGATGCAGCCCCAGCGACCATCCGCACGATTGCGTCCAGATCCTGGGTGGGGTCCGGTGGCGCCCAGTTCCCATCCGGCTGAATGGGCCGCTGGTAGTTGTTGAGCATGATGCTGAATGCAATGTGCCGGCCTGCAGCGGTCTTGAGATAGCCGGACAGGGTGTACATGTGGGCCAGTGTTCCGGTCTTGGCCTGAATCCGGTCATCCGGCGGCAGGTCCTCCAGACGGTTGCTGAGCGTTCCGCTTTGACCATTGCGGGGCAACGCGTCGATCAGCGTGGATGCCCATGTTTGCCGCGCAATCCAAGCCAGGAGCGTGACCGTGGCGCGCGGACTCACGAGATCCTGTCTGGACAGCCCGCTGCCTTCGGTGAAGTGCGCCTGTTCGCGATTGATGCCGAGCTGGCCCAGCAAGGTCCGCAGGGCACAAGTCCCCCACTGCTCCGTCCAGTGCAGGACCCAGCCGCAAGAGCCTTCCCCTTTGCGTTGCCAGGCCAGCCCCGACTGCAGCAGCAGCGTCTGCGCGTAAAGGTTGTCGGAGTCCTCGAGCATATGCGGCAGCAATTGCGACAAGGGCGGAGACAGCACGGCGCCTATCTGCAAGTCATGGGGGCCATCCAGCAGCGGATCCTTGTGCGGCCAGCGCAGCACCCGCAGGCGGCCGTCGAAGCGGATGCCGATCTCATGCAGCGCGTCCAGTAGTTGATATCCGGCCATGCGGGCCGGGTCGGGCGCAGCCAGCACGAACCGACGCTCGCGTACTCCGATCGGCAGGCTGCCGCTGACGTACAGGGTGCGGTGGCCGATCGGCCGATAGAGCAGCAGGCTCGATGGATCATCGGGTGTGGCATCGACGGTCAGGTTGACGATGCGAACCCCTGCGGTCTTGGGGCGTACGCTGATGGCGCAGCAACGGCGGGGGGCGCGGCTGACGGTCACCACCATGGCACCCTCGTCCGTGGTGAGCCCTCCAACGGCCGGGGCGTAGCTGGCAAAGAGGTCACCCGCGCCCCAGCCGGTGCCAAACGGCGGACCTCGGAAGCGCGTGTCGTCGGCGATCAGGTCACCCTCGACGCGCACCACGCCGTCGTCCGCGAGTCGCTGGGCCAGCAAATGGGCCCATTCCTGGCCGTCGGAGGCACCGGTGTTGGTGCCGAGCGCGGGGTCGCCGCCGCCGCGAAGGATCAGGTTGCCCGTGAGCACACCATGCGGATCCGGCCGCCCTGTCGCATACAACGCCGTCGAGAAGCGGACTCCGGGACCCAGCAAGTGCAGAGCGAGGGCCGTCGTGTAGAGTTTGGCATTGGAGGCGGGTACGAACATCTTGCCCGGATCGTGCGCGTAAATCGTGCGACCGCTATCGAGGTCGAGGACGTCGATGCCCCAGCGTGCGCTGGCGAAGCGCCGCTGGCTGATGAACGCGTCAATGCGTTGCGCAAGCGCACGGGTTGCGTCTGGTCCGGCCCCTTGAGGCCTTGCCGCTGCCATCCGGGCACTGACGGGGCCCGACGACAGCAGCGCCATCGCCAGAACCAGCACAACCGCGCGTCGTTCGCACATGGTTCACGTCCTTCCGCCAATGGTGGCCTATTCTGCCGGTACGTGCCGTCATCCAACCGTGTAGCAATCGTGCCCACGATCCAAGCCGATCCTTCCCGCGTCCGCGTCTGGCAGCTCTCGACTGCCGTGGCAGCAGCCGCCGGCCTGCTGCTTCAGTTTGCGTGGATG
>JAJYPJ010000036.1 GCA_021795435.1 Pseudomonadota bacterium
AAGCGTTCCGGAGAGGAAGATCAGCGGCAGGAACACCAGGACGGAAGTCAGGGTGGCCAGGCTCATCATCGGCAGGATCTCCCCGATGCGCCCACGCGCCTTCTCGCGTCGCTGCGCGGCATCGCCATCGAGACCGTGCAGACCCCGCTCGATCACCACGATCGCGTGGTCGACGAGCGCTCCGATCGCCGCGGCCAAGCCGCCCAGCGTCATGATGTTCAGACCATAGCCCAGCGAATGCAGCACGAGGAACGTGGCCGCCAGCGACAGCGGCACGACCGTCAGCACTGCAAGCGCACCGTCGACGCGACCGAGGAACAGCAGGACGACGAGGAGTGCGATGGCACTGCCGAGCCCCAGCGCAATCCAGACATCGCGGAGGCTGCTGCGGATCAGCGTGCTGAGGTCGTAGATCCGGATCAGGCGAACGCCCGCGGGAAGGTGCGCGCGCAATGACGCGATGCGAGCGCGCAATGCCCGGGAGACGGCAACTTCGTTCGCACCCGCCTGGGCCTGGATGTCCACGACCAGCGCGTGCTTCCACCCGGCCACCGCCGCGGCCCGCTGCAGCGGTGGGGACGAGACCGCGACCGATCCGAGCTCACCCAGGGCAATCGACGCCCGGGCTCCATCACTCGCGGGCTCGCCCAGCGGCAGTTGCATGCGTGCGAGCGCCGCCGCCGTCGCCGGCCTGGGCACGGTGGCGACCACGAATTGCTCGTTGTAGGCGCCGAGAACGCCAGAAAAGTAGGGACCTTGCCTTGCATCCAGCGCGTGGACCACCTCGGCCGCCGTGACGCCGTGCTCGGCCAGCCGTCGCGCGCTCAGGGTCACGCGCACCTCGGGCCAGCCTCGACCCGTCCACTCCACGCGGTACACGCCATCAATGCCCAGCAGGGCGGGGCGCAGGTGGAATGCGAAGAACGGCATTATGGCCGTACTGCCGACGCGATCGGAGACGAGCGCGTACTCGGCAAACGGATACACGTTCGGCGCCATCAGGTGAACCGTGAGCGTCGCCCCGGCTGGAAGTGCGATGTGCGCAAGGCGTGCCTGCAGCAGAAGGTACGCCGTCTCCGGGTCGATGCCCTCGTCAAAGTAGACGTGCAGCTTGCTGAGACCGTAACCCGTCTGCGAACGGACCAGGCGCACGCCGGGTTCGCCCTTGGCCGCCTGCTCGAGCGGCCGGGTGACTTCATCCTCCATCGCGCGCACCGGCAGGTTGCCGGCATCGACGAGCACCACCACCTTGGGAAACCGGACATCCGGGAAGATGCTCTCGGGCAGCGTGCGCATCGCATACCAGCCCGCACCGAGCAGCAGCAGGGCCGACAGGATCACCGACCAGCGGTTGACCCAGAGGAATTGCAGGTAGCGCGTCATCGGGACAGGACCGCGACACCCTCGCGAAGGCGCCGGGCACCCGCGATGACCACGCTGGCCACGGGTCCCAGTGGCCCGTCGACCCAGCTCATGCCGGCACGCGCCGCCAGCACGCGGACCGCGACAGCCCAAGCCCGACCACGACGGACCACGAACAATTCGCTATGCGAGCCAACCCACACGACCGCCGCATCAGGCACCCGCCATGCCGGCCGGCGCGGCAGGGACAAATCCAGCGACACCCACTGTCCCGGCAACAAACCACTGGCGGCAGGCAGCGCGACATAGACAGGGACCATTCCGGCCGTGCGTGCGCTCCGACCGAGCGAACGCACCGCGGCCGTGCCTTGGAGTGTGCCGGCGTGCCAGCGGATCCCGACCTGCATCGTCATGCGGCGCATTTGCCGCGGCGTGAGCCAGGCTCGCACCCAGGGTTGGCCGCGGCCCTGCAGCATGGCCACGGGCGTTCCCCGGTAGACGACCGTGCCGGCAGCGACCCGGTAACTCAAGGTACCGGCGAAGGGCGCACGCAGCACCGACTGGGCTTGCTGCCGTTCGAGCGCGGCCAGGGCAGCTGCCGTCTGTTGCACCCTGACCCGCGCCTGGTCGAGGCTTTGCCGTGCCACGAGGCCGCGCCCTGCCAATAGCCGCTGCCGATCCAGTTCAAGCCGCGCAAGCCGCACATTGGCCTGGGCGGCGCGAATCCCCGCTGCGATGCCTGGCACTTTGACCCGGGCCACCACGGCGCCGACGGGGACCGTCCCCGGCGGCAGGAACGGCCCCAGCACGCGTCCGGTCAGCGGGGCCTCCAGAACCGTGTCGTCCGCGCTTTCAACGCGTCCGAGCACCTGAATGTGCTGATGCCAGGGTGCTGCCGCAACCTTCCTGATCTCGACCCGCAACGGCGCGCCCGCCTGCGCATGGGCCAGCCCCGCCAGCAGGCCCAGGACCACCAGAATGCCTGCGCGCAACCATGGGTGTGCAACACGCATCTCGCGCTCCGGGGGACGGTCCATGAATCCTATTGAACCCGATCGGTAACGTCGCAACCAGCACCGTAACCCGTCGCCGACATTACGGGACCGTATCCAAGGGCCCGGCGATTGATGCGAATCGATGGAAACTTACGGATCATTGATCAACCTGCATGCGCACGTGCAATCCCGCATCTCGGCCGTCCATTCCCGGCGTGCCAGCATGTGCGCATCCGCCCCGGAGAATCCGCATGCGCCGCATCCTGCCCCTCATCGCCCTCATGGTGGCCGTGCTCACCGGCGTGCCAGCCGCCCATGCAGGCGGTGGACCGCTCGGCATCGACCATCGACTCGGCTACGACAATGCCGGCATCTGGAAGCGGAGCTACCAGATCGACCTGGGTTATTGCGAGGCACTGTGCACGCTGGCGGCCGCCAGCCTGGAAGGGGGACGGACGCGATTTGGGCGCACGCTGTGGCAATCGGTGGATGCGATGGCCTTTTCCTCACTCGCATCGCTCGGACTCAAGTACACCTTCGGGCGCCAGCGGCCCAGCTACAGCGCCAATCCGAACCTGTGGTTCAGTGGCGGGCAAAGCTTCCCAAGTGGCGAGGTCACCGAGGCGTCCAGCTTCGTGACGCCCTTCATCGCCGAGTACCAGCATGACCATCCCTGGGTCTGGGCGCTGGCGCTGATCCCCGCCTATGACGCCGAGGCGCGCATGAAGACGTGGGGACATTGGCAGACGGACGTGCTGGCCGGCGCCGCCCTTGGCACGGCCTTTGGCATCTGGGCACACGAGCGCAAGAGTCCGCTCCTGCTCTCGTGGCTGCCGGGCGGCTTCATGGTCGGCTACGCACACCGCTTCTGATTCGACTCGATCAACGCCGACCGCGTTGCTCGCGGCGGTCCTTGCGTGCATCCCGCCATTGCATCCAGGCGTAGCTGGCCTGCGCGGCAAGCAGTCCCCACGGCCGGTGTGCGGGCGTCAATCCCCAACGCTGGAACTCCTTCCACGCGTCATCGCCTGCGCCAATCGCCGCGGCCAGCAACTCACCCGCCACGGTGGTTGGTGCGAGACCATGTCCGCCAAAGGCCTGCGCCCACCAAAGTCCCTTGCCATCCCCGCCGACCTGGGGCATCTGGTGCCGCGCATAGCTCATGAGTCCCGACCAGCCGTAATCGATGCGGACACCGCGCAACTGCGGGAAGACCTTCAGCATGTCCTGGTAAAGCAGCCGGCGGATGCTTTCCGCATCGCGTTGGCGCACGTCGATGCGTCCACCCCAGAGCAGGCGCGTATCCGGGAGTGGACGGTAATAATCGAATGCAAACCGCGTGTCATAGACTGCTGCCGCGGTGGTCAGGCACTCCTGCAGGCGCGCCCCGAGCGGCTCGGTCACCATCACGTAGGTCGCAATGGGCAGCACGGACCGATCGACCCGTCGCTCCAACCCGCTCAGATAGCCCCCGCACGCAAGCACGACGTGCCGTGCCTCAATCCGACCGCCGCCGGCATGTACGCGGAAACTGCCCGCGCGCGAACGCTCGAGCTTCAGCACGCGCGCCGTCTCGCGCACGTCGACGCCCAACCTCGCGGCCGCCTGTGCCAGTCCACGCGCATAGGCCAAGGGATCCAGATGCATCGCGTTCGGTTCGTACAGGGCGCCGTGGTAGCGGGTGCTGTGCACCCATTCCCGGAGGGTTTCCGGCTCGATCGACTGCACTTCGCAACCCAACTCCTGCAGCAACGCCTGGCGATGCTGCAGCACGTGCGGATCCTGGAACCAGTTGGCCCACAGCACACCGGCATCGGCGAGATCGCAGGCGATGCCATGGCGTTGCACTCGCCGCCGGATGAGATCGACGCCGTGCAGGGTCGCCTGGTACAGGGCCCGCGCCCGGCTCGCACCGACCTGCCTGAGCAACGCCTGCTCGCCCAGCGAGTACCCGCCGAACACAAAACCGCCGTTGCGTCCGGAGGCGCCGAAGCCCACCCGCTCCGCCTCAAGCAGGATCACGCCACGCTTGCCGCGCTCGGCAAGCCCGAGCGCGACGTTGAGTCCGGCGTAACCGCCACCGATGACGACGACCTCCGCTTCGCCCTGCCCGGTCCATGCCGCATGGGCCGGCACCGCCGGGGCTCGCGCCTCGTAGTAGCTGGCGGTGGCCAGCGACGCCGGCTTCACCCAGCCTCCCCGCAAGCGTGAAACGCTTGCTCGAGATCGGCGATGAGGACCTCCGGTTCCTCCAGGCCAACGGATAGCCGGATCAGCTCCGGCGGCGCGCGACCCGACGACGGCACGAGCGGCGCGTCGGGCGGCAGGAACGCGGCCAGCGGGCACACGAGCGACTCGTATCCCCCCCAGGACACCGCCAGCAGGAAACGTCGAAGCGCGTTGCAAAAGCGCTCGATCACGCGGACGTCCGCGTCCCGGATCGCAAACGAAACCAGTCCCGAAGGCGCCCGCAACTGCCGCTGCGTGAGTCCCTGCTGGGGATGATCCGGCAGGTGCGGGTACCAGACCTTCGCCACGCGGGGATGCGCGGCCAGGAAGGCCGCCACCCGGGGGGTTGTCTCGGCGATCCGCTGCATGCGCAGCTTGAATGTCCGCAGGCCCCGGAGGATCAACGCGGCATCGTGTGGCGAGGGAATGGCGCCGAGGGTCATGAACGGCCCCTGGAACACGGACTGCAGCAGCGCGCGTCGCCCGCAGAGCGCCCCGGCCACGACGTCACTGTGGCCATTGAGGTACTTGGTGGCCGAGTGGGCCACCAGGTCGATCCCCAGCGCGAGCGGCGACTGGTTGAGAGGACTGGCGTGACTGTTGTCGCACAGCGTCAGGATGCCGCGCGGACGCGCGATCGCGGCGATGGCAGCCAGGTCCTGTTGTTCGAAGGTGAGCGAATTGGGCGATTCCAGAACGATGAGTCTCGTCTGCGCCTGGAGCGCGGCGGCGACTTCGTCAATGGCGCTCGCGTCGACGAACGAATGCGCCACGCCAAACCGCGCCAGCAGGTCGCGCAGCAGTGCGCGCGTCCAGCTGTACGGCTTCTGCACGCACACCACGTGGTCGCCGGCACGGGTGAGGGCCACGACGGCGGCGGCGATCGCCGCCGCGCCGGAGGCGAAGACCAGGCACTCCTCGGCGCCTTCGAGGGCCGCCAGCTTGCGGCGCAGGATCTTCACCGTCGGATTGCTGCCGCGCGTGTAAAACGCGGCATCCATCTCTTGCGCCGCCGCGGCCCGCATCGCGGCCACGTCCGGAAACGTGAAGATCGAGCTCTGCATGACGGGCGGCGCCACGGCGCCAAAATACTGCGCGCGATCCTCGCCCAGATGGTTGATGATCCAGTCGAGATCCATCACTCAACCGCCGCGCGCACCAGCGGTGCGAGCTCCGGATCATCCAGCGCCAATGCCATCGTGGCGCGCACCAGCCCCGCCTTGGTCCCGCAGTCGAAGCGGGTGCCTTCAAACCGATACGCCAAGACATCGCGCTCGTGCAGCAACGCCTCGATGGCATCGGTGAGCTGGATTTCACCACCGCTGCCCGGCTTGGTTGCCTGGAGCAGGTCGAATATGCGTCCAGGCAGGACGTATCGGCCCACGATCGCCAGGTTCGACGGAGCTTCTTCCGGTCTCGGCTTCTCCACCACATAGCGCAGCCGGGCCGCACGATCACTGATCGGCTCGGCATCGACGATGCCGTACTTCTGCGTTTGCAGGGGAGGAACTTCCTCCACCGCGACCACCCCGGCTCCGCGAGCCGCCGCGAGGTCCGCCATCTGCTTCAGCGCGCCCGCATGCGGGGCTCGAATCAGGTCGTCCGGCAGGATCACGCCGAAGGGCTCGTCACCAATCACCGGGGCGGCGCACAGCACGGCATGCCCGAGTCCGCGCGGTTCGGGCTGCGTGACGAAAACGCAACGGACATGCGCCGGCAGCACGCTGCGCACGATCGCCAGCAAATCGCTCTTGCCGGCCTCGGCAAGCTTCTGCTCCAGCTCGTACGCCGTGTCGAAATAGTCGGCGATGGCGTGCTTGTAGCGATTGGTGACGAAAACCAGGGTATCGGCCCCGGCCTCGACCGCTTCATCGACCGCATACTGGATCAAGGGTCGATCCAGGACCGGCAGCATTTCCTTGGCCACGACCTTGGTCGCCGGCAGGAATCGCGTGCCGAGGCCCGCCACGGGGAACACCACCTTGTGCAAATGTCGGCTCACGCCATTTCTCCACTGTCGGGGCGGGTAAATGACAGGACGGCGCCGCCCTCCGCGCCGAAATCAGGCCTGAAGCCTGGAAGCAGGGTTCTCAGTATGCCCTCCAGCATCGCCTCATCAAATGCAGTGACGGCTTGCCGCGCACGCGCCAACTGTGCCTCCAGCAACTCCTGGCTGATCGCTCGCGGTGCCGCCAGAAACAGCTTTGGGTGACTGGTGGGCGCGTAATTCTCGCGCGGATCGAAAAGCTCCTCGAAGAGCTTTTCCCCTGGTCGGAGGCCTGTATAGACGATGGCGACATCCCGTCCCGGCACTTTGCCGGACAGGCGGATCATCTGCTCGGCCAGTTCATGGATGCGAATCGGTTCGCCCATGTCCAGGGCAAATATGTCGCCGCTGCTTCCCTGCACGGCAGCCTGCAGGATCAGCTGGCATGCCTCGGGAATGGTCATGAAGTAGCGGGTAACCTCGGGGTGCGTCACCGTCACCGGGCCGCCACGCTCGATCTGCTCACGGAAAAGCGGCACCACGGATCCGGCCGAGTCGAGCACGTTACCAAATCGGACCGTGACGAAAGCCGTTCCGGGGAAGCGTCCGGCCGCGGCGAGGCAGACCATTTCGGCGATGCGCTTGCTGGCCCCCATGACACTGGTCGGATTCACGACCTTGTCCGTCGACACCAGCACGAAAGTGCCGGCCCCTGCCGCACCCGCGGCATGCGCCAGCGTCTGCGTCGCCAGTACATTGTTGCGAAATGCCTGTCGCGTCTGCGCCTGCAGCAGCGGTACGTGCTTGTAGGCTGCGGCGTGCAGCACGACCTGCGCATGCGAGAGGGCCAGCGCATGGCGCACGGTGGCCGGATCCCCGCAGTCGCCGAGCAGCGGACGCAGCAGGAGGTCCGGGAATGCCGCCTCCAGTTCGCGGGCAATCCGGTACACGTTGTATTCACTGGATTCGAGGAGCGTCAGCGATGCAACGCCCAGGCGGGCAACCTGCCGACACAGCTCGCTGCCGATCGAGCCTCCGCCCCCACTGATGAGCACGTGCCGCCCCGCGAACCCTGCACGAACGTTTTCCCAGTCGAGGTCGATGGCCTCCCGCCCGAGCAAATCCTCGATCGAAACGGGCTTCAATTCGTTGCGCTGGGCGCGGCCGCTGACGACATCATCCAGACGTGGCAGCGTGCGGAACGGCAAGCCCGTGCGCTCGCAAAGCGCAACAATGCGGCGCATCTGTGCGGCGCTGGCCGACGGAATCGCGATCAACAGCATCTGCGCGCTGCTGGCGCGCGCAATGGCCGCTAGTTCGTCGAGTCCCCCCAGGACCGGCACGCCCTGCACGCGCGCGCCGCGCAGCTGGGGCGCATCATCCACGCAGCCGACCACGCGGTAGCGGGGATCCCGGCGCAAGTCGCGCAGCAGCGCATCACCCGCTCGCCCCGCCCCGAGTACGACCACGCGCGTCGATGGACGCTGGGAAAAAAGCTCCAGGCGGCTGTCTTTCCAGTACCGGTAGAGCAGCCGCGGCGTGCCGAGCAGGAACATCAGCAGAAGTGGATACAGGAGCAGCACCGATCGCGGAACGCCCGCCAGGCGTTCGAACAGGAACAGCGCCACCCCAACGAGGGCGGTCCCGAGCACCGAGGCACGCGCCAGGTTCCACAGGTCCGGCACGCTGGCAAACCGCCACAGGCCGCGGTAGAGGCCCGTCCACGCAAATACCACGCCCTGGACCGCCAGCACGACCACGAGCTCGGAAAGGCCCAGATGCATGCTGCCGGCATGCGCCAGCTGGTAACGCAGCAGCTTGGCGAGCCACCAGGCCAGCGCCACCATGCCGAGGTCGTGCACCACCACGGCAGCTCGGGGGGACAGCAGGACCGGGCGGGAATCAGACAGGCGCATGGCGGATCCGTTGGCGACGCAACACCCTGCGGCAAGCGCGCTTGCCCTGCCACCAGAATGCGCCCGCGAGCATATACACCATGGCCACCAGCCACCAGCCCAGCCCGCCATGACGCTGGGCCAGCCATGCCAGCGGCAGCGCAACCAGGACGTCCCAGGCCGCGTAGGCAGCCAATGGCCAGCCATGTCCCCGCCGGGTCCGTGCCAACCACTGGTAGAGGTGCTCCCGGTGCGGCCGCCACCACCGTCGGCCGTGCGCCATGCGCCACAGCAGCGTCGCGCTGGCATCGACGAGGAAGCCCGATACGAGCAGCAGCACGCTCGGCACCGGCCACGCGTGGCTGGCCACGCCCGCCAGCGACAGGGCGGCGACGACGCAGCCCAGCACGCCACTGCCGACGTCGCCCATGAAGATCCGGGCACGCGGCAACGGCAGGTTCAAGGGCAGAAATCCGGCCACCGATGCCGAAACCAGCAGCGCCGGTCCCCACAGGGAGGGCATCTGCGCCTGCCATCCGAGAATCGCAAGGCCCAGCCCGACCAGCAGGGCATGCATCCCCAGCAGGCCATCGCTGCCATCCATGAAGTTATGCAAATTGATTGACCAAGCCGTGGCCAACACGATCAGCGCCGCTGCGCCTTCGGACCAGGGAGCTGCCAGCGTCGCGTGGATTTGCGGCCACACGCTGGCGGCGAGGAAGCACCCAGCGAGCAAATGCCCGGCAAGCCTGGGCGCAACGCCCAGCCCACGCCGATCATCCCGCGCCCCCAACAGCGCCACGATCAGCACCGCAATCCACCACGCGGCCAGCCAGCGGACCGGCATCGGCACGCCAAGCCGGGGCAACAACGGGAGGCCTGCGAGCAATGCCAGCACGAAACCGATGCCGCCACCGCGCGGCGTTGGAATCCGGTGCAGGCGCCGCCGGCCGGGATGGTCCAGCAGCCCGCGTCGGTGCGCGTGGCGAACCATCCAGGCAGCAATCGCGGCCGAGCACAGCATGGCGGCGGCCAGGAAGCACACCCACAGTGGAATTCGCGATACCACCTCAGGCGCCGGCGGCACCATGCACGGGCCGCAACGAGCTCCAGCTCTTGCAACTCGGGCATTGCCAATGGTGGGCGCGGGCACCAAAGCCACATTGCGTGCAGCGGTAAAGCGCCTGTCCCTCCAGCAAGGCTGCGGTCAAATCGCGCAACATCGGGAGGTTGGCTTCCGCCTCCGCGTCGTCTTCGATCGCGGTATCCATCAGCTGCACGAGTCCACGGACGGAGGGCCGTTGTCGCAATTGGGCGCCCAGGAATTCCACCGCACGTTGGCGACCGTCGCGACGCGCATAGATGCGGGCCAGCGCAAGCACGGGGGAGATGCCTTCGTAGCGCCTGACCATCTGGCCAAGCACCCGCTCGGCGCGATCCAACTGCTGCGCGCGTGCATAGGCATCGAGCAATGCCGGCAGGATCTCGGGCACGTAGTCGATGTCCGCTTCAAGCGCGTGCTCGTAGGCGGCAATGGCCGCGTCGTGGTCGCCCTTGGCAGCAGCAAAGCGTCCCCTCAGCATGTGCACCCGCACGAATCCAGGAAACGCCGATAGGGCATGGCCCAGGTGTTCCTCGGCCTCCTGCGAGGCGCCATGCGCCTGTGCTCGCTCCGCCAGCTCGCAGTAGAAATGCGCAATTTGCAGCGCCTGAGATTCCCCGGATGCCTCCTCGAGCCTGCGCGCGTAGAGAATGGCCTTGTGCCAATCGCGCTCATGCTGGCAGATCGCAATCAGGTGGCGGAGCGCGGATGGCGCCTGCGCGTTCATGACGACGAGATCGGCGAACAACGTCTCGGCACGATCGAGCAGGCCGGCGCGCATGTAGTCTTCACCCAGTTCCAGCAACGCCATCGTCTTGAATTCGTCGTTGAGGGTGGGCCTTGCGATCAGGTGCTGGTGCACGCGGATGGCGCGCTCGACCTCGCCGCGACGGCGGAACAGGTTGCCCAGGGCGAGGTGGGTTTCGACCGTGTCCCTGTTGGCCTCGGCCAGCTTGAGGAATTCCTCGATCGCCTTGTCGGGCTGCTCGTTCAGCAGGTAGTTCAGCCCGCGGAAGTAGCTGGAGGACAGTTCGTCGACCCGCGCAACCGAGTGGCGCGCGCCCAGTCGACGCGCCGTCCACCAGCCCGACAGGAACGCAACGGGCAGCAGCAGGAACAGCAGGACCAGCGGATTCATGCCCGGTCGCGGCCATCCCGGCGCCGGCCTGCATCGCGCATGCGCCATCCGCGGCCAGCCCACGCGCTGAGCCCTCCCAGAAGCCAGCCCAGGATGATCGCGGCCAGCAGGGTCACTCCCTTCGGCATATCGAGCGTCGCCACGAGGAAGTCATAATGGACCGTACCGGCATTGAGCGCGGCGAATGCGGCACCCACGAGGGCGAATACAAGCAGCAGTGCGACGATCACGAAGCGCATGGGCATCTCCCTGGGGCCCACTTTAGCAGGGCGTCGCACCGGACCGGCAGAGACCTCCTCCGGCCACGAACGGCGGTATCAACCCGCGTTAACGCGCTCGCGGAGTTCCTTGCCAGGCTTGAAGTGCGGGACGTGCTTGCCGGGCAATGCGACCGCTTCGCCCGTCTTGGGATTCCGCCCGGTTCGCGGCGCCCGGTAGTGCAAAGAGAAGCTGCCAAACCCTCGCACTTCGATGCGCTTGCCCGCGGCCAGCGCCTCGGTCATCTGGTCCAGGACGTGGCGAACGCCGATTTCAACGTCAGCGAGTGCCAGATGAGCCTGGCCTCGGGCCAGCGCTTCGATGAGATCCGATTTGGTCATGACGGCCCATGCGGCGGCGGGGATACCCCGCCGCCCGGTGGTGGTGGTGGTTAGGAATCAGCCCTTGTTCATCTGTTCCTTGAGCAAGGCGCCCAACTTCGTCGTGCCGCCAGTTGCGCTCTGGTACTCGGCGAGCGTCTCCTGCAGCTCGGCCTCGTCCTTCGCGCGGATGGACAACTGCATTTGCCGTCCCTTCCGATCCATGCCGATGAACTTCGCTTCAATGCTGTCGCCAACCTTGAGGTACTGCGTGGCGTCCTCGACGCGCTCCTTGGCGATGTCGTTGGCACGCACATAACCCTCGACGCCGTCTTCCAGCGCGATCAGCGCGCCCTTGGCGTCCACTTCCTTGACGACGCCGGTCACGATGCTGCCACGCGGATGGCCGGCCATGAACTGGCCGAACGGATCCTGTTCCATCTGCTTGACGCCCAGGCTGATGCGCTCGCGCTCCGGATCGACCGCGAGCACGACGGCCTCGACCTCGTCACCCTTCTTGAAGTTGCGAACCAGGTCCTCGCCGGTGCTGTTCCAGGAAATGTCGGACAGGTGGACCAGGCCATCGATGCCGCCGTCCAGGCCGATGAAGATGCCAAAGTCGGTGATCGACTTGATGGCACCACGCACGCGGTCGCCCTTCTTGTGGATGGCTGCGAAGGTCTCCCACGGGTTCGGCTTGGTCTGCTTGATGCCCAGGGAAATGCGGCGGCGCTCCTCGTCGACGTCGAGAACCATGACCTCGGCCTCGTCACCCACCTGCACCACCTTGGCGGGATTGACGTTCTTGTTGGTCCAGTCCATCTCGGACACGTGCACCAGTCCCTCGACACCGGGCTCGATCTCCACGAAGCAGCCGTAATCGGTCACGTTGCTGACCTTGCCGAACAGGCGACTGCCAACCGGATAGCGGCGCGCGATGTTGACCCACGGATCATCGCCGAGTTGCTTCAGGCCCAGACTGACGCGGTTGCGCTCGCGATCGAACTTGAGCACACGCACTTCCAGCTCGTCGCCCACATTGACGACCTCCGATGGGTGCCGGACGCGCTTCCACGCCATGTCGGTGATGTGCAGCAGCCCGTCGATACCGCCCAGGTCGACGAAGGCGCCGTAGTCGGTGAGGTTCTTCACGACGCCCTTGAGCACCGCACCTTCCTGCAGGCGTTCCATCAGCTGCTCGCGCTCGGCGGAGAACTCGCTCTCGACGACCGCCCGGCGGCTGACCACCACGTTGTTGCGCTTCCGGTCGAGCTTGATCAGCTTGAACTCGAGATCCTTGCCTTCCAGGTACACCGGATCGCGCACGGGACGCACGTCGACCAGGGAGCCGGGCAAGAACGCGCGCACGTCCTTGATGTCGACCGTGAAGCCGCCCTTCACCTTCCCCGTGATGCGGCCGGTGATCGCGGTGTTGTTCGTGAAAGCATCCTCGAGATCGTCCCAGACCATCGATCGCTTGGCCTTCTCGCGGGAAAGCTTGGTCTCGCCGGTACCGTTCTCGATCGCGTCCAGCGCGACCTTGACCTCGTCGCCGACCTTGATGTTGATCTGGCCCTCGTCGTCGCGGAATTCCTCGATGGGGATGATGCCCTCGCTCTTGAGGCCCGCATTGATCACGACGATGTCGGAGCGCACATCGACGACCGTGCCCAGCACGATTGAACCCGGCTTGAGCTTGGTCAGGGTTTGGCTCTTCTCGAACAGTTCGGCGAAACTTTCAGTCATGGGTTTGTCCACAGTGGTCGATACCCTCCGGCTGGCGGGAACGACCGAGTCATGGGCGCACAGACGCGCCGTTGTAAACCGCCCTTGCGGGCGGGCCGTGCGTGCGGCCGCGGCTCAATGCCCCGGCAACAACGCCAGAATCTTTGCGACAACTGCCTCGACCGGCATCCCGGTGGTATCGATCACGGTGGCGTCACTCGCCGGCTTCAGCGGCGCCACAGCGCGCTCTGCATCGCGCCGGTCGCGCGCCTCGATCTCCCGCAACAGGTCATCTAGTGTAATCACCAGACCCTTGTCCTTCAACTGTTTATAGCGCCTGCGCGCCCTTTCGGTGGCGCTGGCCGTCAGGAACACCTTGGGCCTCGCGTCGGGGAAGATCACCGTACCCATGTCGCGCCCGTCGGCGACCAGCCCCGGAGGCCTGCGGAAGCGGCGCTGCTTGTCCAGCAACGCGGCACGCACCGCCGGGATCGCCGCGATGGCCGACGCGGCGGCACCACACGTCTCCGTACGGATTTCGCCACTGGCATCGGCGCCGTCGACGAGCACGCGGGTTTCGCCCCCGTCTCCGGGGTCCCGGAAGGCAATCCGTGCGTGAGCTGCGCAACGGCCGACGGCATCGTGGTCCGCCAGATCAACGCCTCCGGTGGAGGCGGCATAGGCCACGGCACGGTACAAGGCACCGGAATCCAGCAGGTGCCACCCCAGGCGGGCTGCGATCAGCCGGCTGATGGTGCCCTTGCCCGATCCCGAGGGTCCATCGATCGCGAGGACGGGAACGGAACCATCGGCGTGCATTCGGACCTCGAGGGCGAAACCGCACTAGTCTAACCTCCGCCGCCGGGCTCAGGCCTGCGCGAAGGGGAATGCCAGCACCGAGGCGATGTCGGCCACGCCGGCCATGTGCATCAGCAGGCGATCCACGCCGAGCGCGACGCCGGCGCAATCGGGCAACTCGTCAAGGACCGCCAGCAGGTTCTCGTCCAGCGGCTGTTCGGGCAGCCCCCGCGCGCGACGCCGCACGCAGTCGGCGGCAAAGCGGCGACGCTGTTCCGCCGCATCGTTGAGTTCGTGGAACCCGTTGGCGAGTTCCGTGGAGCCGAGATACACCTCGAAGCGCTCGGCAACGGGCGGGTCACCCGGGCGAACCCGCGCCAGCGCGCACTGGCTGGCCGGATAGTCGTGCACGACGGTGATGAGATCGATCGGAAACAGCGGCTGGATCCGGTGGGTGAGCAGCAGATCCAGCCAGTCGTCGCGGTCCAGGCCGGCTGGATCGACCTGAAGATCGCCAAGCGCCTGGATCAAGACGGTGGCGGGAGCACGGAGCGCGTCGATGCCGAGGACCTCGGTGAACAGCTCGGCGTACGTCACGACGCGTACGCGGTTCGGGGTGCCGACCAGTGCCAGTGCCTCTTGCACCAGCTCGACGACCTCCTCGGCGAGGCGTCGTGCATCCCATCCGGTCCGATACCACTCGAGGAGCGTGAATTCGGGATTGTGCTGTCGACCTGCCTCGCCGTTGCGGAACACCCGTCCGAGCTCGTAGCAGTCGCCAAGACCCGCCGCCAGCAGCCTCTTCAAGGGGAATTCCGGCGACGTCCGCAGCCACCGGCCGGGGACACCACCGTCAACATGGCCATCGAAGCGCGTGCAAAAGCTGGCGATGTTGGGGTCGGGATTGGCCGCGGCCGAGAGGATGGGCGTTTCCACTTCCAGCACGCCGCGCCGCGCGAAAAAGACGCGCAGCAGCCCGTAAAGCCGCGCGCGCAGCGCAAGGCGCTCGCGCAGGTCGGTGGCCTCCCGCGCCATCACTCAGGAAGTGACCCGCGACCAGAACGACTTGACGCCGTCCATGAATGAATGGGCACGCGGTGAATGCTCGTTGCCCTTGCCGTCGCTCATGCTGGCATCGAAGCGCTCGAGCAACTCACGTTGCTCCCGAGTCAGCCGCACGGGCGTCTCGACGATGATGTGGCAGATGAGATCCCCGGTCCGGCCTCCGCGGACCGGGCGCACACCGCGGCCACGCATCCGTATCGTCTGTCCGCTCTGCGTCTCCGGCGAAATGCTCAGGGATACCTCGCCTTCCAGCGTCGGCACGCTGATTTCCGCGCCCAGTGCTGCCTGCGCCATGCGCACCGGCACCTCGCAGTGCAGGTCATCGCCATCTCTCTGGAACAGCGGATGCGGGCGCACGCGCACTTCCACGAACAGATCGCCGGGCTGGAGCCCTGCAGGACCCGCCTCGCCCTGCCCGGCCAAACGAATCCGGTCGCCGGTATCCACGCCCGCAGGAATGCGCACCTCGAGCTTCCGGACCTGCTCGACGTGGCCCTCGCCCTCGCATTGCGGGCACGGCGTGGTGACCATCCGGCCGCTGCCCCGGCAATGCGGGCACGGCTGCTGCACGGAAAAAATGCCATTCTGGATTCGTACGCGACCCTGGCCGCGGCAGGTGGGGCATGCGGTGCTGCGGCCATCAGCCGACCCGGTCCCCTTGCATCCCTCGCAGGCGACCACGCCAGGCACCTCGATGGTCTTGGTGCAGCCGGCGACGGCTTCCTCGAGGTCGAGGTCCAGCAGGTAGCGGAGATCGCTGCCGCGCCGCGCGCGTCCCCCGCCGAAGATGTCGGCAAAGATATCGCCGAACACGTCGCCCATGTCGCCGAATCCCGGGCCGCCGAAACCACCGCCCGCGGCAAACGCATCGTGACCGTGCCGGTCGTACAGCGCGCGCTTCTGCGAATCGCAAAGGACTTCGTAGGCCTCCTTGGCCTCTTTGAATTTCTCCTGCGCGGCGGGGTCATCCGGGCAACGGTCCGGGTGCAATTTCATCGCCAGGCGCCGGAACGCCTTCTTGATGTCTTCGTCGCCGGCGTTCCGGGCCACGCCAAGGACTTCGTAGTAATCGCGTTTGCTCATGGACCGTGATCGTCGCGTGGCGCCTGAACGCAAACGGGAAGCCGGTCACCGGCTTCCCGTCGCGCAACCATTGTAGTGGGCTTACTTCTTGTCCTTCACTTCGGTGAACTCCGCGTCGACGACATCCTCGTGCGGCGCCCCGGCGGACGCCCCGGCGCTCGCCGCGGCCT
>JAJYPJ010000108.1 GCA_021795435.1 Pseudomonadota bacterium
TGGCTGTAAATGTTCGGTTCTTGGCGTTCGCCATACAGGTTTCAATCGCTATTTATTGGGCGCTCGCATTGTTGCGTGGCGTCATCGGGTGAGGTCTAAGGACAATACTGTTCAGATAGAAGTTTCTCGTGCACAATCGGGCTCCATCGAGGCTTCGATGGACGGAAACGATGGCGAGAACGCGCAAGGCGCTGGCGGCGCAGGTTGACGTGGCCCATCTGATCAGCGCGGGGGTGTTGGCCAGCGTGTGTCCACGCGCCCTGATCGAGGAGGTGTTGGCGGACACCGGAAAGGCCAGCCAGCGCGAGCGACGGCTGCCGGCGCCGGCGGTCGTGTACTACGTCATGGCGCTGGCGCTGTGGCGGGAGGCGCCCCTGGAGGAAGTGCTGCGCGTTGTGTGCGAAGGCCTGCAGTGGTTGGGCGGCG
Source organism: Pseudomonadota bacterium (assembly GCA_021795435.1). Taxonomy (GTDB): domain Bacteria; phylum Pseudomonadota; class Gammaproteobacteria; order Xanthomonadales; family Rhodanobacteraceae; genus Metallibacterium. The sequence continues at coordinate 427 of JAJYPJ010000108.1, forward strand.
GCGAAGCGGGCGCAGTGCAGGCCAGCAAGTCGGCGATCTCGCAGGCGCGCACGCGATTGGGCCCCGAGGTGATGCGCCGACTGGCCGAACGCGTGCTGCGGCCGCTGGCCGCGCCGGGAGCGCCGGGGGCTTGGTATCGGGGGTTTCGCGTCATGGCGCTGGATGGCAGTTGCCTGGACGTGGCGGATGAGGCGGCCAACGCCACGTTCTTTGGCTACCCCGGCGCCGCGCGGGGCGCGACCGCTTTCCCGCAGGCGCGGGTGCTGGGTCTGGTGGAATGCGGCACGCATGCGGTGGTGGCAGCCAGCCTGGCCCCCTACCGCCGCAGCGAACAGAGCTTGGCCGCCGAGCTGCTGCCCGCCAAGCTCACCGCAGACATGTTGGTGCTGGCTGACCGCAACTTCTACGGCTTCAAGCTCTGGCAGACTGCCTGCGCCAGCGGCGCCAAGCTGGCGTGGCGGGTCAAGTCCAGCCTGGGGCTACCGGTGCAGCAAGCGTTGCCCGATGGCTCTTACCTCAGCACGGTCTTCGACAGCGCGGACCGCGCGCGGTGCTCGGGACAAACGGTGCGGGTGATCGACTACGCGCTGCAGGGCCTGGCCACGCCGGGGCAAGACCGCTACCGGCTGGTGACCAACCTCCTCGATCCGCAGGCGGCCCCGGCCCTGGAGTTGGCGGCGCTGTATCACGAGCGCTGGGAGATCGAGGGCGTCTTCGACGAGTTCAAGACGCACTTGCGTGGCCACAGCACGGTGCTGCGCAGCAAGACGCCGGAGTTGGTGCAGCAGGAGCTGTGGGGCTTGCTGCTGGCGCACTTCGCCGTGCGCCAGCTCATGACGCAAGCCGCCTGGCCCCGAGGCCTCGACCCGGATCGCTTGAGCTTCACCCACGCCGTGCGCGTGATCAAGCGCAAGATGCCGCAAGCTGCGGCCGTTCCCCCCTGAGCGCCTGGCCGCGTGGCGCCATGCGCTGCTCGACGCGATCGCTCGGGGCCGCTGCGTCAGCAGTCGCGGTCACTTCAATCCGCGCGGCGTCAAGCGCAAGATGAGCAACTTCAACGTCCGCCATCGCGGTGAGTCACTCCACCAGAGGCATCAGCCCGTGCCGGTGCTTCGTATCTGAACAGTATTGGGTCTAAGGAACCTCCGAACAAGTCCATCCTGGACTTGTCAGAGGGCGCCGAGTCCGGCGCAGGTCCGGACTCGGCTACGCTGCATCAAGCACTTGCGTGCTCGATACACGACAAGCCATCCATGGCTTGGGGAAGGTCTGAACTTGTTCAGACCTTTCCTAACACGCCCGGCAATGCAGCGTGTTGATCCAGGTCGGCCAGTGCCCGCCGCAACGCCACGTCGCTGTTGGCGATGACGATGCCGAACTCGGCCAGCAGACCGCGCAAGCGGTTGCCGATCGCCAGCGCCTCGGTCTTGTAGCCTTCGCGCACCCGATGCCATGCCAGTCGCGCCTGCTGCTCGACCGACTTGATTGGCACAAAGCGCATGTTGCCCTGCCGTGCCGCCGTGGCAATCGCCTCGGCGTCGTTGTGGTCGTTCTTCAGCGTGCGGCTCTTGCGGAACGGCGTCACGAACAGGGATTGGCTTCGCGGCACATGCGGGCACGCATCACATCCATCGAGCAAGCGCGGCGGCGCGCTGCCGGGCGCACTTGCTGGTGCGAATTCGGGGTGAGAGGATGCCGGCATCGTGATCGCTGCGCGGGAAGAAGGCTGCGAGATCAGGCGGCGGAACTAGGCTTCACTTCACAACCGAATAGTAGTTAGCCCCCTCATGCGAGCGACCACGGCGCCCATTGTTGAGAGTCATCCGGTCATCGTGCGCCCGCTCAATCAGTCGGACGCAGAGGCGTGGTTCGAGTTCGCCGGCGATCCGCACGTCATGCAGTACACGAGCTCGAATGTTCGTACGCTGGAAGATCTTCGGCCCATCATCCAGCGGGCCAATGCAGCCGAGCCGGGTTCACCCATCCAGTTCGCGGTGTGCATGCGGGCAGACGCCCGCCTTGTTGGAGTCGTCAGCTTCCACACGATCTCCGTCCTCAACCGTGCCGCGGAAATCACCTACGCGCTTCACCCATCGTTTTGGGGCCGGGGCATCGCGTCTGCCATCTGTGCTGCCACAGCGTCGTGGGGGTTCGCTGAGCAGGGCTTCGTGCGCGTTCAGGCCACCGTGCTCGAACCCAACGTCGCTTCCATTCGCGTGCTGCAGCGCTGCGGCTTCCAGTTCGAAGGCAAGCTGCGCAACTTCCGCATCGTGCGAGGGGAACCACGCGACTATCTCTTGTACTCTCTGGTTCCTCCGGCCGCGCCGGGGGCTAATCCAAACGGACGCCTTGGCGCCGCTTAACTCAGGCGTTGATGTCAACCACAAAGATCGGGGTGATTCAATGTATTACATCGTTGAAACCAATAAATCATTCAACCAGGCGGCGACTGACCTTGAATCAGCGGTTATGCGTCATGGCTTCGGTGTACTGCATGTCCACGACTTGGGAACCACGCTTCGCGGTAAAGGCATTGTATTTGATGAAGAGTGCAAGGTTTTTGAAGTTTGCAATCCGGGGCAGGCGGCAAAAGTCTTGTCCACCGATATGCGTCTGAACATGGCGTTGCCGTGTCGTATCTCGGTGTTTACGGAGCATGGCAAAACGAAGATAGGCCTGATCAAACCAGTACCAATGCTTTCGGCGCTATCTCGGAATGCAGCATTGGCTCAAGTTGCCAAAGAGGTTGAGGAAAAGACCATTCTGATGGTTGACGAGGCGAAATAAATATTCCTGACTCGCGTACGCCGCTTCCTGTCCAGATTCATGGTGGTGATCGTGGTCGCGATTGTAATGACCCAGTGATTTCGATCGCCATCGAGGGACTCGTTGCCACCTTCCGCGCCGCATATGAGAATTCGATGCAACTGGTGTAGTACGCGGCCAGCATATTGGTCGCTGCTGGCGTACTCCTTGCCGCCTGGGGTGTTTTCATACGGCTGAATCGCTACGCCGAGGAGCTGGAACCCGAAGCGATGGCGCAGGCGAAAAGCGAAGACCGAAAACTTGAATAATCCAGCCGCGATGCGCCTTGGTGCCTTCGCCGAGGCGAGGCCCGACACCGCCCCTCGATGCCGATGCGGCCCTTCACTGGCACGCCACGCGTTTATTTGCGAGGATGCCGCAATTGACGCTGGTACGGAGCGCACGCATGAAGGCTGTTGCCCTGTTCGCTGGTTTGCTGCTGA
>JAJYPJ010000037.1 GCA_021795435.1 Pseudomonadota bacterium
TGGTCAAGACGCCAGGCGGAGGCCGCGCGGGATGGATAGCGGAACCCTCCCTTCCCCGGCGCCCGTGGACCGCGGGTGGACGTGCCGGTGCGCAAGTGCGTAAGCGAAACCGGACGCTAGGACCGCGGGAGCATTCATGCGAACCGCTCGGAAAGCCGGTCGATCAAATAGGCACTCTCGTTCCGTGCGCGATCGGCGTAGTCGCCAAAGAATGCCGCAACATCGCGGAACTCGCGCACGAACGACTCGCGGTCGTTGTCGGCAACCATGCGTGCAAAATCCTGTTGCAACCGGAGGTAGTCCAGAAGCAGCTGGCGGCGTTCCGGATCGGCCAGGACAATGTCGGCATAAAGGTGCGGATCCTGCGCGAACATTCGCGCGGTCATGGCCAGCTCCATGCGGTAGACGGGGCTCGAATGCTGCAGAAGATCATCAGGTCGAAGCCCGCTTTGGCGCAGGAACGCGCCATGAAGCAGCGTGCTGAAATGGCGAAGGCCCTGGATCTGATGCATGACTCGATCATGCGCGTCCGCGGCGATCGGCGCCGTACGCATCCCCCACAGCCTGCACTGCTCGATGAACCAGTCGCCGGAGCCCGAACCCGATCCGCGTGCAGCGCAGTAAAGCATCAGTTGGCGCCCCAGACTGCCGGCATCCGGCCCGTGCATCGGATGCAGGCTCAATACCGGCCCCGGATGGACTTCCAGCATCGTTTCGATGACGCCGCGCTTCGTCGACGTGAAGTCGGCCAACGTGGAACCCGGCGGCAGATGTGGCGCAAGCCGGCGAATCACCACGCATGTATCGGCGATCGGAACACTGACAATCGCCAAGTCGACGTCCGCTGCCAGCGAATCCGCATGCGCCCAGTCGTCGCGTTCCAGAACAAGGACCTGGTGTCCGCTGCGCTCGAGCATGCGCCGGTAAAGCGAGCCCATGCTGCCGCCGCCCCCCACCAGCAGCACCCGGCGCAAAGCCCCTTGCGACCGGGGAAAACGGCCTTGCGACTGTCGCGCACGCGAGCTGCTCATGACCATTCGAAGGAAATCCTCGGCCCAGTCCGGATCAAGGTCCCGCTCCACCGCTTCGCTGCGGAAGCGCGCGATCTTGGCGTCCTCCCGCGCACCATCGAAAATCGGCAGCTGTCGTTCGATCTTCGCGGCGATCACCTCGCCAATGAGCCGGTTCCGCGATTGCAGCAGCGCCAGCAGGTCGCGGTCGATGGCATCAAGGCGTTCACGAACGTCCGCCAGCGGATGCTCCGGATCCACCTGTCCGCTCATGCCGGCGCCCCCTGTAGCCCCCGGGTCGCTGTCGCGGCCGACAGCGCGAGGTCGATCGCACGCGCGGCCTCGCGACCCTCGCGAATGGCCCACACCACCAGAGATTGGCCCCGGCGCGCATCCCCGCACGCGTAGACGCGTGGCACGTTGGTCGCGTAAGCCATCGGCGATCGGGGCGTGGCCTTCGCGTTGCCGCGACCATCCCGCTCCACGCCGAAGGCATCCAGAATGGCATGGCGTGGATGCGCGAATCCGAGTGCCAGCAGGACCAGGTCGGCCGGCATGTCCGCTTCGGTCCCGGCGACCGCCCGCATGCGGCCGTCGTGCCACTCCACGCGCACCACCCGCAGCGCGCCGACCTGCCGGGAATCGGCAGGCGACGGCAGAAAGGCCTGGGTGGACAGGGCCCAGTCACGCATGCATCCCTCCTCGTGACTGCTGCTCGTGCGCAACCTCATGGGCCAGTAAGGCCAGACCAGGGGTTTGTTCTCCTGTTCGGGGGGCCGAGGCAGCAACTCGATCTGGGTGACGCCACTCGCTCCCTGGCGATTGGCGGTTCCCACGCAATCACTTCCTGTATCGCCACCGCCGATTACCACCACGCGCCTGCCGGTGGCACTCGGTGCATCGGACACCACCTCGCAACCGATCCGACGATTCTGCGGCACGAGGAAATCCATGGCGAATTCGATGCCAGCGAGTTCACGTCCGGGAATGGGCAGATCCCGCGGTTGCTCGGCACCAATCGCCAACAGCACGGCATCGAATGTTTCGAGGAGCGCGGCGGGCGCGTGCACGCCTGCACCTGTTCCGACGTCCACGCCGCAGACGAAGCGCACCCCCTCCTCGGCCATCTGCCCGAGACGCCGGTCAATCAGAGACTTGTCCAGCTTGAAATCGGGTATGCCGTAACGCAGCAGGCCACCCGGCCGCGCATTCTTCTCGAATACCGTCACCGCATGGCCGGCGCGCGCCAATTGCTGCGCTGCAGCCAGCCCTGCCGGGCCGCTGCCAACGACGGCGATGCGGTGCCCGGTGCGTTCAACCGGCCGCTGCGGCGTCACCCAACCTTGCGCCCAGCCCCGGTCGATAATGGCGTGCTCGATCGCCTTGACGCTCACGGGCTCCTGGTTGATTCCCAGCGTGCAGGCGGCCTCGCAAGGGGCTGGACAGAGGCGGCCGGTGAACTCCGGAAAGTTGTTCGTCGCGTGCAGCCGCTCGAGTGCGTCCCGCCAGCGTCCCTTCCAGACAAGGTCGTTGAACTCCGGGATCAGGTTGTGGACCGGGCAGCCATTGCTGCAGAAGGGAATGCCGCAGTCCATGCAACGCGCTGATTGCGCGCGTGCCTGTGGATCGGCCATCGCCGGCACGAACTCGTGCCAGTGCCGCAATCGGGAATCGGGCGCCTCGCGCGCTTCCTCTTCGCGGGCAATTTCAATAAATCCGGTGCTCTTGCCCATGTCGCTTCCTCAGTGCGCCTCGCTGCTGACGCGTTCAAGTTGCACCGCCGTGGCATGGCGCGCGGCGACATCGCCGAGTGCCCGACGATATTCGTGTGGAAACACCTTGACGATGCGCGCGCGCGCCGAGTCCCAGTCACGCAGAAGCTCGCGCGCACGCAACGAACCGGTCCAGCGATGGTGGGATTCGACGGCGCGTCTCAACTGCGCCTCGTCCGTCTCTCCCCCGTGCCAGATGGCCGACGGAACGGAATCGGCCTGTTCAGCGCTGGAAAGTATCCTCTCCAATGCCACCTGCGTCGGGTTGCAGCGCTGCGCAAATCGGCCATCGGCATCATAGACGTAGGCAACCCCGCCACTCATGCCGGCAGCAAAATTGCGACCCGTGCTCCCCAGCACCACGACGGTCCCCCCGGTCATGTACTCGCAGCCATGGTCGCCGACCCCCTCGACCACGGCGAGCGCACCGGAATTGCGCACTGCGAATCGCTCGCCCGCCACCCCGCGAAAGAAGGCCTCGCCCCGGGTTGCACCGTACAGCACGGTGTTCCCTACGATGATGTTCTCGTGCGCCTCGCCCCGGAAGTCGATGCTGGGCCGAACCACGATGCGGCCTCCGCTCAGTCCCTTGCCCGTGTAGTCATTGGCATCGCCAATCAGGTACAGGGTCATGCCGGGCGCCAGGAATGCACCGAAACTCTGGCCACCACTGCCTTCCATCTGGATGTGGAGCGTGTCGTCGGGCAGTCCGTCTGGCCCGCGCCGGCGCACCAGTTCGCCCGCGAGCATGGCGCCGACGCTTCGATTGACGTTGCGGACGTCCTGGATGAAATGCACGCGCTCCGCGCGCGCCAGCGCGGGTTCGGCGCGCGCGATGAGCGTATGGTCGAGCGCATGCTCGAGGCCGTGGTCCTGGGTAGCGACCTGGTGGCGCGGGCCGTCTCCCTCCACTGCAAGCAATCTCGACAAATCCAGTTGCGCGCCTTTTGCATGCGCCCGACCCGGCTGGATATCCAGCAGTTCGACACGACCCACGAGCTCATCGAACCGACGCACACCCATTCGCGCCATGTGCCGGCGGACCTCTTCGGCCACGAAGAAGAAATAGTTCACCACGTGCTCGGGCGTGCCCTTGAAAAACTTGCGCAGGCGCGGATCCTGGGTGGCGATGCCGACCGGGCACGTGTTCAGATGGCACTTGCGCATCATGATGCAGCCAACGGCAACCAGCGGGGCCGTGGCAAAGCCGAATTCGTCGGCACCCAGCAACGCGGCAATCACGACGTCGCGGCCCGTGCGCAGCTGGCCATCCACCTGCACGCGCACGCGCCCTCGCAACCCGTTGCGCATCAATGTCTGCTGCGTCTCGGCCAGACCGATCTCCCACGGCGACCCGGCGTGCTTGATGCTCGACAGCGGCGCAGCTCCAGTTCCGCCGTCATGCCCCGCGATGACGAGGTGGTCGGCCTTGGCCTTGGCCACGCCCGCAGCGATGGTGCCCACGCCGCGTTCGGAAACTAGCTTGACGCTGATCGACGCCTGTGGATTGACGTTCTTGAGGTCGTGAATGAGCTGTGCCAGATCCTCGATCGAATAGATGTCATGGTGCGGCGGCGGCGAAATGAGGCCGACCCCCGGAACGGCGTGCCGGAGGTAACCGATGTAGTCGGTGACCTTGTTGCCCGGCAGTTGCCCACCCTCGCCGGGCTTTGCCCCCTGCGCCATCTTGATCTGGATCTGCGTCGCGCTGACCAGATAGGACGTGGTCACGCCGAACCTGCCTGAAGCCACCTGCTTGATGCGAGAACGCAGGGAGTCGCCCTCTCGCAACGGCAGGTCGGCGACGACGGCATCCCCGCCGAGCACCCCGGCTAGCGTGTCGCCTTCGCGCAGCGTGGACCCGTCCCGCATCTCGAGCTGGTAGCGCGCCGGATCCTCACCGCCTTCCCCGGTATTGCTGCGGCCGCCGATGCGGTTCATGGCCAGGGCAAGGGTTGCGTGCGCTTCCGTGGAAATGGAACCCAGCGACATGGCGCCGGTACTGAACCTGCGCACGATCTCACTGGCCGGCTCGACCTCCTCCAGCGGGATGGGACCTTCCCCACGCACGCGGGGTTCGACGAGCCCACGAAGGGTGGCCAATTCGCGCGAAGCCGAGTCAATGTGCGCGGCATACTCGCGGTAGGTGTCCGCATGACCTGACCGCACCGCGTGCTGGAGCTTGGCGACGGCATCCGGCGACCACAGATGGCGCTCACCCTCCGCGCGCCACGCGTACTCGCCACCCAGCAGCGCGCGATCCTCGCCCGGTTGCCCCCAGGCGGCATGATGCAATCGCATGGCCTCCTCGCCGAGCTCAAACAGACCCATGCCGTCGACACTGGAGGCTGTGCCGCAGAAGTACCGGTCGACTAGGACCTGCGAAAGGCCCATGGCCTCGAAGCATTGTGAACCGCAGTAGCTCATGAAGGTCGAGATGCCCATCTTCGACATCACCTTCAGCAATCCCTTGCCGACTGCCTTGATGTAGCGCCGCTGCGCCTCTCCCGGCGCCAGCGGCTTGTCCTCGGCGTCAGCCAACTCCGCTGTCATCCCGGCCACCGTGTGAAGCGCGAGGTAGGGATGGATGGCCTCCGCACCGTATCCGGCCAGCGTCGCAAAATCGTGCACCTCACGCGCGGCTCCGGTTTCCACGACCAGGCCGGTCTGCGTGCGCAGACCGCGCGCGGTCAGGTGCTGGTGGATCGCGGAGACGGCGAGCAATGCAGGCATCGCCACGCGAGTCGCCGCTTGCGCCCGGTCCGACACGATCAGGATGTTGTGGCCCCCGCGCAGGGCATCGACTGCCTCCGCACACAGCGAGGCCAGCCGTGCCTCGATGCCCTCGGCACCCCAATCCACCGGATAAGTGATGTCGAGCGTGTAGCTGCGAAACTTGCCATCACTGATGCGCGCGATCTGCGCCACCCTCGCCATGCCCTCGAAATCGAGGATGGGCTGGGCCACTTCCAGGCGCAACGGCGGATTGACCTGATTGATGTCCAGCAGGTCCGGACGGGGACCGACGAAACCGGTCAGCGACATGACAAGGTGTTCGCGGATAGGGTCGATGGGCGGGTTGGTCACCTGCGCAAACAACTGCCGGAAGTGATCCGCCAGTGGCTTGGGACGCGCGCTGAGGACGGCCAACGGGGCGTCATCGCCCATCGAGCCCACCGCCTCCTCCCCGGATGCGGCCATTGGCGCCAGCACGCGCGCCAACATCTCCGCGCTGTAGCCGAGCGCGCGCTGCCTTTGCAGCAGGTCGGATGGCGGTGGCGGCGAAGCCATCGCACCGTCGGGCGCATCGAGCGCGTCAAGCCGGACGCGCAAGTCATCGACCCATTGCCGGTAAGGGCGTGCGGCGGCGAGCTGAGCCTTCAGTTCGTCGTCATCGACGATGCAACCGGCTTCAAGGTCGATCAGCAGCATCCGTCCAGGTTGAAGCCGCCATTTGCGCACCACCCGACTCTCGGGCACCGGTAGTACGCCGACTTCCGAGGCCAGGATCAGGCGCTCGTCATCCGTCAAGACGTAACGCGCGGGACGCAGGCCGTTGCGATCAAGCGTGGCGCCGATTTGCCGCCCATCGGTGAAGGCGAGCGCCGCAGGACCATCCCAGGGTTCCATCATCGCCGCGTGATATTCATAGAAGGCGCGCCGGCGAGGCTCCATATGGGCGTATTGCTCCCATGCCTCGGGAATCATCATCATCACGGCCTGCGCGAGCGGATACCCTGCCATCACCAGCAGCTCAAGCACGTTGTCGAAGCAAGCGGTGTCGGATTGCTCCGGATAGATGAGCGGCCAAAGCCTGTCGAGGTCATCGCCCAGCACCGGGGAACGCACCGCACCCTCCCGGGCACGCATCCAGTTGTAATTGCCGCGTACGGTGTTGATTTCGCCATTGTGGGCGACCATCCGGTAGGGATGGGCCAATGCCCACTCGGGAAATGTGTTCGTCGAGAAGCGCTGGTGCGCCAGCGCGAGCGCGGAAACGCAACGCTCGTCGGCGAGGTCTCGGTAAAACCGACCCACCTGGTTGGCCAGGAGCAGCCCCTTGTAAACGACGGTCCGCGTTGACATCGACGGCACAAAGTATTCGGTGCCATGGCGCAATCCCAAGCCCCGAATCGCATGACTGGCCGTCTTTCGGATCACGTACAGGCGTCGCTCCAGCGCATCGGTCACGACCACCTGGGCACCGCGCCCGATGAACACCTGGCGGATGACCGGCTCACGTGCGCGCACCGCGGGCGACATGGGCATGCCAGCGTCCACGGGCACATCGCGCCAACCAAGCACACGCTGGCCGCAACTCCGGACCGCCCGCTCGATCTCCTGCTCGCAGGCCACCCGGGAACCCGCCTCCCGGGGAAGGAAGACCATGCCGACTCCATATTCACCCGGCGGAGGCAACCGCACGCCGCGCGCTGACATGTCCTCTCGGTAGAGCCCATCCGGAATCTGGATCAGGAGACCGGCGCCATCCCCCATCAACGCATCAGCGCCGACCGCACCGCGGTGGTCGAGATTCTCCAGGATCGCAAGCCCATCGCGCACGATGCCGTGTGACCGCTTACCCCGCAGATGGGCAACGAAGCCCACCCCGCACGCGTCGTGCTCGAAGCCGGACCGGTACAGGCCCGCCGTGGGTCGCGGCGGCAGGTCGGCGGAATGCTGCGACATGGCAATCTCCAGTGCGGAAGGACGGCGCGCCAGGGCCATCCCGACCGGGAGTACCGCAGTGCACCATCGATGGGTACACGTCCAGACTGTCGGCGTCAAGTGTCATTGTCCAGCCGTCGCCCCGCGGCATGGACGCGCAGGCAGCGCGGCGCGACTTGACCGCGGCCGCCACGCGCACAAGGCTATGGGGCAGCGGTTGCCGCTGGCAGCCGCAATCCAGCCCGCCCGCGCCGGCCGCGCCGGTGGCGGCATCCACCCCGTGGACGGGCCTCGATGCGTACTCGCGCCACCGGCGCGCCGCAATGGAGGCTGCCCACCGTGCCCATCACTCCCCGCGACATCCGCAACATCGCCTTGGCAGGACATCCAGGCGCCGGCAAAACCACGTTGTTCGAAGCCCTGCTGCATGCCGGTGGCCTGATCCAGACGGCAGGCAGCATCGAACGCGGCAATACCGTCGGCGACTTCGATGCCGAGGAGATCGCGCGTGGCCATTCGATCCAGAGCTCGCTGGCCAGCATCGAGCAGGCTGGGCTCCGCATCAATCTCATCGACACGCCGGGCTACGCCGACTTTCGCGGACCCACGCTGGCGGCGCTGACGGCCGTGGAGACGGTTGCGATCGTGGTCAACGCCGCCGCCGGGATCGAATACGGCACGCGCCGCATGATGCACTACGCCCGCGAGCGAGGCCTTGCCCGGATGCTCGTGGTCAACCGCATGGACGCCGAAGGCACCGACCTGCCCAGCCTGGTTGAGTCGCTGCGCGCCGAATTCGGGCCGGAATGCCTGCCCGTCAACCTCCCCGAACGCGGGCGCCAACGGGTCCTTGATGCGTTCTTCCACCAGGAAGGCGAAACGGATTTCGACAGCCTGGGCCAAGCCCACGCGCGCATCCTCGACCAAGTGGTGGAGATCAACGAGCGCATGATGGGTCGCTATCTCGACGAGGGCGAGCAGGCGCTCTCCGCGCAGGAACTGCACGACGCCTTCGAGCAATGCCTGCGCGAAGGCCACTTGGTGCCCATCGTCTTCCTCAGCGCCCGCAGCGGTGCGGGGGTGCCCGAATTCATCGAGGTCGCACGACGCCTCCTGCCAAACCCCGGCGAATCGAACCCGCCGCCCTATCGACGCGCCTCCGACGGCGTGCCGATCGACGTCAGCCCCGACCCCGCGCGACACGTGCTGGCCGATGTATTCAAGATCCAGCACGACGCCTTCCTGGGGAAGATCGCGGTCTTCCGCGTGCACCAGGGCACCGTGCGCCGCGATGCCCAGCTATTCATCGATGATGCCCGCAAGCCGTTCAAGGTTGGGCATCTGTTCCGCCTCCGTGGCAAGGATACGGTGGAGATCACCGAAGCGATTCCCGGCGACATCGTCGCCGTCGCCAAGGTCGACGAGATCCATCCCGATGCCGTACTGCATGACTCCCATGACGAGGACGGCATCCGACTGGATCCGATCGCCCTGCCCCAGCCGATGTTTGCGCTGGCGATCGAGGCCGCAAGCAAGGGCCAGGAGCAGAAGCTTGCGCTCGCCCTGTCCCGACTTGCGGAAGAAGATCCGTGCTTCCGGATCGAGCACCACAAGGAATTGAACGAGACCGTCGTCCGCGGCCTCGGCGAGTTGCACCTGAAGGTCACCCTGGCGCGGATGCGGGCACGCTTTGGCGTGGAGGTGACACAGCGCGCCCCGCGCATCGCCTACCGGGAAACCGTGGGCCGTGTGGCTGAAGGCCACCATCGCCACAAGAAGCAGACAGGTGGCGCCGGCCAGTTCGGCGAAGTGTTCTTGCGCATCGAGCCATTGCCGCGCGGCGCCGGGTTCGAATTCGTTGACGCGGTCAAGGGCGGCACCATTCCCGGACAGTTCATGCCTGCGGTCGAGAAGGGTGTCCGCCAGGGTCTTGGCCGGGGCGCCGTGGCCGGCTACCCCATCGAGGACGTGCGCGTCACCATCGTGGACGGCAAGAGCCATCCGGTGGATTCGAAGGAAGTGGCCTTCGTCAGCGCGGGCCGCAGGGCCTTCCTGGATGCCGTCCTGAAGGCCGATCCGCTGTTGCTCGAACCCATCGTCGACCTGGAGGTCAACGTACCCGAAGCGCACGTCGGCGACCTCACCGGCGCACTGGCGTCGCGGCGCGCGCGCATTCTTGGAACCGACAGTCCGCGTGCCGGCGAGGGCCTCATCCGCGCGCAGGCCCCCCTCGCGGAACTCGACGGTTTCGCAACCGAGCTGAAGGCCACGACGGCCGGCCAAGGCCGGTACACCATGGAACTGGCCCACTACGAAGCAACGCCTCCAGTCGTTCAGAAGCGGCTGGCCGCAGCCTGGAAACCGGGAGCCGAAGAGGATTGAAAGCAGGCGCCCCGGCGTCGCGCTTCGCCGGATTCCCGGAAGCGCGAGCGTCGCCCTGGTGAACCCGTCATGGCGTCAGCCGCCGACGCCACGAAGGATGACCACCACGCGGCGATTGCGTGCACGACCCGCCGCCGTGGCATTCGAGGCGATGGGATCGGCTTCGCCCAGGCCCTCCACATGAAGGCGTCCCGCATGGACGCCCTGCGCCACCAGGGCATCCGCCACGGCCTGCGCACGCTGGCGCGACAAGGACAAGTTGGCCGCGGTGCCGCCTGTGTCATCGGTGTACCCCCTGACCAGAACAGCCGCATGCGGATGGGACTTTACGAACTTGACCAACGTCCCAAGATGGCTGGCCGCCTGGGGTCGCAGGCTCGCCGCGCCGGGCGCGAACGCATCGCCCTCCAGCGTCATCTGCATGCCCTGGGGCCCTGGCTGCGCCCGCAGGTTGTCGAGGCGGCCCTGCATCGCGGCAATGGCCTGCTCGGCCAGTTGCGCCTCGCGCCGGGCCAGCGTTGCAGCCCGTGCCTGCATGGCCGCCAGTTGCTTGGCCTGGGCAGCTTCCTGCTGTGCCTGCTGCGCTTGCGCGGCATAGCTTTGACCCTGTGCTTGCAAGCGTTGGGTTTCTTCGCTGGCGGCGGCATTCTGCAGATGCGCCTGCGCCAATTCCATGCGCAGGCTCGCCAGTTCGCGCTGCCTCGCCTCGAGTTGGATCCGGTCGCGTTCCCGCTGCAATTGGACCAGCTTCGCCCGGGCGTCATCGATCTGTGCGCTCGTGTACGCCAGATCCACGCGTTGCTGCGCGATGTAGGCCCAAAAGGCATGCAACGTTGCATCACCTTCGGTGGCGCGCAGTTGCAGCAGCGCATCATGCGCACGCGCCTGCTCGCCAAAGGCATAGCGACCCAGCACCGGGTCCTTCTGCAACTGCGCGAGGCTCGCGGACAAGCGCTCGAGCTCGAGGTCCGGGGGTGGTGCCGCCCAGCTGACGCTGACCGATGACAAGGCCAGCAGAACCGCTGCTGCAAGGACGCGCTTCATCGGCCACCTCCGCTGCTGCCGGCGCTGGCCGGATAGGTCTGGGTCCCGCCGGACGGCGCCGGCGGTGCCGGGGTTGGCGCCGGCGCTGGCGAACCGAGCAGGCGGCTCGAGAGATCCGCGTTTCGACCCGTCTGCTGGCTGATCTGCAGCCGCAATTGACCGAGTCTTGCCTTCGCTCGCGCCAGTTCCGCGGAGGCTTCCGCCTCCGCAGCGAGACGGGAAGCACGTCCATAGTGCTTTCCGGCAAGGGCCTGCTGCGCCTGGGCGTAGCGGGCTTCCGCGGCGCCCAGGTCCAGTGGCGCAAAAATCGGCGCCTGTGCCGCGCGCGCCGAAGCGAGCATGGCCGCGGCCTGGTCCATGGCATCCGTGGGCGGCGGGGTACTGGCGCAGCCGGCCAGGAGCAGGCCGGCCCCGACGAGGGACAGCAGCGCGAAGCGCTGGAATAATTTTGTCGACCGTGCCATAACCTGCGCATCAAAGCGGGGGGAATGCGCCTATTGTCGGCATGCCTGCCCGCGCTTGGCAATTCAGCCGGCACACACCAACCCTGGACGCACGCGATGGATATCGGCTACTTCCTCAAATTGATGGTGGACAAGGGCGCTTCGGACATGTTCCTGACCACGGGCGCGCCGGTGAACATCAAGGTCGAGGGCAAGCTTTACCCCCTTGGAAGCACCGGTCTTCCCGGCGGCATGGTCAAGAAAATCGCCTATTCGCTGATGGACGAGGGGCAGGTACCCCAATTCGAGCGCGACCTGGAACTGAACATGGCGGTAGCCGTGAAGGACGCCGGGCGATTCCGAATCAACGTCTTCAAGCAACGCGGTGAGATCGGAATGGTGATCCGCGCCATCAAGAGCGACATCCCCTCGATCGAGCAACTCAGGCTGCCGGCGATCTTCAAGAACATCATCATGGAACCACGGGGCCTGGTTCTGGTCGTCGGCGCCACCGGATCGGGCAAGTCGACCACGCTGGCGTCGATGATCGACCATCGCAACCAGAGCACCCCGGGCCATATCCTGACCATCGAGGACCCGATCGAGTACCTGCACCGCCACAAGCGCTCGATCGTCAACCAGCGCGAAGTCGGCCTTGACACGCACAGCTACCACGAGGCGCTGAAGAACGCCATGCGCGAAGCGCCGGACGTGATCATGATTGGCGAGATTCGCGATTCGGAAACCATGGAAGCAGCGATCGCCTTCTCCGAAACCGGGCATCTTTGCCTGGCCACGCTGCACTCCAATAACGCGGACCAGACCATCGAGCGCATCCTCAACTTCTTCCCCGAGGCCGCGCACAAGAACGTGCTGATGAACCTGGCCCTCAACCTCAAGGCCGTGATCAGCCAGCGACTGGTGATTGGCAAGGACAACCGGCGCCTGCCCGCAGCCGAGGTGCTCATCAATACACCGCATATCCGCGACCTGCTGCGGCGCGGGCAGGTCCATGAGGTCAAGCCAGCCATGGAGCGCAGCCTCCAGGAAGGCATGCAGACCTTCGACCAGTCACTGTTCAAGCTCTACCGCGAGGGCCGCATCGAGCTGGATGAGGCCCTCAACAAGGCTGACTCGCGCGACGGCCTGGCCCTGCGCATCCGCCTGGCCGAGGGCGGCAGCGCCCAGGAAACGGACCTGCCGGTCGAAACGGACGATGCCTTCGGCAGCGGATACTGAGCGGGCGCACCGCAGCGCCTCGCGGAAGGCCGTCCAGCTACAGCGAACAGCGCGGCGTCGCCCTCCCGGGGCCATCATACGAATTCATCACGTCAACGCGCGAATCCGTAATACTGCCAGATAAGGATGCCGCCAGAGGGCGTGCTAGCGTGCACGGCCTCTTAGCCGCATGGAGAGCGCCATGATGCGCGCATCGTTGACCTGGATCCTCGCCGCAGGCTTGACGCTTGCGGGCGCTGTCCACGCCGCCGGCCCTGCGCCGCTGCAGTATCCGCCGGCTCCGCGGGACAATGTCGTCAATACCTATTTCGGCACGCGCGTACCGGCTCCCTACCAGTGGATGGAGAACCTTGAAGACGCCCGGCTTGGACCGTGGATCGCCAGCGAGAACGCGCTGACCGATCATTACCTGGCCGGCCTGCCGCTTCGCGATGCGTTCTACACGCGGCTCAAGGCCTTGTGGAACTATCCGAAGGAAGGCACTCCGGTCCAGCGCGGCAACCTGCTGTTCTTCAGCCGCAACAGCGGCATCCAGAATCAAGCATCGGTCTACGTGCAGCAAGGACCAACCGGGACGCCACGCCTCCTGATCGACGCCGACCGCATATCACCCAACGGCGATACCGCACTTGCCGCCTGGGTGCCGTCTCCGAACGGCAAGTACCTCGCCTATGCCCTGGCCAAGGGTGGCTCGGACTGGCAGACGCTCCATGTCCTCGATGTGGCGACGGGACAGACGCTCCCCGATGCCGTTCGCTGGGTGAAGTTCTCCAACATCGCGTGGAGCGGCAACAGCGGCGGATTCTTCTACTCCCGGTACCCGAAGCCGCCACGAGGCAAGGCCATCCAGCAGCGACTGGCGGGACAATCCCTCTACTACCATTGGCTCGGCCGCCCCCAGCAGGATGACCGGCTCGTCTATCGCCGGCCCGACCGCCCGCAGTGGATCATCGGTGGCAGCACCACCGAAAACGGCCACTACCTGTTCATCGACTTCCAGTTCAACATCACGCGCAACGAACTCTACGTGATGGACCTCGGCAAGGGTCCCCAGCCTGACCTCGATGCACCGGTACGTCCGCTGTTCACGCGCAACGACGCGCAATACGAGCCCATCGGGGTCATCGACCACACGCTTTACGTGCAGACCGACCTGGATGCGCCCATGGGCCGCCTCATTGCGACTCCCCTGGACGCACCATCCCCCGCCCATTGGCGCACGGTGATTCCGCAGCGCAAGGATGCCGTGCTGGAATCCGTGCACCTGGCCGACGGCCATCTGCTGGTGCACCGCATGGTCGCTGCGAAAAGTCGCCTCGCGCTGTACGACACCCGCGGCAAGCTGCTTCGCACCGTTTTGCTTCCCGATGCGATGGGCACGGTGGGCGGCATCTCGGCGCGGGTGAGCAGCAAGCAGGTCTATTACGCGTTCACCTCCTTCCTGCGTCCCGGCGAAATCGTCCGCTACGACGTCAGCGATGGCCGACTGCAAACGGTTTTCAAGCCCAAGGTGGATTTTGACCCCGCCCACTATGCCGTGACGCAGGTGTTCTACCGGTCAACTGGCGGCGTCAACGTGCCGATGTTCATCGTGCACCGGAAGGGGCTGAAGCTGAATGGCCACAATCCCACCATCCTCTACGGCTATGGCGGCTTCGATATCACGCTGACGCCTTACTTCAGCCCGACACTGGCCGTATGGCTGAAGATGGGGGGCGTCTACGCGATGCCCAACCTCCGCGGGGGCGGCGTCTACGGCCAAGCGTGGCACCACGCGGGCATGCTGCAGCACAAGCAACATGTCTTCGACGACTTTGCCAATGCCGCGCGCTGGCTCATCTCGCATCGCTACACCAGCACGCCGAACCTCGGCATCATGGGTTATTCCAATGGCGGACTGCTGACGGGCGCGAGCGTCACCGAGAACCCGCACCTGTTCGGCGCGGTCTACGTTGGCCATGGCGTGCTCGACATGCTGCGGTTCCAGAAATTCTCCGGCGGCGAATACTGGATCTCCGAATATGGGGATGCCGACAAGAACCGGGCTGATTTCAAGTGGCTGCGCGCGTACTCGCCATTGCAGAACATCCGCAAGGGCGTCTGCTATCCGCCAACGCTCATCACGACCTCGACGGACGATGACCGCGTGGTACCGAGCAATGCCTACAAGTTCGCGGCCCAGATGCAGCGCGACCAGGGCTGCGACAATCCCGTCCTCCTGCATGTCGCCACGGCCACCAGCCACATCTACATGCCCGTGCACAAGCAGCTTCGGCACGACGCCGACAATTGGTCCTTCATCGGCAGCGCCATTGGCATGCACGCTCCCCTCTGAGCAAGCAGAATCCCCCCGGGGCGCACCCCCGGGGGCATCCGGCCCTTGCCCGGGCCGCTGCGGACAGGCCTTGGCATCACCGGACTAAAAGGAACGCGCATCGG
>JAJYPJ010000038.1 GCA_021795435.1 Pseudomonadota bacterium
GTGGAATTCGCCGCCTGGCTGCTTGTATCGCCCGACACGCTCCGCGTGCTCAATGCCATGGTCCTGCTATGGACCGTGATGCTGGCGATGTTCCTCGTCCCCGCCATGGCATCGCTGCGCCTGTTCGCCCTGTTCGGCGGCCAGCCGGCCGCCGCGGTCGCGCTGCTGGCGCATCTGCCCGGCCTTGGCGATCCCTCCGATGCGCGCGCCATGCTGCTTCGCACAACCGTTGGCGTAGCCATTCGATGGCTGGCCGTGGCCGTGCTGGCGATCGTCGCACTCTGGCTGCTGCTGGTCGGCGCGCCGGGATTCGTCGCGCTGCTGCTCGTGGCGGCCGCCATCCTCGCCACCCTGACTGGCGCCACCATGCTGGCCGCGCTTTCCGGCGCCAGGCTGGACCGGGGCACGAGCCAAGACATCATGCGCCGCGGGATTTATTTCGCCTTGCTCGCGGTGCTGACCATCACCAGCAGCGTGGCACTGATCCCGCAGGCCGTGGCGCTGCTGGCAATGCAGCCTGCCGCAAAAACCTGGGCAGATCAGCATCCGTGGATCCCGGCCGCGTTCACCTTGGCGTGGAGCGCGCTGTGGGTCTTTGCGCTGGCGCAACTGCGCCGGCACTGGCGCCGCTTCCGGCGCCGTGCGCACCCGTTCCTGCAGCGCTGAGGGCCGTGACATGACTGATGTCACTTCCGCAGTGAGGCCATTGCAAGGGAATCTATACCGCCGGCCGCGATCAGCACACTGTACGGTGGATGCGATGCGCACGGCGTGCGCAGGAACGCTGCCAGGGTGAAGCTACAGGGAGACAGCGCCATTCAAACAGCTTGCCCGCATGGTCGCACGGCCTTCCGGCATGGCCGGCTGCGGCTGCGTTGGGCGCGGCGC
The DNA here is from genome assembly GCA_021795435.1 of Pseudomonadota bacterium. GTDB lineage: Bacteria > Pseudomonadota > Gammaproteobacteria > Xanthomonadales > Rhodanobacteraceae > Metallibacterium. The sequence goes on from JAJYPJ010000038.1 coordinate 889, forward strand.
GCGGAATCAAAACCGATTTGTCGCAACCACCACCACAAGGAGTCGCCATGAGCAGCAACAACGCTTCGCCCCTTGCCACGCTAGCCAACATTTTCGTTGATCCGGCCAAGGCCTACGATGACATCAAGGGCCACAACGCCTGGGTTTGGTGGCCGCTGGTGCTGATGATTCTCGCGAGCCTCGCGGTGACCGTGGTGTTCTTCTCGCACGCCGACACGGCCGCCATGTTCCAGCAGCAGATGGCGGCCCGCCACGTGCAGATGACGCCCCAGCAGATGCAGGCTGCGGCGAAGTTCCAGTCGCCTGCCGTGTTGATGACCACCGGCGCGCTCGGGGCCATCTTCGGGAGCCTCGTCGTTTATGCGTTGATTGGTCTGTATTACATGCTGGTCGGCAAATTGGCCGGCTGGAACGAGCAGCGGTTCTCGAGCTGGTTCAGCTTCGCGGTCTGGAGCGCGTTCCCGGGCATCCTCGCCGTGGTGGTTTCCATTGTGGTCTTCCTCGTGCGGGGACAACCCGCGACCAGCTTCCAGGACCTGGACGTGCTCAGCCTGAACGCGCTGCTGTTCCACGTGCCCATGACCAGCAAATGGTATACGCTGGCCAGCGCCTTCAACCCGTTCTCGATCTGGGTCGTTGTGCTGTCGATCTTCGGCCTTGCGCGCTGGACCCAGCGGGACAAGGCTCATGCCGCCCTGGTGGTGCTCGCGCCGATCGTCGTCTTCTACGGCCTGATGGCCGCCTTCAAGGCGTTCGTCTGACATGACCCCCATGCGCAGGGGAATGATTGCCGCGGGGATCGCCGCGGCCCTGGTGCTTCTGGTCGTCTTCGGCAGTGCGGAGCGGCATGATGCCGGGCCGAAGGTGACCGTCGACAAGGTCGCTGCACGCACCGTCCGCAGCTCGATTCTGGCTGGCGGGATCCTGAATTACCTCGATCCCGTGAAACTCAAGCCCGAGGTCATCGGCCGCATCAGTGCCATCCCTGTCAAGGAAGGCGAGCACGTGCACCGCGGCGAGGTCGTGCTGCGGCTGGATCCGCAGGTCTACGAGGCGGCCGTGCAGCAGGCGGAGGCTTCCGTGCTGCAAGCACGGACGGCCATCGAGAGCCAGAAGCTCACGGTCGCCAACCTGGCGCTGCAGGTCAAGCGCCAGAGGGCGATTTTCCGTCGCGGGCTGGTGGATGCCAACAGTTTCGACAATCTGCAGAGCCAATACGCCATTGCCCAGGTCCAATTGCAGTCGCAACGCGAAGCACTGGACATCGCCCAGGCGCAACTCAACCAGGCCCGCCAGACCCTGGCCAAGACCGTGATTCGCTCCCCCATCGACGGCGTGGTGACGCGCCTCCCGGTGAAGGTCGGCGAAACGGTCATCGCGGGAACCAACATCCCGGGCTCAACCCTGATGAGCATCGCCGATCCCGCCGAGATCATTGCAGATGTCCAGGTCGATGAAGCCGATATCGCGCACGTGCGCCTGGGCACCGTGGCGGACCTTCACGCCGTCTCCTATCCGGACGCCAAGCTCACGGGCAAGGTGATCTTCGTTGCCACGTCCGTGACGCAGTCCGCCGCGCTGGCGAGCGCCACCGCCGGCCGCAACTTCGAGGTCAAGATCGCATTGCAGGGCCGGAATTTGCCGCGGATCCTGCCGGGCATGAGCTGTCGCGCGGAGATCTACACGCGCAGCGCACCGCACACGCTCGCCGTACCGGTGCAAGCGGTTCTTTACGGAGATCACGCCAGCACCAAGAGCCTCGACACGACGGCACACGCCTACGTTTACGTGGTGCGTGCCGGCAAGACGGTGAAGGTTCCGGTGACCACGGGCATTTCCAGCGATACCTGGCAGGCCATCGACCAGGGCCTCCAGGCCGGCGAACTGGTGGTCAGCGGCCCCTACCAGACCCTGCATGCATTGACCGCGGGCGAGGCCGTGCGGATCGAGGCAGCCAAGGCCGCCAGCGCCAAGCCAAAGAATTCCGGCAACATCACCATCAGCGCCTCATGAGCGCCCTGCCCATCGCGGATGCGGCGCCGCTGCTGGAACTCCGCGGCATCACCAAGCGCTATCGCATGGGGGATAGCCACGTGCATGCCTTGCAGGACGTGGACCTCGCCATCACGCGCAACGAATACGTGGCGTTCATCGGGCCTTCCGGCTCGGGCAAGACTACGCTGATGAACATCGTCGGTTGCCTGGACCGGCCCAGCGCCGGCACGTATTTCCTCAACGGCAAGAACGTGGAAGACATGGACGACACGCAACTCGCGCGCATTCGCAACCGCGAGATCGGCTTCGTCTTCCAGAACTTCAATCTACTGGGCCGCGCCGACGCGTTGCACAACGTGATGCAGCCGCTGGTCTATCGCGGCACGCCGCTGCGCGAACGCCGCCGCCTCGCGACGGAAGCCCTGCAGCGCGTGGGCCTGGCGCAACGGCTCGATCACCTGCCCAATCAGCTCTCCGGCGGACAGCGTCAGCGCGTGGCAATCGCGCGCGCGCTGGTCGGCTCGCCGTCGATCCTGCTGGCCGACGAGCCCACCGGCAATCTCGACTCCAGCACCGCGCAGGAGATCATGGCCATGTTCGCGACCCTGCACGAGGCCGGCAATACCATCGTGCTGGTGACGCACGACGCCGAAGTCGCCGCCCACGCGCACCGCACCATCACGCTTCGCGACGGCCGCGTGATCGGCGACGCGCGCCGTGCCACGCCGGGCGCCGCCTGATGCGGCTCCTGGAGGCCGCGCGGGCGGCGTGGAATGCGATCCGTGCGCACCTGCTGCGCGCCGCGCTGACCGTGCTCGGCATGGTCATCGGCGTGGCAGCGGTCATCGTTGTCGTCGCCGTGCTGCAGGGCTTCGCCCACACGATCACCTCGCAGTTCAAGAGCCTGGGCAGCAACGGCCTGATCATCGTGCCCTACGAGACGCGGCGGGCCGCGCTGGCGGGGCGCCAGGCGCGATTGACGCCGGGCGACCTGATCGCGATTCGCCAGCAAGTACGCGGCATCGAGGATGTGGTGCCGATGCTGCCCATGGCGCGGTTCGGCGGCACGGTGCGCTACGACAACCGCAGCACCGCCAGCAGCATCACCGCCACCACGCCTGCCTTCGCGCGTGGCGGCGTGCAGTATCCGGCACAGGGTCGCTTCATCGTGCCTGGCGATGATGCAACACGGCGGCCCGTGGCGGTGATCGGCGATGCGGTGATCAAGAACCTCAGCCTGCCCGCGCATCCCGAGGGCCACTACATCCAGATGTTCGGCACCTGGTTCAAGGTCGTTGGCGTGCTCAACAAGCTCGGCACGCTCCTCGGCGTGCTCAACCAGGACAACCAGATCTACATCCCCTTCGAGACCGGCGTCAGTCTCAGCGGACGAAGCACGCCGCCGGAGATCGTCATCCAGTTGCAGGTGGCACGCGCGCGGGAGATCGACTCGATCAAGTCGCGGATCACGCGCGTCCTGCGCCAACGGCACCACTTGCAGGCGGCGCAGCAAGACGACTTCAAGATCCAGTCATCGGGCCAGCTTATCAAGGCGCTGACGAAGGTCTTCGACATCATCACCCTGGTGGTGGCGGGCATCGTCGGCATCGCGCTGCTGGTCGGTGGCGTCGGCATCATGAACGTGTTGCTGGTGTCGGTGACCGAACGCACGCGGGAGATCGGCGTGCTGAAGTCGCTGGGTGCCACGCGTGGCGACATCCTGCTGCAGTTCATCCTTGAAGCCGTCCTGCTGTCGATACTCGGCGCCCTGATCGGGCTGTCGCTGGGCTGGGGCCTGTCGGCACTGGTCGCCCATCTGGTGCCGCCGCTCGCCGCCGCACGCGTGCCGGGCTGGCTTGTGGCGCTGGCGCTCGGCTTCACCGCCATCGTGGGGCTGATCTTCGGCATCGCGCCGGCGGCCAAGGCCGCGGCACTCGATCCCATCGACGCGCTGCGCTACGAGTGACCGCCATGTACCTGTTCACGGAAAGCCTGCGCTCCGCGCTCACCGCCATCCGCGCCAACAAGCTGCGGAGCATGCTGACCACGCTCGGCATCGTGCTGGGCGTGGCCGCGGTGGTAGCCGTGGTGGCGCTCCTGCAGGGCTTCAGCCAGGCCATCAACACCCAGTTCGCCGGGTTGGGCAGCGACACGCTGATCGTGCAGTCCTATCTGCCGCTGAAGGCGCAGATGGAGGGCAAGGTGGCCAAGGTCACGCCCGCCGACCTGCGCGCCATCGCCGCGCAGGTGCCGGGCATCGCCAGCATCTCGCCGATCCTGCCCCTCAATCTCGCGGTGCGGCACCACGGTCAGAGCACCAGCGTCTCGGTGATTGCGGGCACGGCCGCGCTGGCCGAGTCGTTCGGCTACTGGCCCAGTCGCGGGCGCTTCATCACCCGCGAGGACACGCTGCGCCACCGTCACGTGGCAGTGGTCGGGCGCAGCGTGCTCGAGCATCTGCACATGCACGGCGATCCCGTGGGGCAGTTCATCCAGATCGCTGGCAATTGGTTCCGCATCGTCGGCGAGCAGCACAAGCTCGGTTCGATGTTCGGTCAGGACCGCGACAACCAGGTCATCATTCCCTACGGGACCGGGCTGGCACTGCTGGGCAGCAGCGACGTGCCCAGCATTGCCATTGAGATCAAGCTGGCCAGGGGCGCCGAACTCGATGCGGTCAAGGGCCGCATCGAGACGTTGCTACGCCGGGTCCATCAATTGAAGCCCGGCCAGGCCGACAACTTCAAGGTCGGCACTGCCGCACAACTGCTCGCCAGCTTCAACACCATCCTCACCAACATCACGCTGATCGCCAGTGGCATCGTCGGGATCTCGCTCCTGGTGGGCGGCATCGGCATCATGAACATCATGCTGGTGTCGGTGACCGAGCGCACGCGCGAAATCGGCATCCTCAAAAGCCTGGGCGCCACGCGCGGCGACATCCTGCTGCAGTTCCTGATCGAGGCGGCGACGCTGTCGCTGCTGGGCGGGTTGATCGGCCTGGCCCTGGGCTGGAGCACCGGCATGCTGGTGCTGCACTTCGTACCCGCCTTTGGCGGCGCCAGCGTGCCGCTGTGGGCGGCGCTTCTGGCCATCGGTTTCGCCACCGCGGTGGGATTGATCTTCGGCATCGCGCCAGCCGCGCGCGCGGCGCAGCTCGATCCCATCGTGGCCCTCGGCTACAGCTGATCCGACCCCACGGCGGCCGGCTGCATGCGCCCAGCACGACGCATGAGCAAGGGGTAATAGGTGAAGTAATAGGCGAACACCAGGCCACGCAGCAGCGAGCTGATCGGATTGAGGTCGAATTCCGCGAGGCGCTGCTGCATCTCTGGCGCCGCCGCGCTCACCGTACCGAAGATGCCGAGCCGGTGCATCAGCCAGAACTTGTATGCGACGCGCACGAAGTACAGCACCAGGATCGCCGGGCCCAGCCAGGCATGCGCGCGTAGTTTCAGCTCCCCCTCCTGCCAGCCCAACTCGGCCAGACGCGCCGCATGCCAGCCCAGCACCGATCCGCCGGCGAGCCCGGCCAGGGTGGCAACCAGCGCCACCGCCAGGGCCATCCCGCCATGGGGCAGGCCTGCCTGCACCTGCGCCACGTCGGCCCAAAGGATCAACAGCAGAACAATTCCCAAGCTCCACAATCGCCTCTTCATGGCTTTCGGCGCATACGTCTGCTGGCCGATCAGACTGCGCCCGCGCCGATAGAGACGATAGAGCACCAGTGCCACGACGGCGGCAATGACGAAATCCGTGCCCACGGCGATTCCTCCTGAAGACCATGCCCAACCTGAACGGCCCGGGTGCATCGCGCTGGATGCGCCGGTCGCCGCAGCGGCGGATCATCGCATGCACGCCGGCTGGCGTCATGCCGCTGGCGCCATCCCGACGCGTGCATCGATAATCGGTATTCCCTCCCGATGCGCGCACATGGATTTCATTCCTGGTCAACGCTGGATTTCCTCCACGGAACCCGAACTGGGCCTGGCCACCGTGTTGCGCGTGGATGCCCGCGGAGTGCAGATCCTGTTCGCGAAAAGCGGCGTGCTTCGCCAATATGCGCGGGAAAGTGCTCCGTTCATCCGAGCCGAATTCCGGGTTGGTCAGCGCATCAGCGGCAAAGGGCGGAGCCTGACCATTGATCGCGTCGAACTGCATGAAGGCTTGCTGGTGTACTCCGGCGATGGCCTGCAAATGCACGAAGGCGAACTCGACGACGATCAGCCCGTGTCGCAGGCCGACGAACGATTGATGGCGGGTCGCGTCGATGCACCGGGCGCGTTTGAACTGCGGCGCGAAGCCCTGCAGCGCCGCCAGCACGCGCGCGCCGGCCTGGCGTGGGGCCTGGCCAGTGCGCGCATCGAGCTGTTGCCGCACCAGCTTCGAATAGCCGAAGCCGCCACGGCACGGCTCATGCCGCGCCTGCTGCTCGCCGACGAGGCCGGCCTCGGCAAGACGGTCGAAGCGGGCATGGTGATGACCAGACTCCTGGCGAGCGGCCGAGTCGACCGCGTGCTGGTCCTGCTTCCCGAAGCGCTCCTGTCCCAGTGGTTCATCGAACTCCTTCGCCGATTCAACCGGTCCTTCGCCCTCTTCGACGAGGAGCGTTGCGAAGCCATCGAAGCGGCCGGCGACGACCGCAACCCATTCCAGGACGAGCAGTGCATCCTCGCCTCGCTCGATTGGCTGGAGCATGACGCTCGCCGACAGCAACAGGTGATCGACGCCGGCTGGGACATGCTGCTGGTGGACGAAGCCCACCATCTGGAGTGGACGCCCACCGCCCCCAGTCCCCGGTATGGACTGGTTGAACGCCTGGCCAAGGCGACCCCGCGCGTGCTCCTGCTGACCGCCACGCCGGAACAGCTGGGGCGCAATGGCCATTTCGCACGGTTGCGACTGCTGGACCCGGCTCGCTACGCCAGCCTGGACGCGTACCTCGCGGAGACCGCGGATTACCCCGAGCGTTCGGCCCTGGCGCAGGCGCTGGAGCGCGAGGCCCCCCTTGAAGCGCAGCAGCGCGCCAAGCTGGCGGAACTGCTGGCCGATGACGCCGACGTGGCGGATGCGCTGCGCAGCTACCCAGCCAACGGCACCGCCAGCCGGCTGCTGGACGCATTGGTCGACCGCCACGGAACGGGCCGGGTGATGTTCCGGCATCGCCGCTCGAGCATCGGCGGCTTCGCACCCCGAGAGCCTCGGCTGGTCGTCTCGGGCGCGCCCGAAAGCGAGGACGCGCGGCAACGGCTCATGGCCGAATTCCTGGCGGACCAGCAAGCGCATCCGCCCAGCCTCGACTACGACTATGGGCGTGACGGTCGAATCGACTGGCTGCTGGATCTTCTCAACGCCCATCCCGGGGATAAGTTCCTCCTGATCTGCCGAAGCGAAGCAAAGGTCGTGGCCATCGAGTCCGCCTTGCGCACGCGCACCGGCGCGGGCGTGGCGAGCTTTCGCGAGAGCGTCGGCCTGCTGGCCCGGGATCGCGCCGCGGCCTGGTTTGCCGCGCCCGATGGAGCTCGCCTGCTGCTGTGTTCGGAAATCGGATCCGAGGGGCGAAATTTCCAGTTTGCCCATCATCTGCTGCTGTGGGACCTGCCACCGGACCCCGACCTCCTTGAACAGCGCATCGGACGCCTGGACCGAATCGGCCAAAGCCAAGCCATCCAGATCCACCATTTTGTGCGGCGAGGCACGGCACAGCATGCGCTCGCGCGCTGGTATCACGAGGGATGTGACGCATTTGCGGGCAGCCATGGCGATGGACGGACCCTGCTGCACCGCTTTGGAAGCACGCTGGAGGCTGTCGCGCTTGCGCACGCGCGCGGCGCCGAGGACGGCGACCAGGAGCTGGACGTCCTGATCGCGGAGACGCGTGCGACCCACGCCGAGCTCTGCACCGCACTGGAGCAGGGACGAGACCGCCTCCTGGAGCGGGCGGCCCAGCGCAGCGCGCCGCAGGAGGCATTGCGACAGACGCTCGCCGGGATCGACGCGGATGCCAGTCTGCCGGGTTTCATCCAGCGCCTTCTCGAACTTTACGGCGTGCACATGGAGGATGGCGCTGATGGCAGCGTGACCCTCGACCCCGAATACCTCACCACCGATGCGCTGCCGGAACTCAAGCAGGGTCCGGTGCGCGCCACCTTCAGCCGGGCCACCGCGCTGGCCCGGGAGGACCTTGCGTTGCTCCGGCTGGACCACCCGCTGGTGGAAGGCGCGATGGACCTGCTGCTGGACAGCGAGCTCGGCAACGCGAGCTTCCTGGTGGACGACGCCCTGCCCTCGCGCAGCGCCCTGCTGCAAGCGGACTACGTCCTGGAGTGCGTCGCCGCCCGCACGCTGGATGCCAGCCGATTCCTGCCACCGACGCCGATCCAGGTCACGCTGGACAGCCGGCTCGTGGAGCGTCCGGACTTCATGCCGGCCCCGCAGGCCCTGCGCCGCGCCGGCGAAAAGCCGCTCGACACGACGCGCTACCGCAAGTATTTCGCTCGCCTCGTCCCCCCCATGCTGGCGCAGGCCCGCAACCTGGCGGATCAGCGCGCTGCCGCGCTCGCCGAGGAAGCGCGAGCGCGTTCGGCCAGCATGCTGGGCGGGGAAATCGGTCGGTTGTGCGCGCTGCAGCGCGTCAATGCCGCGATCCGGGGCGAGGAGATCGAAGAGCTCCGCGCGCAGCGTCGACTGCTGGAGGAGGCGCTCGGCGCGCCGCGCCTGCGCCTGGATGCCGTGCGCCTGGTGGTCAGCCTCGATTTCCTGACTTTGAAGTGAGCGACAGCGTTCTCAGCGCAGCAACCGCATGTTCGGCTTCAGTGGCATGCGGCCACGCCAGTACTGGATCAGGATGAGGCCTCCCAGCATGCCGCCCAGATGGGCAAAATGAGCCACGCCGGCTTCGGTGTGGGTGATCCCCAGCACGAGTTCCAGCGCACCATAGCCAATCACGAAGAGCCATGCAGGCACCGGCACCGGGGGGATCAGCAATTGCAGCCGCACATTGGGATACAGCATGCCGAATGCCAGCAGCAAGCCGAAGATGCCTCCCGAAGCGCCAATGGTCGGATAGAAGCCTCCACTGAACAGCGCGATCACCGCCAGTTGCGTGATCGCCGCCAGGATCGTGCAGACCGCGAAGTAGAAGAGGTAGCGTCCCGCGCCGAACAGACGCTCGATGGGCGGGCCGAACAGGAACAAGGCCCACATGTTCAAGCCCAGGTGCAGCCAGCCACCGTGGAGGACCGCGTAGGTCAGCAACTGCCAGGGCGCGAATCCCACGATGATGACGTGGCCATTGGGCAACTGCGCCTGCGCGTGCCCGAATGGCCACAGTGCAAAGTGAGCAATCAACGCATCGTTGTACCCACCGAAATTCTGCAGCAAAAAGACCACCACGCACGTTGCGATCAGTGCGCCGGTGACGGGGGGCATGTCGATCCTCATGGGTGCTCGCAGTCAGGGTGGCGACGCAGGAGGGTAGCGCGGATACGCGTGGCCATCCGGCCATGTGGGCTTACAGGCCTGCAAGGATCCATGCGACGCCAGGCATCCGCCGGCGGCTTCACGGCAGCGCACCCCGCCGACACCGGAGCACTGCCCGACGGCCGGATGCCGGCGCGCCGCACCAGCGGCGGCAACCGCCAGACCGAGGCCAGCGGGTGCTCCATCGGGAGGTCCCGCGCAAGCGTCCATGCGCCAGGTGCGGGGTGGGGATGCCTCATGCCCCCGGAATCATCGGCAGCTTCAACCCCTTTTCGCGCGCACAGGCCACCGCATCCTCGTACCCCGCATCGGCGTGCCGCATGACGCCACTGCCGGGATCGTTCCATAGCACGCGCCGGATGCGTGCATCCGCCTCCTTCGTGCCATCGCAGACGATCACGACCCCCGCGTGCTGCGCGTAGCCCATGCCGACGCCCCCGCCATGATGGAAGCTGACCCAACTGGCGCCACTGACGGCATTGAGCAGGCAGTTGAGGATCGGCCAGTCCGATACCGCGTCCGAGCCATCGCGCATGGCCTCGGTCTCGCGGTTGGGACTGGCCACCGAACCCGAATCCAGGTGGTCCCGACCAATGACGATGGGTGCCTTGAGTTCGCCCCGGCGCACCATGTCGTTGAAGGCCAGCCCCAGCCGATGTCGATCACCGAGACCCACCCAACAGATGCGCGCGGGCAACCCCTGGAACGCGATGCGTGCTTCAGCCATGTCCAGCCAGTGATGCAGGTGGGCATCATCGGGCAGTAGTTCCTTGACCTTGCGATCGGTCTTCAGGATGTCTTCCGGGTCACCGGACAACGCGACCCAGCGGAACGGACCCTTGCCGCGACAGAACAAATGGCGCACGTAGGCCGGCACGAATCCGGGGAAATCGAACGCCCGGCTGCAGCCCTCATCCAGGGCCATCTGCCGGATGTTGTTCCCGTAGTCGAAGGTGGGGACGCCTGCATCATGGAAAGCCAGCATCGCTTCGACGTGCACGCGCATCGACCGCTTGGCGGCATCGCGAACACCCTCCGGATCGGTGGCACGGCGCGCATCCCATTGCTCGAGGCTCCAGCCGATGGGCAGGTAGCCATTGAGCGGGTCGTGCGCGCTCGTCTGGTCGGTGACCGCATCCGGACGAATGCCGCGACGAACGAGTTCGGGCAGCACCTCGGCCGCATTGCCGAGGAGCGCAATGGATTTGGCCTCGCCGGCCTGCGTGTAGCGGCCTATGCGCGCCAGCGCATCATCGATGTCCCGCGCCTGCTCGTCGACATAACGCGTCTTGAGGCGAAAATCGATGCGCGACTGCCTGCACTCGATGTTCAGTGAACAAGCCCCGGCGAGCGCGGCAGCCAGCGGCTGCGCTCCCCCCATGCCGCCCAGGCCCGCGGTAAGCACCCAGCGGCCCCGCAGGCTCCCGCCATAGTGCTGCCGACCCAGCTCGACGAACGTCTCGTACGTGCCCTGGACGATGCCCTGGCTGGCGATGTAGATCCAGGAGCCCGCCGTCATCTGGCCGAACATCATCAGCCCCTTGCGGTCGAGCTCGTGGAAATGCTCCCAGGTGGCCCAATGCGGAACCAGGTTGGAATTGGCAATAAGGACCCGCGGGGCGTCGGGATGCGTCGGGAACACGCCGACCGGCTTGCCCGACTGCACCAGCAGCGTTTCGTCGTCGTTGAGGTCGCGCAAGGCAGCCAGGATGGCGTCGAAGCATTCCCAGTTCCGCGCCGCGCGCCCGATGCCGCCATAGACCACCAGTTCTGCAGGATTCTCGGCCACCTCGGGATCGAGATTGTTCTGGATCATGCGGTAAGCGGCTTCGACCACCCAGCTCTTGCAGGTCAACGTCGGACCACGCGGGGCGCGAATGTGGCGACCAGGATCGCGTCGGGTGAATCCTGACATGGCGGACTCCGTGAAGATGGTGCGCCATTATGCGCCGCGGCACGACGGGTCCTGCGCGCTACCATTGTCGCGGCGCATCAATCCAGCGGACCTGCATGGCCGTCGTCCTGAAGCTCGAACGTGACCCCGGCAAGGACATCCTGCGCCTCCTGCGCAAGGAGATTGCCGATGCGCGGACTCTCCTGCAGTCGCCGCAGGCTGATGGCCTGGCATGGCGAAACGCCATCCATGACGCACGGCGGGCATTGCGACGGGCGCGCGCATTGTTGCGCCTGTTGCCAGCGGATGCCGACGCCCATGGACTCGCGCCCCGCCTGCGCGAAGCCGGGCATGCGCTGTCGCCTCTCCGGGACGCGCAGGCCATGCTGGAGACCCTGGCGACCGTGGCGCGCCAGAGCCCGGAAACGCTGGGCACCTCCCACGCCGCCCTGCTCGCCTGGCTGACGCGCAGCGCACGCGTCGGGGAACGAACCCATGTCGCGGGCGTCCATCATGCGTGCCACCTGTTGCAGGCCATTGCCAGCGAACTGGACGCGTGCTCGCTCGAGTGCCGTGTTGAGCAGCTGTGGAATGGCGTGCGCCACAGCACGGCACGAGCCGCCAAGGCCGCCCGCCGGGCCCGCGCGAACCCTGACGAACACAACCTTCACCGATGGCGCCGGCGTGCGCGCGAACAGGTGCTGCAACTGGAACTCCTGGCCGATTGCTGGCCTGCGGTCATGTCGACGCAAATCGCCGAGCACAAGCGTCTGGTCAAGATGCTGGGGCATCTCCGCGACCTGACGCTGCTGCAATCGCGCGTGCAACGGTTGCGCCGGGATCGACTGGGGCGACTGAGCCGGCATGCGCTGGTTGAACGGCTTCGCCTCGCTCGCGCCGAGCAGCTGAGCCAGGCCATGGCCCTGGGTGCGCTGGTCCATGCCGAACGCCCGCGGAGCCTGATCGCGCGCATCGCCGGCTACCAGGCGGCGGCTTCCGGCCAGCGTCCCGCCGCTTGACCCTCGGTGCCACGCGTCGCCGGTGCATGCGTCGATCCCCCGGACCCAGATGCGAGCCCGCATCGCATCCCCGGGTCACCGGGGATGCGCCGGCCCAAACCCACCGGATGATGCGCAACGGCGCTGCAATGCGCCAACCAGGGTCGGTCATGCGCATGCGGGAGAGGCTCGGGAATGATGTCCGGAAGTGGCGAGTGCGCGCGTGGTTTCGATGCTAGGTTGTGCCCGGTGGATACCCTTGTTGCCCCGAGTGACCTTCCCGACCGCCAGACCTGCGAGCAGGCTCGGCGCAGCCGTGACGCGCGCTTCGACGGATTATTCTTCACCGCGGTCAAGACAACCGGCATCTACTGCCGCCCCGTCTGCCCTGCACCGTCGCCGCGAGAAGGGAACGTCGCCTACTACGCGAGTGCTGCGGCCGCCGAGTCGGCAGGATTCCGTCCGTGCCTGCGCTGCCGGCCGGAACTGGCCCCTGGTGTCGGTGCGCCAGACGGTGGAGATGCCGCGGTCGGGCGAGCCCTCAAGCTCATCGAATCCGGCTTGCTGAATGATCATCCACTTCCGGTGCTGGCCGGTCGACTTGGCTTCGGCGAGCGCCAGCTGCGCCGAGTCTTCCTTGCGCGCCTCGGGGCGACGCCCGTCCAGGTGCATGCCACGCGCAGGCTACTGTTCGCCAAGCAGTTGCTCAGTGAGAGCCGGATGAGGATCACGGACGTTGCGCTGGCGTCCGGCTTCCGGAGCCTGCGCCGCTTCAACGATGCATTCCGCCATGCCTACAAGATGGCCCCGAGCGCCTTGCGAAGGCAGAGCCGCGGCGCCCCCGAAGAGGGGAACGATGCGCTCGTGCTCCGTTTGGCGTACCGCCCGCCTTACGACTTTGCCGCGCTACTGGAATTCCTGAGGGCTCGGGCCCTTCCTGGCCTCGAGCAGGTGGATGCGCATTCCTACGCACGCACGTTCGGCGCGCCCGAACGAACGGGCTGGCTCCGCGTGAGCCGTTGGGGCGATGGCGCGGATGCGCTGCGGCTCGAACTGCATGGCGCGGCGCCATCGGACCTGCTCGGATGGGTGGCACGCGTCCGGCGCATGTTTGACCTCGATGCCGATCCGCTGGCCATCGCCAGCATCCTGGAACGCGATCCCTCGCTTCGTCCGCTGGTCCGGCAGGCGCCGGGTTTGCGACTGCCGGGCGCATGGGATGGATTTGAAACGGCCATCCGCGCCGTGCTCGGTCAGCAGGTCAGCGTGGCTGCCGCACGCACGCTGGCCGTGCGCCTGCTCCAGCGGTTCGGGCAACGTGTTCCCCGCCCTGGCACCCCGGCTCTGACGCTCCTGTTCCCGGGCGAAGCCGATCTTGATGGTGCCGCGTTTGATGGTCTCGGCTTGACCCGAACCCGAGGCCAGACGATTCGCGAGCTGGTGCGCGCCGTGCGCTGCGGTCAAGTCGACTTCAGCCCGGCGCACACCCTCGAGGACCATGTCGCGCGCTGGACCGCACTGCCCGGCATCGGGCCATGGACCGCCCAGTACATCGCCATGCGTGCCCAGTCCCATCCCGATGCGTTCCCGGCGGCGGACCTGGTCCTGCGCCGATCCATCGCAGGTCATGGCACGGTCCCCGGCACGCGAGCGCTCAGCCAGCGGGCCGAGGCCTGGCGACCGTGGCGCGCCTACGCGGCCATCCACCTGTGGCGCGCGGACACAGATCGGA
>JAJYPJ010000039.1 GCA_021795435.1 Pseudomonadota bacterium
CGGGAAGCAAGGCTATATGAGCGGATGTCGGTCCGACGTTCATGCGAACTGTTCCTCGTAGTTCTGGATGATGGCGTCATGGCGCAGCAGGAAGCCAAGCTGGTCGATGCCCTCGACTAGACAGTGGCGCGCAAATGCATCGAGCGAGAATCCAAAGCGGCCCCCGTCAGGAAGCGTGATTTCCCCAGCGGCAACGTCGATGCGCAGCTCGATGCCAGGATGGCGGAGTAAGAACCGATGCTCCGGTGCGGCCACGGTGATCGCCACAAGGCCATTCTTCAGCGCGTTGCTGCGGAAGATGTCGGCGATCTCGCTACTGATCACCGCTCGAAAGCCGGCGTCCAAGAGCGCCCAAGGCGCATGCTCGCGAGAGGACCCGCATCCGAAATTGCGGCCGGCAACGAGGATCCCGGCCCCGATGGCCTCCGGGCGATTAAGAACAAACTCCGGGTCGGGCGTGCCGTCACTCCGGTAGCGCCAGTCCCGGAACGCATGCCGGCCAAGACCAACGCGCGTCGTCGTGGTGAGGAAGCGCGCAGGAATGATGCGGTCGGTGTCGATGTTCTCATGGGGGAGCAGTACGGTTCGCGAATGAATGTGCCTGACCGGGGTCATGCCACGGCCTCCTGTTCGCTGGGGGACCGAGCGTCGGCGATGCAGCCTGCGATGGCCGCCGCCGCGGCGCTGGCAGGACTCGCCAGCACCGTACGCGCGCCGGGACCCTGCCGGCCTTCGAAATTGCGGTTGCTCGTACTCACCGCCAGGCGACCGGAGGGGACGAAGTCGCCATTCATGGCGATGCACATGGAGCAACCCGGCTCGCGCCATTCGGCGCCTGCCGCGAGGAAAACCTGGTCGAGTCCCTCCTGCTCGGCCGCACGCTTGACCGCTGCCGAACCGGGCACTACCAGCATCCGGACATGGGCCGCCAGTCTTCGTCCACGTAGAACGGCTGCGGCGGCACGCAGGTCGGACAATCGGCCATTCGTGCAACTGCCAACGAATACGAGGTCGACAGGCGTTCCCGCTATTGGACTGCCCGCCCGCAGACCCATGTAATCCAGCGCGCGCTGGTGCAGCGCGCTGCCGGCCTGAGGTACGCGCGCATCAACGTCAACCACCATGCCCGGGTGGGTGCCGTAGCTGAGTGTCGGACGCACCGCGCCAGCGTCAATCTCGACCACGCAGTCAAAGCGCGCTCCCTGATCGCTGTAAAGCCCTTCCCACTGCGCCTGCGCGCGAACCCACGCTTCACCCTTCGGGGCGCGCGGGCGATCGCGCAACCAGGCCAATGTGGTCTCGTCCGGTGCAATCATCCCGGCGCGGGCGCCAGCTTCGATGGACATGTTGCACACGGTCATCCGCTGTTCCATCGAAAGAGCGCGAATGCCTTCGCCACGATATTCGATGACACTACCCGTGCCACCATCCACGCCAATGCGGCCGATGATGTGCAGGATCAGGTCCTTGGCGTCCACGCCGGGAGCAAGCCGGCCGCGAACCTCGACGGCCATGGCCTTCGGCTTTCGCTGCAGCAGACACTGAGTGGCGAGCACATGCCCGACCTCGCTGGTGCCAATGCCGAACGCGAGTGCGCCAAAGGCTCCGTGGGTGCTGGTGTGACTGTCCCCACAAACAATGGTCATGCCCGGCTGGGTCACGCCAAGTTCCGGTCCTATCACGTGCACGATGCCTCGCGATGGATCATCCATGTCAAGAAGTTCGATACCGAAATCGCCGCAGTTCTCACGTAGCGTCCTTACTTGTTGCTCCGCTTCCGGCGTGAAGAACGGAAAGGAGCCGTCCGCAGCAGCTGACTGCGTCGGGGTGGAGTGGTCCATGGTCGCCAGCGTCCGTCCTGGCCGGCGTACGGGTAGACCACGCGCACGAAGATCGGCAAATGCCTGAGGGGATGTCACTTCATGAACGAGATGGAGATCAACGTAGAGGATCGCGGGCGTCATCGGGCTCTCCGACGCGACGACATGCGCATCCCAGATCTTGTCCAGCAGGGTCCGTGCCGCCATCACGCCACCTCGCGTTGGTGCGAGGAACGCGCCTCGATGCCCTGCCGGAGTGGCGTCAGCCAACCATGCCGGTCGGTCGTACGACCGTCGAACAGCCCAAAAAAGGCATCCTGCAGCGCCCGGGTCACGGGTCCTGGCACTCCCGATCCGACCTGCTTGCGGTCAACCGAGCGCACGGGCGTGATTTCGGCAGCCGTACCGGTTAGAAACACCTCGTCCGCGCCATACAGGAGTTCTCGCGGGAGATCGCACTCGGTCACTGAAATGCCAAGCTCGGACGCAAGCGTCATGACGCTGTCGCGTGTGATACCCGCAAGAATCCCCGCCGCCGCCGGAGGCGTATAGAGACGGCCTCGCTGGACGATGAACAGGTTTTCGCCGGCGCCCTCGCTGAGCAAGCCACCAGGCGCCAACGCAATGCCCTCGCCAAATCCGCCGCGCTTCGCTTCCTGGGCGATAAGCTGACTGGAAAGGTAGTTGCCACCGGCCTTAGCACCCGTGGGCAGCGTATTGGGGGCCGGCCGATGCCACGAGGAAACACAAACATCGATGCCTTCGTGCACGCCGGCGCCATGCAGATTGCCCCATGGCAACGCGATGATCGCCACCTCGACGGGTACATCGGATCCTGGTGCGAGGCTGAAGGTGAAGCCGGCGCGATAGACAAGTGGCCGCACGTAGGCACTGTCCAGCCCATTGGCAAGCACCACGTCTGCGCAGGCTTGGTCGATCTCGTCACGCGTATGCGGAATCGCCAGTTCGTAGATCCTGGCCGAGCGGAAAAGACGATCCGTGTGATCCCGCAAGCGGAAGAACCTCGGACCCTCGGGCGTTGCGTACACGCGTTCACCCTCGAACACGGAGGAACCATAGTGCAAGACGTGCGCACCAACGTGCACGGTGGCTTCATGCCACGGCTTGACGCGGCCGTCATGCCAGAGATACGGAGCGGGATTCATGGTCATGGGAAAGGATTCCACTTCGGTTGAGGGATGAAGGAGGGGAGAGACGCATGCGCTCGATTCGGTTGACGACCTCAAGCATGGCGCGCGCAGCGGCTTCGACAATGTCCGTGCTCGCCGCGCGTCCCTGAAATTCCTGGGTTTCGTGGCGCCCCCGGATTACGGCCTCGCCTTGCGCACCGGCCCCGGTACCGATCGAGCGAACACGCAGTTCCAGGATCTCGAGATCCTGGCCGGATGCCCGAACGAGCGCGGCGGTCACGGCATGCACGGGCCCGCTGCCGGTCGCGGTCTCGCGCGCCTCGCGGCCATCGCTATGGCGAAGATGCAAGGAGGCGATCGACGCACCTCCGACGTAGGTGCCGACATGCAGGGCGGCAAGCGACCATGGACCGCCAGCATGCACGGGCGTGCCCGACACCAGTGCTTCGACATCAGCGTCAAGTACTTCGCGTTTCCGCTCAGCCATCGTCTTGAAGGCGGCGAATACCGTCTCGAAGTCCGAATCCGCACAACACAATCCGAGCTCGCCGATGCGCTCGCGGAGCGCATGGCGGCCACTGTGCCGTCCCAGCACAAGTCGCGTGCGCGGGAATCCGACATCTTCGGCACGCATGATCTCGTATGTCTCCCGGTTCGCGAGGACCCCATGCTGGTGGATCCCTGCCTCGTGCGCGAAGGCGTTGTCCCCCACGACCGCCTTGTTTCGAGCGACGTCCAGTCCAATGGTTGCACTGAGTGTGCGCGACGCCCCGTAAAGACGCGTCGTGTCGATCGCGGTCGAGAGGCCGAACCGGTCGGCACGCGTGCGCAGGGCCATCACAAGCTCCTCCAGCGCCGCATTGCCGGCACGTTCCCCGATGCCGTTGAGCGTGCACTCCACCTGTCGTGCGCCGGCCTCGAGCGCAGCAAGGCTGTTGGCAACCCCCATGCCGAGGTCATCGTGACAGTGGGTACTGAGTACTGCTTTCTCGATGCCCGGCACCTCGCACCGAAGCCGCGTGAATAGCGCGGCGATCTCGCCCGGTGTCGT
This sequence comes from Pseudomonadota bacterium, assembly GCA_021795435.1. Classification (GTDB taxonomy): domain Bacteria; phylum Pseudomonadota; class Gammaproteobacteria; order Xanthomonadales; family Rhodanobacteraceae; genus Metallibacterium. The sequence continues at coordinate 4,023 of JAJYPJ010000039.1, forward strand.
ATAGCCAACGGTGTCGGGGACATTGATGGTGCGTGCACCGGCGGCAATGACGGCAGCAAATACCTCGATCAGGAATTCCGGTTCGGTGCGCAAGGCATCTTCCGCCGAGAACTCGACGTCCTCGCAGAGCGACCTCGCACGGACCACGGCACGCACCGCGGTATCCAGAACCTGCGCGCGTTCCATGCGAAGCTTGTGCTGGCGGTGGATGGGACTCGTGGCAAGGAACAGATGGATGCGCGCCGCGGCCGCCCCTTGCAAAGCCCGGGCAGCGACCACGATGTCGGATTCCTGGCACCGTGCCAAGGCGCAGATCCGCACGCCCCTCGTGGCCCGTGCCACTGCATCCACGGCATCGGCATCGGCATCGGAGGCGGCGGGGAAGCCCGCTTCGATGATGTCCACGCCGAGGTCCTGCAGCACCTGGGCCATCCGCAGTTTCTGAATGCGGGTCATGCTGCAGCCGGGCGCCTGCTCGCCGTCCCGCAGCGTCGTGTCAAAGACCAGTACGCGGTTCGGCGGCGCGCCCGCTGAGGGCGGGTGATCGGGCGGCGAGATGGATGCGGCCATGAACTGCTCCGAAGTGGTGGACTACCGGGCAGCAGACGATGGGCAACAAAAAACCCCGCTCCTTGGCGGGAGCGGGGTTTTGGTGGTTCGTCTGCCGGAACTTTAGACGCGCGACCTATCCCGCTCCTGAGGGGCTAATAAGAATGAGCGCAAGAAGGAAGAGCGGCGCGGCAGGCGACCCGGATCCAGTCAACGGCCAGACGGCCGCGCGCCCAGCGCGGCTGCCGGTCACTGAAGAAGATGCGGGGTGCAAGGAGAACATGAGTCGAACCTAAATCACGCAGCGCCAGTCTGTCAACAGGATTTTGGCACCAGCCATTGCCGGTGCCGCGGACACCATCGGCGCCGCGGCTTGATCAGCCTACTTGCCAGCGCCGCCGATCTTGATCAGCTTCAGGTCGAACACGACGGCCTGGTTCGGGCCAACCTGGGGCGGCTGCCCGGCTGCGCCGAAGGCAAATTGCGGAGGCACGAAGACCTGCCACCGGTCACCCGCCACCATCAACGGGAGGATCTTCTGCCAGGCGAGGATCATCTTGTCGACCACAAAGCTGATCGGCTTGCCATTGGCATAGGAACTGGCGAAACCCCGGCCATCCGGCAACGACGCCCGGAAGTTCACGGTCACCGTGGACGTCGCCGTGGGATGCTGGCCGCCGTTGCCCTTCTCAAGGACCCGGTACTGGATGCCATCCGGCAACGTGATCACGCCGGGCTTGGTCTTGTTCTGAGCAAGGAACGCTTCACTGGCCTGGAGGTTCGCCGCGGCGACCTTCCGGTATGCGGCGATGGCTTGGGCGCGCAGCCGTTGCTGCAAACCGGCCAACTGCTGGCGCATGTCCGCGATGGGCACCGCCGGCGTTTCCTTGGCATAGGCATCTTCGAAGCCCTGGATCAGCCGCTTCGTATCGATATCCACCTTATGGCCCGCGAGGTTGCTGCCCACCTCGAAACCAATCGCATACGACAGCTGGTCGCGATTGACCGGGATGGGCGCCGAAGAGGCAGGCGCGGCGGGGGAAGGACTCGCGGGTGCCGTCTGCGCAGCGACTGCGAACGGCAGGATGGCGACCAGGCTCAGCAGCGGAGTGGTGGCAAACTTGCGCATGCGGTTCTCTCTTGAATGGGGATCGTGTCGGTCGTGAAGCCAACCGTGCGTAGAGTCACGCGCTGGCCCAAAGGTTCCCGGGCATTTAACAATCCCTTTCAGGCGGCGTGTCGCCAAACAGGCCCCCAGCGCGCGATGCCAACCCATCCGAGGAGAATTCCCGATGTCCGATCCCATCCTGCTAACCCAGGATCACGCCGGCATCCGCCGCGTGACCATCAATCGCGCCAACAAGCTCAACGCACTGAACCGGCACGTTCTCGAAGCGCTGGCCGTTGCCGTCGAGCAGGCGCGCGGCGACGACGCCATCCGCGTTCTGGTCCTCGAAGGCTCGGGAGAAAAGGCCTTCGTCGCGGGCGCTGATATCGCCGAGATGGGTGCCTACGACATCGTCCAGGCACAGAATTTCGCGCGCGACGGCCAGAGCCTGATGCGCGCCATCGAATCGATGGGCAAGCCGGTCATTGCCCGAATCCAGGGGCATGCGCTAGGTGGGGGGCTGGAGCTGGCCCTCGCATGCCACCTGCGCATCGCCAGCACGCAGGCGCGTCTGGGCCAACCCGAGATCAACCTGGGCCTGATTCCCGGTTTCGGGGGCACGCAGCGGCTGGTCCGCCTCTGTGGACGCGCGGTGGCGTTGGAGCTCTGCCTGCTCGGACAGCCCGTGGAGGCCGCGCGGGCGCACCAACTCGGCTTGCTGACGCGCGTCGTCGAGCCCGCCCGGCTGGATGAGGAGATCGACCAAGTCGCCCAGCAACTGGCTCGGTCGGCGCCGATCGCGATGGCGCATATTCTGTCGACGATCATCGAGGGCGGCGAGTGCGCAATCGATCAAGGCCTGCTGCTCGAGCAGCAGGCCTTCGCACTTTGCTTCGGCAGCGCCGACGCCCGCGAGGGCACGCAAGCATTTCTTGCCAAGCGAACCGCTCGCTTCGAGGGCCGCTGAACGGTCCTCGCCGGCCCTCCGGGCCGAGCGAGGCCTGAACGAGGTGCCAAAGGCTTGTCAGCACGCTCAACGTTGCATACAGTGCGCGCGCCGCGCGCGTGCGCTGCGGCATCCATTTTCCTCGCAATCCGCCCATGGACAGTTATCCGAGTACCCCCGCGGTGCCCGCGCCCGTCGCGCTCGGCACCGCATCGAAGACAAGCCGCGCTGCTGGCGCGGGCGGGTGCTGCTGATATCCGCTCGCCTCCAGCGCGCACTGGAGGCCAGCCATGCCCTTCTCCGCCCCAGCCATACGCTCCATCCGTGGGCCTAGCCCCGGCACTCCTTCTGTCATCCGGACCCATCGAATGGGCCCGGTCCTGCCCATCGTCGCCCATGACCGCCTTCCATGCGTCCGTCGAGTGCCGGTCAGCCATCTCATTCCCGGGTCACAACCATGAACGTCCGACCGACCGCGGTACACGATCCAGGCCTTGATCAAGGCACTCGTGCAGGATTCAACCAGCGGTTGCGCGATCGCCTTCACATCGCTGCGCTCCGCGCGCGGCCGCGCACGCTGCCCAACCGCATCCTGCTCATTCTTGCGCTGGTCGGCCCCGGGTTGCTGGTGATGCTGGGCGACAACGACGCCGGTGGCGTTCTCACGTATGCGCAAACCGGCGCTGCTTACGGTCTCGGACTGTTTCTACCCCTGATGCTGGTGCTGGGCGTCGTTGCCTACATCGTGCAGGAGATGACTATCCGCCTGGGAGCCGTGACCCGACGGGGCCATGCAGAACTGATTTGGAAGCGTTACGGCCCGTTCTGGGGGATCTTCTCGCTGGTCGATCTGGTGCTCGCCAACGTGCTGACCTTGGTGACCGAGTTCATCGGCATCCGGATTGGCGGCTTGGCATTTGGCATCCCATATGCCGTGAGCGTGCCGCTGACCCTTGCATTCGTCGTGGGAACGCTCGTGTTTCTCCGCTACTGGGCGTGGGAACGCGTCGCACTGGTCATCGCAGCGCTGAACCTCGTGTTCGTGCCGCTGGTGTGGATGGCCAAGCCGGACTGGAGCGACGTGGCCCATGCATTTTCGGGTGGCGGCTGGATCCTTCCGGGCGGCGCACTGTCAGCGACGTTCCTCGTCCTGCTGTCGGCCAACATTGGCACCAGCATCGCGCCGTGGCAGCTCTTCTTCCAGCAATCCTGCGTCGTCGACAAGGGATTGCTGCCCAAGGACATCGCCGCCAGCCGACGGGATCTGATGCTCGGCGTGGCCGGCATGGTGCTTGTGGCAATGGCCATCATCATTCTGGGTGCAACCGTGCTGGCCCACCTGCCGGACGCCAAGGACATGACGGCTGGCGCCGTGCTCAACGCATTGCGTTCCGATCTAGGGGACACGGCGATGAAACTGTTCGCGCTGGGATTGGTCGAGGCCGGACTGATTGCATCCGTCGTGATCACCGCGAGCACAGCGTGGGCCATTGGCGAGGCCTTCGACCTGCCCCGTTCGCTGAACGCCAGTCCCGCGCAGGCCTGGCGCTTCTATGCGCCGGCGGTCATGGGCACCGTGGTTGCCGCCGGTGTAGTGCTGTTTCCCAACCTGCCTCTTGGATTTCTCAACATCAGCGTGCAAGTCATCGCCACGGTATTCATGCCAGCGGCGATGCTTTTCCTGCTGATGTTGCTAAACGACCGCGAACTGATGGGCGACCACGTGAACACGATGCGGCGTAACGCCGTCGCCATCGCGATCATGGTGGCCCTGATCCTCTGCAATGTCCTTTACGGACTGGTCGCCGTCTTTCCCCACCTCTTTGGACACTGAGCCATGAGAGATCTCGATCAATACAGCGAGGCTGAACTCGAAGCACTCCTGGCCGAGGAAGGCTGGGACGAGCCATTGGCGCCCGTGCACCGGCAGCAACTCAAGCCCTGGCAGCAAGTCGTCTTCTGGGGGCTCAGGATCTATGTGGTCATCATGTGCGTGATCGTGCTGTGGGCGTTCACTGCGGGAGTCCACGCCTGATGCTCGCGCACTGTCCTGCGGGGACGCGGAGACCAGCGGTGGAACGCCGGCCTCATTTTTGCGAGCATGGGTGGGTTCCAGGCCTCGAGCGCAGGAGCGCGGCCCCATGAAAGCTTTGATCCTATCCGTCGCCTTGGGCAGCGCCTTGTGCGGTTCAACGAGTGCCCGGGCGCATGAACCGATGCCATCGCCCGGGTCAGAGCCAGCCAGCGGCAGTTCATCCCGGGGCAACGAAATCACTGCCGCACTCTCGCCCCAGAGGGTCAGCGCCAACGCCACAGCGGTCGAAGCGCCGGGAGACGGTCGGTCTGCTGTTGCCCGGATGGAACGCCCGGTTGGCGCTACGGGCGGCTCGGCTGGCAACGCAGCGGCGCGGTCCAGCGTCGAGGCACAGGCGACTGGTAGCCTCCCCCGTGAGCCCGCCGTGCACTCGATGCGCGCGAGGCCGACCTTGAGCTGGAAGTCGCTTTTGCCCGGTTCTATCCAGTAGCCGGGCCCCTCGGGCACTGCCATCCCAGACGGGCCCGGCCGAGCGATTCGCGTCGTTCGAAATGCCAATCCCTGCGACCAGTTTTCGGTTCCGCGACCAGGCTTTTCCCAGGCAGGGGATGGCCCGCGCCATCTCGACGGCGAGACCGCCCCGCTGGCGCCAACCATCAGCGAACTGGCGGAAACCGGAGGTGGAAGCGCGCTCCACCCAGTGCCGCCGAGCGGTCGACGGCGAGGTCCGCACGGTAGGCATGGACGAGGTCGACGACGATGGCCAGGCCGATGCCGTGGCCTTGGACGCGCTCGTCGCCACGCACGCCGCGCTGCAGGAGGTGTTCGACATCCTCGGGCGGGACTCCTGGGCCATCATCTTCGACGGTAATCGTCAGACCCTCACGCAAAGCTGCGGCATCCTGCTCGCGATGAACGCTCAGCAGGACCCGCGAACGCGCCCACTTGAACGCGTTTTCGAGGAGATTGCCAAGGATCTCCAGCAGGTCGCCTTCGGTGCCATAGAATCTCGCCTCGGGATCGATATCGAACTCGCACAGGATCTTGCGCGCCGCATAGACCTTTTCGAGACCCTGCACGAGCGACTCGGCGTGCAGCGCAACCGGCACCGGTGCCGCGAACGTTTGCCTGCCCTTGGCTGCCGAACGGGAAAGCTGGTAGGCGACGATGCCATCCATCCGCCGCACCTGCTCGAGCACGTCATGGCATACCTGCGGCGGCGCGGCGCCACCATCCGATTCGAACCGCGCGCGGATGACCGCCAATGGGGTCTTTAGGCTGTGCGCGAGGTCGGCCAGCGTGTTGCGCTGGCGCTCAAGGTTTTCGCGCTCTGCCTGAATGATCGTGTTGAATCCACGCGTGAGCCCGGAAATCTCCGGGGGATAGTCGGCCGATAGACCGGTTGCGACGCCACGCTGCACGCGAAGCAACTCGGCACGTACCCGCCGCAACGGCGAAAGGCTCCATCGCAACAATGCCTGCTGCATCATCAGGAGCGCCACGCCGAGCCCCAGCAGCCAAAGCGCGAGGGTTCGCCTGTACGCCGAGATCTCGCGCGCAAAGGCGCGGTCCGATTCTGCAATGTGCAGCGTGAGTCGGCGAGGCCTTCCATTCGGTACGTCCCATGCGATGCCCTCGCTGAGCACGAATACGGGGCCTACGGACGGCCCATCCACTGGTCCGCGGAAGTCGACCTGGCCAGGCCGAAGGTTCTGCATGTCCGGCAACACGGCGCCACGCGCCGAACGCGAGGACCAGCGCACGCCTTCGCCGTTGCTGATCACCGCGTACAAACCTGAACGCGGGCGATCAAAGTCCGGTTGCGGCGGCGTATCGGGAGGGATCAACGTGCCATCGCGGCGCATGTCGAAACCGGCGAGATACGCATACAGATAGCTCTGCAAGCGCTCGCGCTCGGCCGTGCGGGAACCTTCGTAATATGCACGGTCGAGGGCGAACCCCGTCACGCCGAGGAAGGCCACAAGCGCCAGAAGGGAGGCCCAGGCCGACCGGGCAAACAGCGAGAGGGGCGGGGCGTGCTCAGGCCTCATCGGCCTCGCTGCGCGGAATCGCGAAGCGGTAGCCACGTCCGCGGACGGTCTCGATGGGCTTCAACGTACCCTCCGGGTCAAGCTTGCGGCGCAAACGCCCGATGAAGACCTCCAGCACATTGGAGTCGCGGTCGAAGTCCTGTTGGTAGATGTGCTCGGTCAGGTCGGCCTTGGACACCAACTCGCCTGCATGCAGCATCAGGTACTCAAGCACCTTGTATTCGTAGCTGGTGAGATCGGCGGGCTTGTCATAGACGGAGACGGTCTGCGCGGTCGTGTCCAGGAGCACGGGGCCACATCGCAGCACCGGCTTGGACCAACCGCTGGCCCGGCGAACCAATGCATTGATTCGCGCCAGCAGTTCCTCGACATGGAACGGCTTGACCAGATAGTCGTCCGCACCGTGCTTGAGCGCTTCGACCTTGTCCTGCCATGAGCCACGCGCCGTCAGGATGAGAATCGGGAAGCGCTGTCCAGCCTCGCGGAGCGCCTTGACCAATTCCATGCCAGACAATTTGGGCAGACCAAGGTCAATGATGGCCAGGTCGAACGGCACCTCCCGCCCCTGGAACAAGCCGTCCTCTCCATCAACCGCCATATCCACGGCATAACCGTCGCGCTTCAGGCGCGCTGCCAGCGTCTCGCGCAGCGCGGCCTCATCTTCCACTAGCAGAATGCGCATCAGCGTTTCTCCTTCAGTTCGGTGCGAACCTGCACCACCTTGACCATGCCCGAAGGCGTGATCACCTTGATGCGGTAAATCACTTCGCGTCGTCCCACACGCATTGCATCCGCCGACAGAACCTTGCCGCCGGTTTCCTGCTGCACCTTGGCCACCGCCTGATCAAGCGTGACTTCAGGCCGCTCCGTGGCCCGGGCTACCCCAAGCGACAGGACCAGCGCCAGCGCGAGAACGAATCGATCGGGTTTCATGGCGGCATGTTAATTCAGCTTGTTCAGGTAGCTTGCCGCGTTCGCGCCCTCCGCGCCGGAATCCTGCCTGAACCGACGGCGATCGACCGAGTTCGGGCTGGATGACAGCGGCACACGGATGCGTCCGGCCGGAGGCTGACTGGCCAGACCGAGGACCCATGACACCGCGCCAGCCGCGCACACGCCAACGGCAGTGGCCTTGCGTGCCAAAGACTGGCGGATCAAGGGAATCGCAAGGCCGCGGCGATTCTGCCGGGAACCCGGCCTGGCGCCCGCCCCGAAACGCGGCGATCTGTCGCACCTGCCGATCAACCGGTCCCTGCACCATCCGATTCGCGCCATCACCGTGCTTTCCCAAACGCCCCGCGTGCTCGCGCTTCCTGCGTCGAAGCGCCGAGCATGCGATCCTGCCACGCCACGCAAGACCAGCCCGCGCAAGTCGAGCGTGACGCCAGCATCAGCTTCCTGCTTCGTTGGTGATGACGGACGCCGACACGTCGACTTGCGACAACGCTTGCTCGAGCAGGTCCCAAGTGGCTTCCTTGCGCACCGCGGCTTCGGTCAGGAGGCGGCGATACCGGCGCGCGCCCGGCTGCCCCTGGTACAGGCCCAGCAAGTGGCGGGTGATGTGCTTGAGCGGCGTACCGCGCAAGCATTCGGCATCGATGTAAGGTCGCAGCGCACGCAGGATGCCAGCACGCGATGGAGGCTCGACGCCGCGCAACGCGGCGTCGAGCAAGGCCAACACGTAGGGATCGTGATACGCGGCCCTGCCCAGCATGACGCCATCGACATGCGCGAGTTGGGCCAGGCTGGTTGGAACATCGACCAGCCCGCCATTGATCACGACCGTCAACGCGGCATGACGCTGCTTGAGTCGATGGACACGCCCATAGTCCAGCGGCGGTACCGTGCGGTTCTCGTGCGGCGACAGACCCTTGAGCCAGGCCTTGCGCGCATGCACGACCAGCACAGCCAGACTCGTGGTCCGCGCCAGGCCATCGACGAAACGGTCCAGGTCCGCCTCGCCATCTTGGTCATCCACGCCGATTCGGCACTTGACCGTCACCGGCACGCCCACCGCATCCTGCATGGCCCGCACGCAGTCCGCTACCAGTCCAGGTTCCAGCATGAGGCAAGCGCCAAAGCGGCCGGCCTGCACCCGCTCAGAAGGGCACCCGACATTGAGGTTGATCTCGTCGAATCCCGCGCGCTCGCCGATTCGCGCCGCCACTGCCAGTGCCCGAGGCTCGCTGCCTCCTAGTTGCAGGGCAGTCGGCCGCTCACCGGGCGCCTGCGCGAGCAGCCGCGCAACGTCGCCGTGCACGAGCGCCTGCGCGTGCAGCATTTCAGTGTACAGGCGGGCACCAGGCGCCACGACGCGATGGAAAGCGCGGCAATGGCGATCCGTCCAGTCCATCATCGGCGCGACGCACAAGCGCCAGGGGCTCGTGCGGGCTGGGGTGGCCCCGGGCAATACGGTATCCATCCGTGCATTCTCGGGCATCTGCTCGACCTTCGCAGTTGGCGCCTCTACAACGCCATCTTCCGGTGCGCCGGAACCTCGCCTCCCGAACCCTGGCCCATGGCGACGCATGGCCCGGGAATCCTCTACTTGGCATGCACACGAGCCGGCGCTAGCCTGCCGGTTTTGCCTGGGGCCGACCATGGCGACCACCCTCTCATACTCACCGCCGCGCATCGCCCTGGTCAGCACAGGCGAGGCCATGGATCGTGACGAGGACCTGCCACCGCTGCACGCCGCGCTGCAGTCGGCGGGTGCCAGGAGCGAAACCGTTCTGTGGGACGACGCGCAGGTGGACTGGTCCAGATTCGACATCGCGCTGGTGCGATCGACATGGGACTATTCCTGGCGCCTGAATGAATTCCTGCAGTGGGCCGAGCGCACATGCAAAAGAACGTACCTGGTCAACGAGTACGCCCTGTTGCGCTGGAATACCGACAAACGCTACCTGAAGGCGCTGGCTGAAGCCGGCATAGCCACGGTTCCGACGCACTTCGTCGCAGCCGAGGAAGCCACGGAGCCGGCGCTGGATGCCGCGTTGGCGACCTGGCCCGGTGCAGAGCTTGTCATCAAACCCAGCGTCAGCGCCGGATCGCGGGACACCATGCGTCACCAGCCGCTTGCGCGCGAGCGGATGGCCGCGCACCTTGCATCAATTCAGGCACAGGGCAAGCACGTGCTGCTTCAACCTTACCTTGCCCGGGTAGAAACCGCAGGCGAAACGGCACTGCTTTACTTCGACGGACGATTCAGCCATGCAATCCGCAAGGGGCCACTGCTCGCGATCGACGCACCGCCGACACGCGCCCTGTTCGCGCCCGAGCACATCCAATCGCGCGAACCGGCCGAAGACGAACTGTCGCTTGCGCGGCGCGTGCTCGAGTCGCTGCCCGGCCTGACCGGCTCCGCCGTGCCACTGTACGCACGCATCGACCTGCTGCGCGACGGTGATGGTGCGCCTTGCCTGATCGAACTGGAGATGGTCGAGCCTTCGTTGTTCCTGGACTTTGCGCCGGGCGCCGCGGACCGACTCGCCAAGGCACTCCTGTCGCGTGCCCAGGACCGGATTCGGGCGCCGTGACATAAAGAGCGGTTAAAATATCGGGCTGACTCTCCTGCATGCGCCCGATCGCGTATCGCGCGGGCTACCCAGAAAGGACATGGCATGAAGATCCTCGTCGGTTACAAGCGCGTCGTCGACTACAACGTGCGCGTCCAGGTCAAACCGGATGGTTCCGGCGTCATGACTGACGGCGTGAAACTATCCCCGAACCCATTTGACGAGATTGCGCTTGAGGAAGCCTTGCGCTTGAGGGAAAAAGGGGTGGCCAGCGAAGTGGTCGTCATCGGTGTTGGACCCGCCGACCTGCAGGCCCACTTGCGCAATGGACTGGCCATGGGGGCGAACCGCGCCATTCACGTGAGTACGGGCGACGCAGTCCAGCCGCTAACCGTGGCGCGTGTGCTGCTCAAGATCGCGGAGAAGGAACGGCCGGGAATGGTGATGCTCGGCAAACAGGCGATTGACGACG
>JAJYPJ010000109.1 GCA_021795435.1 Pseudomonadota bacterium
GCACCTGCCGCATGTCGATGGCGCCTGATTGCGCGAGATGGGCAAGCAGGTCCTTGCGTTGCTTTCGCGGAATCCACTCGACCGGATACTCGGCAACGGGTTCCGAGGCCTTGCAGTGATCGAGGAACCCGCAGGGGTACGGCGACGAGCAGTGCGGCCCCGTCCGGACGGATGGTTCCTTGCGCATGCAGATGGTGGCGTGTGCGTTTTCGACGAGTTCGACGACCTCCGGCTCGAGCGCTGCGGCATCGCGGGTCACATCCTGCTCGACCAGCAGTCCCGCATAGTCTTCCTTGCCTGGGTAGGTCCACGTCTTGTCCACGTAAGCGATGGCCACGCCCTTCAACGGGAGGCCGGCAGTCCGGGCCACATAGGACTGGATGGCGGCATCCATCAGGTAGTAGTCCTTGACCGCCGTGGCCGACTTCACCTCGACCATGCGCCAGGATCGCCCCTGCTTGCCACCCACCGGCAGCAGGACGTCCGCATAGGCATAGGCGCGTCCCCCCTCGAACCCTGCCTCGAACAAGGGCAGCCGTCGTGGCAGCGCTTCGGCTGTTTGCTGCAGGGCGGAACGCCTGCTGGCTGTTGCATCGCGTCCGATCTCGAGTCCGTTCCCCTTGGGGTCATACAGGCGCCGGGCGATCGCCCCGACGGTGTGGCCCGTCTCGAACGCCGCCTGGGAGGCTGCCGAGACCTCGCAGAGCTCTGGATGGTGCCATTCCAGCCAGAGGCGACGCGCGCATTGCCTGCACGCCATCAGCTTGGATTTCGAGAGGGCGGTGGGTAGTTGCGTGCTCATGCCGCGGTCTCCGTTGCAGGGTGCCCGGAAGCGACGTTTGCCGGCTCGGTCAGACGCAGCAGGGTCGCCCCGACCGTCGCGCGCGTGAGCGCCACGTAGAGCGCCCGTTTCACCTCGGGCTCGGTGACCCGCTCGAGATCGACACCGGCGACGATCACATGGGGCCGCTGCTGACCCTTGGCGCGGCGCACGCTTTCGATCATCAGGTCGCCGTCGGTCAGGATCTGGTTGCCGTCCTCGTCGTACCGTCCCGTGAACCACCGCGTCCGATGGCGCCCGAGCGTTGGCGTCGCCCAGTCGAGGCTGCGACTGCTCTCAATCGTAAGCAGCAGAAGATCGTCATAGCCATAGCCCCGCGCAAGCAGCGCATCCACGGCCTCTGCGGCGGCAGTCGGCAGGGTATCCGTCGTACACGCGTGGACCTCGACGCCCGTCCCGGAGACCGGGTTCATGAACTCGACGCCGGCTGGCGCGATCTCGCGGATCTCCTCGGCAATGGCGCGGGGCGTGCGGTAGTTCTGGTTGATGCGGAAGGTCGCGAATCCCTCCGGCGCAGCCATGGGCTCGCCCCGCAGGTTCTGCGCAGGATCGCCCACCCAGACGAAATCGCCGTCGGTCCCTGCGAGCTGCTGCAGCAACGCCAGGGCGTGCGGGCCGAGGTCCTGGGCCTCGTCGACCAGCACGGCTTCGAAGCGCCAGGCCGCCGGAATGCCGTTGCGCGCGATCGCGGCCTGGACCTGCTGCTCGATCCGGGTCCAGAACGCCGCGCTCTGCGCCTCGGCCATCGCGACGGAAAGGCCGAGATCCTCGGCCAGGTGTCTGAGGACGCCGAGATACGTGTCGACCTGAGCGCGTTCCGCCAGCGTCGCCCGCAGCAGGGCCGAGAGCGGGCGGTTGTAGCAGGTCACGAGGGTACGCCGTCCTTCGTCGCCCAGGCGTCTCGCCAGCCGCAGGATGAACTCCGACTTGCCACTGCCCGCGCAGGCCTCGATGCGCAGCCGCATGGGATGCATCTCGAAGCCCTCGAGGAGACCAGCGAACGGACCGGACAGATGGATGCGCGCGCGCTCCGAAGCCTCGCCCAGGGCATGGAGGCTGGGTGCGAGGCCCAGCTCGCCGCCCAGGAATCGGACGATGTCCCGCGCGCGCTCGGGATCCGCGTCGCCGTGGCCCGCCAACGCCTGGATGCGCGGCGCGAGCTCGGGCGCGCCGTCGTGGTCGACCACCGTCATCGCATCGAGCCCGGCACCGCGGAGTTGCGTGACCCGCGAATCCGGGAAGTACAGGACCGAGGTGACGCCAACCGGCGGCAGACCGCCGTCGCGCTGGGCCTTCTGCATCAGCAGGTCGCGGTTCCGGCCCATCTGCCGGCTGACCGACTTGGCCTTGTCGCCATAACGCTTGATGTAGTCGCCGCCTTCGACCTCGATGGCGCCATTCTTCTGTTCGATCAGGACCAGCGCGCCCGAGGGCGACACGACCACGATATCGATCTCGCCCTGGCAGATGCCACGGCTGCGGGGGAGAGTCCAGTGACAGCCATGGACCACCCACCAGTCTCCGGGCAATTGCTCGGCCAGCGCCCTCACCGTCTCGGCCTCGGCCGCATGCTCCAGCATCGACGTGTCCACATCGTGCGGTAGCGTCTGCGCCATCAGGCATGCCTCCGTGGTGCGTGGGTGCGTGCCGCGCGCAGCGACTCGGCGCGGATCTCCCGGCGCAGGGCGGCAGGCTGCAGCACCTCGGCATCGCCCCCGAGGGCCAGCAGCCACCACACCAGCCGGCGCGATTCGGCGACCGTTGCCGTGACCACCGCCGTTCCATCCGGGTTGCGCGCCATGACCTGGTCTTTCGCCAGGCGCCGCTCATCGAGGTGCTGGGCGAGCCATTCGACGACATGCAGCTTCAGCTTGAGGACGCGGCCCGAGGGTTGCTCGAAGCCGCGTGTCTGCCGGACATAGGTATCGAGGTCGAAGCCTGCCGGCACGTCGGCCGGCCGGTCCAGCGGTTCCGCGCGCTGCAGGCGGTGCAGGGCCAATTGGCGCAGGTCCGAGTAACCGTCATACACCGCCACCAGGTAGAACACCCCGTCGAAGTGCACGAGGCCGAGTGGCGAGATCGTCCCGCTGCCGGTGTGACCGTCCAGGTTCCGGTAGCGGATGGCGAGTCTCCGGCCCTCGAGCAGTGCCGTCGAGACCGCAGCGAGGATGTCCTCCTGCAACGCAGGCGGCTGCAGTGGCGCGACCTCGGAGAGGACGGCCACCTTGCGTGTCCAGGCGCCGAGCTTTCCTCCCGCTGTGGCGCGCAGGACTGCTTCCGCCTGGGCCAACTGGGGACGCAGGGCGGCCATCATCTGGCGCGGCACGAGCGGATCAAGGAACCGCTGGACGAGCTGCAGCGTCAGCGCGCCGTGCGGGTCGAGCGCACCGAAGTTCAGCGGCGTGGCATCCCGGGACCACGACCAGCCCGCTGGCTTGGCGCCGTCGCACACGAGCGCGAGCTTGGCGCTGAGGTTGGCGAGATCGCGCTCGATGCTGCGCCGGTGGACCGTGAAGCCGTGTTCG
>JAJYPJ010000040.1 GCA_021795435.1 Pseudomonadota bacterium
CTCCGCTGGGCATTTCCAGCTTTCCAGAACGTCCGGGCCTGCGCCTCGTTGCCATGGCGCTATAACTGCTTCAGGTCGTCCTTCAGCAGGTATACGGTCAACAAGGCGCGGTTGGCCGCTAGCAGATCAACCAGCCTCACGACATGGTCGGGCGGAACGTTCTCCCGGTTGCGCAGCAAGAGCCAGCGTGAGGTCTTGACCACCCGCCGGGCCGGTTTGTCACCACGCAACCGGTTGGCCTCGTCCACGCGTACCCAGTCGATCACCTGACGCCCGTACTTGGCCACGACGTGGAACAGGTCGTAGACCACCTCCGCGTTCGGGCAGTGCTGCTTCAATTCCAGGTCTTAGGCGGTGTTCATGTCCATCGCCACCGCCCGTAGACGTCGGCAGCCCTCCGGACCCAACAGCCCGAAGAAGGGCCGCACATCCGCGCGCGAACGCCCACGGCCAACCCACAACACCCGTTTGCGCGACGGCTACCTGGGATGGATCAATGAGCGAACTCATCCACCAGCCCAAGAATTCATCCACCCGCCGTACGGGTCGGCTTTTAGATCCGCGTTAACGATTCCGCTGAGCTACAGCGTGAATGTCGGCCGTTCGGAGGCCAGCTTGGCTCCCAGAAGAGCCTCAATGCGCTGACGCGCCGCTTCACCCTCCGGCGACTCCGAGAACTGCACGCCTATGCCCGCCACGCGATTGCCCTGCGCACCTTGCGGCGTCATCCATACCACCGTGCCCGTCACCGGCAGGCGCTCCTTGTCATCCAAAAGGTTGATGAGCAGGAACAGTTCATCGCCAAGGTTGTACCGCTTCGTGCTTGGCACAAACAGGCCGCCGCCCTTCAAGAACGGCATGTAACTCTGGTAGAGCGTGGCTTCGTCCTTGATGGCGACGGGGAGGATGCTCTGTCGCGCGCTATTGCCGGGTGACGTGGGAGCTGCCATGCGAATGGACTCTGCGGAATTGGCTTGGCTGGTTCGAGACTGGCTCAATCGTTCAGCCAGGTCAAGCGCGAGAACGCGCCATCCGGCGCCAGCCCCAATGGTCGAAGATCCAGACATTCCGCCGCTGGCTGTAGAGCTTGACGAACAAGTCGCTCTCCGGAAAGTCTCGGTCGATCTCGATCATCGCTCCCGGGGAAAGGCGCAGGCGCATGGGTCCGCAGCGTGCGCCTTCCCGCCAGGGAAGGCGCCAGCAACCAGCGCGCGTCGCGATCAGCAATGCGCAGTCCGCCAGCCCCGGGATCGATGGACGCCAGGGCAACGCGAGGGATTCCCAAGCTGACGGATGGACGTGCGTGGCTGAACCCAGGACATAGCTTTCGTCACCTGAAATTCGACGCCTCCAGCGATTTCCAGCCAGCGCCAGTTGGCTGCGGTGCGCCTCCAGCGCCCGGGCCTTGCCTTCGCGTTCAGCTACGCTCAGCAGCAGTCCTTGCGCATGCGCCATCCCGCCGTGCATCGCAAAGCCCCATAGCTCGGGCTTCGACTCGTCGCCATGGGCAAGCGCCAGCTCCACGAGTACGCGCGCTGCACTATGGTCGGGATGCCGATCCTCAAGTATGGGAGCCACCACGAGCGTGGGTCTATGCAGGCAGAAGTGCTCCCGCAATGCCATGACGCTCTCATCCAGCCGCTCGACAACGCGCGACGTGATGCCCATGTCTGGCCACCCGAATGCCCGCAGCGTTCCCTCGCCGAAGCCCATCCGGCTCAAGGCATCCACGGCTTCCGCGCGCCGTCGCCGTCCCCATTCGGCTCGCGCCACGGAATCGATGGTCCATCGACGCTGCTGCCACCGCTGGGGCCAAGGATTGTTGTCGCCATCGGTCAGCAGCAGCACCGAAACCGCCGCGCCTGAAGCACGTGCACGCTGCAGCAGGCCCCCGCTGGCCAGCGTCTCGTCATCCGGATGCGGCGCGACCATCACGACGCTCGCACAGGGGTCCTCAAGCAACGGGCCGATGCGCTGCTCAGGTGAAGTCATCGGCGCCATCCGGCCCGGATCTCAGAGGGATCTGGCACGATCCCATCGAGTCTCCAAGGATGCACGGCACCGCCAATCACGCCGCGACCGTGCGCAAGCCGAGGAAATCGAGCAGAACCGGCTCAGCCCTCACGGGTCCCCGAAGCATCTCGCGAGCGGAATTGGCCTGCTCGAACCATCGAGTCAGGTTGGCGATTTCCCGCCCGCTGGCGAGGGGACCACGCTGCCCTGTCGCCTCAGCCCGGGCTTCGTGCGCCAACCATTGGGCCGCAAAAAGCAGGCGCTGACGCGGCTCGTCCTGGCTCCACGCCTGCGCCAGTGCCAGCGGATCCGCGCGTTGCGCCAGCAATTGCGCAAGCTCGCTCCGAACAGCCTCGCGCCTTGACAGCATCCCGTCACGGAGCAATCGCGCAGCGAGACCCGGATTTCCGTCAGCCGCATCCAGCGCTTGCTCACAGTCCCCCGGCAAACCTTGCGTTCGCAGCCACTCCAGCGCGTCCGCGCTCGCCGGCAAGCGGATCGCCACGCGACGACAACGACTGCGCACGGTCGCCGGCAGCCGCTCGGGATGATCGGCAACGAGCAACAAGAGTGCATCCAGGGGCGGTTCTTCGAGCGTCTTCAATAGCGCATTGGCGGACGCCGGGTTCAGTGCATCCGCGGGATCGATGAGCGCGATGCGCCAGCCACCCAGCTGGCTGGCGAGCATGAGTCGATCGCACATGCCGCGGATCTGGTCGACGACAATCTCGGTGCGGAGCTTGCCGTCACGATTAGTCGAAAGGGACACCCGGTACAGATCGGGATGGGTCCCCGCTGCACGCAGCCGGCAACCCGGGCACCGGTCGCAGGCATCACCATCCTGGAGGTCCGTACACATCAGGCGCGCGACCAGACGTTCCGCGATCACACGCTTGCCGACCCCGACCGGGCCCTGGAAGAGCAGCGCATGCGGCAGGCGGTTGGCTTCTGCGTCGGCGCACAACCGCATCCAGGGTGCGGCATGCCAAGCCGGCGCGCTCATGCGTCTGCTTCCAGCAGCGGCTTCAACGCGGCGCACGCGGCCGCCAAGACCTCGTCGGGTGCGCGGCATGCGTCGATGGGAATGAAACGTGCCGGATCCGCGGCAGCGCGCATGCGATAGACGGCGCGTACTCGCTCGAAGAACGCGTCGTCCTCACGCTCGATGCGATCCGGATGGTCCCGATCCAGTGCCCGTGCACGACCTGCGGCTACCGGCAAATCAAGCAACAGGGTCCGGTCGGGCTGCAAATCACAAGCCGCCCACTGCTCGAGTCCACGGATGCGCCCTTCCGGCTGGCCACGACCACCTCCCTGATAGGCATAGCTGGCATCGGTGAAGCGGTCGCTGAGCACCCAGCGCCCTGCATCCAGCGCCGGCTGGATGATGCTACGCACCAGCTCCGCACGGGATGCAAACATCAGCAAGAGTTCGGATTCCGCACAAATGAATCCGCGATCCGGATCCAGCAGCAGCTTGCGCAGCGCTTCACCGAGTGGCGTTCCGCCTGGCTCCCTCGTGCGCAGGACGTCGACGCCTCGGTCGCGCAGCCAAGCCTCCAGCCCCGTCAACAGGGTGCTTTTGCCGGCCCCCTCCCCTCCCTCCAATGTAATTAGGCGTCCGCGCATCATGGCTTCCGGTGCAGGATGTATCGACCGATCGCGGCATCCTGTTGTCGCAGGGTATCCGAGAACTGATGCGTGCCATCACCCTTCGCCACGAAGTAGAGCGACCGACCTTGCGCCGGATGCAAGGCTGCCTCGACCGCCGGTGCTCCCGGCATGCAGATCGGCGTGGGCGGCAGGCCGAAGCGTGTATAGGTGTTCCATGGCGTATCGGTCTGCAGGTCGCGACGCGTGATCTCGCCACGATAGGCAGACCCCAAGCCATAAATCACGCTTGGATCGGTCTGCAATTTCATGCCCCGTTCAAGGCGGCGCACAAAGACCCCGGCAATGCGGGCCCGTTCGTCGGGCTGGGCGGTTTCCTTCTCGATCAGCGACGCCAGGACCAGTGCCTGGTAAGGGTCTTTCAGCGGGATGCCTCGTTCTCTCCCCGGCCACTCCCGCGCCAGCAACCGCTCCATCGCCACGTGCGCCCGACGCAACACGTCGATGTCGCTCTGGCCGAGCACGTACGCGTAGGTCTGGGGCAATAGCCAGCCCTCGGGGCTGGCGCCGTGAATGCCAAGTGCGCGCGCCACCTGCGCGTCACTCATGCCAGCCAGGGTGTGGCGCAACGCGGGCACCCGCGCAAGCGCGGCACGCACCTGGGCGAAGGTCCAGCCATCGACCAGAGTAAACATGTGCTGCACCACGCGTCCATCCGACATGTTGGCTAGCAGCACCGGTGGGGTCATGCCGGGCGACAGCGCGTATTCACCCGCATGCAGCCGGTCGGTCACGCCCATGCGCGCGGCCAGCAGGCGCCAGTAGGGCTCGGCGGCGGACGTGTAGTGACGCGCACGCAACTGCGCGACGATTGACTTCAGGGTGGAGCCGCGCGCGACCTCGATGCTGGTCGGTGCGGCGACCCGAAGCGGTGTCCGTTCGAACGCACGGTAACCGCCATAAATCCAGATTGCCACAGCGCCCACCAGCAGCAACGCTGCCGCAACCAGCACGGTCCTGAGCATGCGCATACTCATCGGGAGGACTTTGCGGCCATGCGGCTCTCCGTCAGCCAACCGAACGTGGATTGACTCCTCCAGCGGGGCTCCTGGCTCTGGCGCCTGCAGACGCGGTGTTCCCGCGCGGAGTTCATCCGATCCTCACGCCGTGAACCGCGCAGCATCCCGGGGACGGGGCCATCAGAGTCCGCGGAAAGCGAGCGTTCCGTTCGTCCCCCCGAAACCGAACGAATTGGAGAGAACCACCTGCAAGCGGGCATCGCGTGCGGCGTGGGGAACGAAGTCGAGATCACAGCCCTCGCCCGGCTGGTCCAGGTTGATCGTCGGGGGGACCACGCCCTCCCGGATGGCCAGGACCGAGAAGATCGCCTCGACGCCACCGGCGGCACCGAGAAGGTGGCCGGTCATGGACTTGGTTGAACTGACCATCATTCGACGAGCATGATCGCCGAACAGGCTCTTGATTCCCTGAACTTCGGCCAGATCGCCCGCTTGGGTCGACGTACCGTGTGCATTGATGTAATCGACGTCGGTCGGGTCGAGCCCGGCGTCGCGAAGCGCGGCCCGCATGCAACGCGCCCCGCCCTCGCCATTCTCGCTGGGCGCCGTGATGTGATAAGCGTCGCCGCTCATGCCGAAACCCGCCAGTTCGCAGTAGATCCGGGCGCCCCTCGCCCGCGCATGCTCGTATTCCTCAAGCACGAGCACGCCGGCACCATTGGACAATACGAAACCGTCGCGATCGGCGTCCCAAGGCCTGCTGGCGCGGGAGGGCTCGTCATTTCGCGTGGACAACGCACGCGCCGCGCAGAAGCCGCCCACGGCGGTCCCCACCGTCGCATACTCCGCCCCGCCTGCAATCATCACATCGGCATCGCCATACTGGATCATGCGCATGGCGAGGCCAATGTTGTGCGTCGCCGTCGTGCAGGCGGTCACGCAGGCAATATTCGGTCCTTTCAGGTCCAGCATGATCGAGAGGTTCCCCGAGATCATGTTGATGATCGAACTGGGCACGAAAAAGGGGGAGATCTTGCGCACGCCCGCCTCGTGGAAAACGACGCTGGTGCGCTCGATGGTGGCTATGCCCCCGATGCCGGCGCCGACGGCCACGCCAATGCGTTCGGCGTCCCGCTCATGCGGATGCAGCCCAGCGTCATTCACGGCATCCACTGAAGCTGCGATGCCATAGTGGATGAAGGGATCCATCTTCTTGACGTCCTTGGCCTGGACGTAGGCGGCAGGATCAAAATCACGAACCTGCCCGGCGATGCGCGTGGGAAAGGTCGAGGCATCGAACTCGGTCAAGGGTCCGATACCACTGCGGCCCTCGCGAATCGCAAGCCAAGCGCTCTCGAGGTCATTGCCGACCGGCGACTTGATGCCCATGCCCGTGATGACGACACGACGCTTGCTCACGCTCCACCTGCCCCCGGGGCATCGCCCCGTGCTCGAAGCGCCTGCCATACGCAGGCGCAGGGATTGCCATAAAGCGAAAGCTGCGCCTTGCGACGCAGCTTTCGGCGTACCTCCGGCCCATGCGCCATGCGGCGCAACACCTCAGGCCTTGACGTGGGCCTTGATGTAATCAACCGCCTGTTGCACGGTCGTGATCTTCTCGGCTTCCTCGTCGGGGATCTCGCACTCGAACTCTTCCTCGAGCGCCATCACCAACTCGACGGTATCAAGCGAGTCTGCCCCCAGATCGTCCACGAACGAAGCCGTGGGTGTGACGTCTTCCTCTTTCACGCCCAACTGCTCGACGACGATTTTCTTGACGCGCTCTTCGATGGTGCTCATGGGATCTCCGGACTCGCAGGAAAAAATCCCGCGCATTGTAGTGTGAAAGGCTTGTCCTCGCCAGCCGCCATACCCCCTGGCCAATCGGCCTGCAGAGCCTCAAGCCATGTACATGCCTCCATTGACGTGCAGGGTTTCCCCCGTGATGTAGCTTGCGGCAGGCGATGCCAGGAAAAGCACGGCCTTGGCGATGTCGTCGGGAACCCCGAGCCGGCCCAGTGCGATCTGTCCTTCCAGCGCCTTGCGCTGCTCAGGGCCCAGCGCACGCGTCATGTCCGTGTCGATGAACCCGGGCGCGACCACGTTGACCGTAATGCCTCGCGAACCGATCTCGCGAGCCAGCGATTTGGAGAACGCGATGATTCCGGCCTTCGCGGCGGCATAGTTGGACTGGCCTGGATTGCCGGTGACGCCCACCACCGAGGCAATATTGATGATGCGGCCCTTGCGTGCCTTGAGCATCGGCCGCAGCACTGCCTTGCTCGTCCGATACACCGACGTGAGGTTGGTATCGAGGATGGCCTGCCAATCCTCGTCCCGCATGCGCATCAACAGCTGGTCTCGCGTGATCCCCGCATTATTGACCAGGATCGAGAGCGCGCCGTGCTGCCTGACGATATCGTCGATCAGCGCATCGACGGCTGCGCTGTCGGTCACATCGAGAACGCGACCCTCCCCGCCCTGCGCCGCCAGCCGGCGCGTGATCGCTTCGGCGCCGCTGGCCGTGGTGGCAGTACCCAAAACCCGCGCGCCGGCGAGGGCCAACGCATCCGCAATGGCTGCGCCGATGCCTCGACTGGCACCCGTAACCAGCGCAATGTCGCCTGCCAGAACCTGTTCCATTCCCGTCTCCCAGTCTGATGATGTCGTGCGCGGGCAAATTGCCCGCCAAGCAGGCTCGCCCCGCGCGCTCGCCGCTCAGCGCCAAGCCGCCAGGGCAGCGTCCATTTCCTCCGGCATACCCAACGCGCGCGCATCCAGCGCGCGGTCGATCCGTCGGGTCAGGCCTGTCAGTACCTTGCCTGGGCCGCACTCGGCCACGCGCGTGACGCCCTGCGCCGCCAGCGTCTGGATGCTTTCCGTCCAGCGAACCGGCATGTAGAGCTGGCGCTCCAACGCAGCGCGGATGTATTCGACGCTGCCGTAGGCACGTGCTTCCACGTTCTGCAGAACCGGGACCTGGGGCAGGCGCCAATCCATTGCGGCCATCCGCTCTGCGAGCCGCGATGCCGCATCACGCATCAATTCGCAATGCGAGGGCACGGACACCGGCAGGCGAACGGCCTTGCGCACGCCCCGCTCCGCCAACCGCGCCAGCGCACGGGCCACCGCATCCGCGTGCCCTGCGATGACCGTCTGCCCTGGCGCATTGAAGTTCGCCGGCGCCACGACCTGACCTTCGGCCACGTCCGCGCAAACCTCCGCGATCAATCCATCCTCTGCGCCGAGCACGGCCGCCATGGCGCCCTCGCCCTCCGGCACGGCCTCCTGCATGAGCCGGCCACGCTCAGCCACCAGGGAAGCGGCGGCACCCAGGTCGAGTGCACCGGCCGCGACCAGTGCCGTGTATTCACCCAGGCTGTGCCCTGCCATCAGCACCGGACGGGCACCACCGGATTTACCCCAGATGCGCCAGACTGCGATCCCCGCAGCGAGCAGCGCGGGTTGGGTATGCTCCGTGCGGTTCAGTTGTTCGTCCGGGCCTTCCTGCGCGAGTCTCCAGAGATCGACGCCGACGCCTGCCGATGCCTCGGCAAACGTGGATTGCACTTCGGCGTGCCGTTGGGCCAATTCCGCCAGCATGCCGAGCGACTGGGAACCTTGCCCGGGGAAGACGAATGCCAGTGCCTGACCGCTGGCTTCCGAATTGGAATTTGGAGAAACGTCGCTCATGCCGTGTACCGTCATTCAATTGCGCGCGCAAATGCCTTCGACGTCGGTCCGTCCCGGTGCAGCAGGCATCAGCCGTGCGCTCCGCCTCAATAGCGAATCAGCGCGGACGCCCACGTAAACCCACCCCCGAACGCCTCGAGAAGCAGGGTCTGCCCGCGCTGCACC
The DNA here is from genome assembly GCA_021795435.1 of Pseudomonadota bacterium. Classification (GTDB taxonomy): domain Bacteria; phylum Pseudomonadota; class Gammaproteobacteria; order Xanthomonadales; family Rhodanobacteraceae; genus Metallibacterium. Next base: position 8,502 of record JAJYPJ010000040.1, read on the forward strand.
CTGCCTGATCGCACCGCCTCGTCCAGCGCAAGCGGGACCGATCCAGACGATGTGTTGCCGTGACGGTCCACGGTGACGATCACCCGATCCATGGGCAACCCGAGGCGCTTGGCGGTGGCCTCGATGATGCGAAGGTTCGCCTGGTGCGGGATCAGCCAGTCAATCTGGGATTCCTGCACACCGGCCGCCTCGAGCGTCTCGCCAACGATCCGGTCCAGCGTCCGAACAGCGACCTTGAACACTTCGTTGCCGCTCATGCGGATACATACGCCCGCGTTGTTCTCGCCCGGCCGGAATCCCGTCGAAACACCCACCGGGCTGTACAGGAGGTCCTTGTAGCCGCCATCGGCGTGCAGCTTGCTGGTCAGGATCCCCGGTTCGTCGCTCGCCTCGAGCACGACGGCGCCCGCCCCGTCGCCAAACAGCACACAGGTGGAACGGTCACCCCAGTCGACCATCCGCGTCAGCGTCTCGGCACCGACGACCAGCGCCCTGCGCGAGGTGCCGGAGCGAATGAAGTTGTCCGCAACGCCCAGCCCGTAGACAAAACCCGAGCACGCGGCGTTGACGTCGAAGGCCGCACAACCATTGGCGCCGAGACGGTGCTGGAGCAAGCACGCGGTGGACGGGAACACCAGATCCGGAGTGGTCGTGCCGACCACGATCAGATCGAGCTCACTCGCGGCGATGCCCGCGCTTTCCAGCGCGGCAACCGCCGCGTGATGGGCGAGATCGCCCGTGGTTTCGCCCTCGGCCGCCTTGCGTCGCTCCCGGATGCCGGTGCGCGTGCGAATCCACTCGTCGCTGGTTTCGACCAGTCGCTCGAGGTCTGCATTGGTGACGACATGGCTGGGCAGATAACTGCCCGTACCGGCGATGCGTGCGTACATCTGGACGGTCCCCGGGTCGTTGCGGGTACGCCTGCGGCCGAGTCAGGCTGCAGGCCGTGATCAGCCGGCTCAGTCCTCGTCGACGGCCGATGCGGCGTCTGCAATCACCTTCTTGCCGCGGTAGTAACCATCCTTGGTGACGTGGTGGCGCCGATGCACCTCACCACTGGTCGGATCGGTGGCCAGCTGCACCGGCTTCAACGCATCGTGTGCACGCCGCATGCCGCGGCGGGAAGGCGTCTTGCGACTTTTCTGGACTGCCATGGGGTCTCTCCGGTGAGGCTCAGTCTTGCTTCAGGTTTTTCAGTTTCGCAAACGGATGCGGCACTTCCGCCGCCGGCGCTTCAGCTTGCGCCTGCCAAGGTGCCAGAACCTCCTCGCTGCCGGGACGCATCGGGACGAGGGGAATGGCCAGCAATAATTCGTCTTCGATCACATCCTTGAGCACCAACGGGCCATCGATCCGCAATGGCTCATATTCAGCAGGCAGGGCCGCCTCTTCCGACTCGTCACCAATCAACCCGAGACGCTGATCAACAACCAGCGTAGCCACGAATGGCTCCAGCGTACGCTGGCAAAGCAATTCGACGTTGGCACTGGCATGCACGTCAAGGTAGCCCGTGCCCAGCGCGTCGCGTCCAAAATCGAGTTGATAGTCAACCGTCCCGACCCTGCTGGCCAGCAGCTCCACCAGCCGATCCATGCCGGCAACCGCCACCGATCCGGCAAAGGAACGTCGCGCCGAAACCATGCGCCAAGCGTCTACCGATTCGGGCAGATGCGCGGACATGAATCGGGAATGGTAGCAGCGTGGGGCGGCGAGTCAATCGTCGGGCTGTTGGCCTGCCCCCGTGGGCGCCTGAACGGACTGGTCGAGCTGGTCGAGGAAATCCACCGCCCGACGCATGTGCGGGATGACGATCGAGCCCCCCACCACCAAGCCTACCTGGAAGGCCTCCATCATCTCCGCACGGCTGACACCCGCGTCCTTGCATTGCGCCACGTGGTAACTGACGCAGTCGTCGCAACGCAGAACCAGGGAAGCGACCAGACCAAGCAACTCCTTCGTCCGGACATCAAGCGCGCCCTCGCGGTAACACTGCGTGTCGAGCGCGAAAAAACGCCGAACGACCTGATTGTCGTGCTCGAGAATGCGCGCATTCATCCGCTGGCGATATTCGGTGAATTGGCGCACGCGCTCGTTCATGCGCCTTCCCCTGCCAGCCACGATGCGAGCCGGCCATCACGATCCGCTGCGGCCAGGTCATCAAAGCCGCCGACATGACGGTCGCCAATGAAGATCTGGGGCACCGTACGCCGACCCTGGCTGCGGGCCAGCATGGTTTCCCGCGCACCGGGATCGGTATCAACCCGCGTTTCGACAAACGCAAGGTTGCGCGCCTTCAGGAGATTCTTGGCGGCGACGCAATAGGGACAGACAGCGGTGGTATAGACCTGGATCGGAGGGGACACGAGGCAACTCCAGCATGGATCAGCGGACCGGGCGCGGTGCCGCGGCACGCGCCCTCCCATCGGGCCACGGATCCGGATCCGGTTGCCTCGACGTCGGGACAGGATTGGGCGACGATGGCAAAAACACAAGCCTGCGCCCGGCTGCGCCCGGCCCCGGTGACCGTCGTCATTCACGGGGGGCAACGGGCGGACAATGCCGATGCAAGCTCCGCTTAACGTCTTTCGCGAGAGGCTAGCGATGGGCGACCGACGCGACTAACGTAACGATGTTGCGGGGCACGATGGCCCCGCCAGCCACCTCATTTCGAGCCAACCTCTCACATGCGTCCGCGCTCCCTGCTGCTCGCAATCGGCATCGCCACCCAGATCGTTGCCGGTGCGCAAGCTGGCGACAATGTGCGGCTGCCCCATTTGGGCAGCAACGCAGACACCGCCTTCACCCGCGCCGAAGCCGCAGCGTACGGCGCATCGATGCTCAGGCAGATGCGCGCCCTCGGGCTCGTCGTGGACGATCCGCTCGCGACTCAGTACATCAGCACGCTGGGATACCGGTTGGTTGCGGCCAGCACGGCACCCAAGACGCATTTCACCTTTTTCATCCCCCGCGAGGACGTCATCAACTCCTTTGCCGCGCCAGGGGGATATGTCGGAATCAATTCGGGACTGATCACGGCGACGCAGAGCGAGGACGAGCTCGCTGCGGTCATGGCGCACGAAATCAGCCATATCGAACAGCACCACCTCCAGCGCGCGTTCTATGACGCCAGCAAAATGTCACCGCTCTACGCGCTGGTCATGCTCGGAGCCCTTGCCGCAGCCGCTGCGGGCGGTGGTGCCAGCGCCCCCATGGCCATCGCCTCACTGGGCCAAGGGGCCCTGGAACAACACCAGATCAATTTCACCCGCAAGGACGAGGCCGAGGCGGACCGCGTGGGGATCCAGACCCTCGCCAATGCGGGATTCAATCCGGATGGCATGGCCGAGTTTTTCGGCCGGATGCAATTGCTGTTGCGCGCCGACAGTGGCGGCTACGAAGTGCCGGCCCTCCTGCAGGATCATCCCGTCACGACGCTGCGCATTGCCGAGGCCGCAGCCCGCGCGCATACGCTGGACGAGGAAATGGCTGCGCGCCGCAACCAGCCTGCCCCCGGTCCCCTGCCTCGCTGGGAAACGAGTCTTCTGTCACTCCCGCGCCCGCTCGCCCCGGCAGCAGGAGCCGCCATCAGTACCGCCGAGCATGTCGATGCCCCCGGCAGCCCCGAAGCGCACGCGTACTACCTGCTCATGCGCGAACGCGTACGTGTACTCGCCAGTGACGATCTCAACCGTCTGGAACGCTATTACGCTGGAAATCTCGCCCATGACCCGGCCTTCGCCACCGCGTCCAATCACTACGGCTATGCCCTGGTGCTGATGCGCACCAATCATGCCGGTGCCGCCATGGAGCAACTGCGGCCTCTTCTCGCCGATGATCCCGACAGTGTCCCGATTCGTTTGGCCATGGCGCACGCCGAACTGCTGGACGGACAGCGAGCGAAGGCTTTGGCGCGTTATGCCCGGATTGCCCATGACTGGCCGCGGAATGCTGCGGTTGCCCTGGACTATGCCCAGGCGCTGATCCTCGGAAAAGACGCCGCCGAAGGCCGGACGGCAGAAGCCTTGCTACGCCCGCTGCTCGACACGAGCGACGAGCCCGAGGTCTACCGTGCTTACGGGCGCGCCGCCGAGCTCGCCGGCTTAAAGGTTCGCGCCGCGGAGGCTTTCGCCGACGCCACGTTTCTCTCTGGCCACGCCGCTGCGGCGCTGGACCAGCTGACGCGATTGAGCAAGCGCGACGACCTCGACTATGCGCAGCGCGCACGCATCGACGCGCGCATCGCCTTCCTCACCCCGATCGTGCTTCTGGAACGCCAGCAGAAGGCTGACTCCGTCGCCGGTCAGCGCACTGGCCGTTGATTGCAAAGTCATGACCGTGGCGCGGCTGCCATTGGCACGCTGTCATCTGGCCGCAACAAATGCCGGCTGCAATGATCCTGTCAACCGCTTGAGGACCGCCACGTGCAAAAGCGCATCCTGATCGTCGAAGACGAAGCTTCGATTCGAGACATGGTTGCCTTTGCCCTGCGCAAGGCGGGCATGGAACCCGTCCATGCCGCCGACGCACGGGCCGCGCAGCTCGCCATTGCCGAAAAGGTCCCCGACCTGATCCTGCTCGACTGGATGCTCCCTGGACTCAGCGGATTGGATTTGGCTCGCCGCCTGCGGAAGGAGCAGATCTCGCGGGAAGTGCCAATCATCATGCTCACCGCCCGCGGCGAGGAGATGGACCGCGTCAACGGGCTGGAAGCCGGCGTCGATGACTACATCGTCAAGCCCTTCTCCTCCCGCGAGCTCGTCGCACGCATCCGCGCGGTGCTTCGTCGGAGCCCGGGAGGCGACGGGGAAGGCATTGTCGAGCTCGGAAAGCTGCGGATCGATGAGCCTGCGCACCGGGTCTTTGCCGATGGCTCGGCGGTGCCGATCGGGCCAACGGAATACCGCCTTCTGCACTTCTTCATGACCCATGCGGATCGAGTCTATTCGCGGACGCAGCTCCTCGACCACGTGTGGGGCAGCAGTGTCTACGTGGAAGAGCGCACGGTTGACGTGCACATCCGGCGGTTGCGAAAGACGCTCGAACCCTTCGGACTGGATGGCATGGTGCAAACCGTCCGAAGCGCCGGTTACCGCTTCTCCGCTGAAAGCTGACGGCATGCCGCGAACCCGAGCCAGCGCGGCATGGGCCATCGGCACCTGGCTGTTGGCTGCCACATCGCTCGCCTACTTTGTCGGCCGGCCGCTGGCCGGTTTCGCCCTGGCCGCCCTCGTCGCCCTGATTTGGATGCTAACCACCGTGAGATGGCCGCCCCCCCCCGTGTCACCCACTGCCGCCTCGCACGACGCCCGGCGGACGGACCCGGATGGCGTCCGGGCACGCAAGCTGGCCCGCCAGTTTCACGCGCTGCGCGATACGGTTGCCGCTCTTCCCGACGGCGTGGTGCTCCTGGATGCCGACCGCCGCGTGCTCTGGTTCAACCGCGCTGCGGGCACGCTGCTTGGGCTGAGCCGCCCCCATCACCTGCACCAGGACCTCCTCCACGTCCTGGAGAAGGGGGAGATCTCGCAGTGGCTTGAACGCAATCCGGACGAACCGCTGGACGATGTGCGCGCTCCCCACGACGAACAGGTCCACCTGAGCCTTTCACTGGTGCCCGTTGGCAAGCTCCACCGCGTGCTGCTCGCGCGGGACATCAGTGCCCTCGCGCGGCTCGAACAGATGCGCCGGGATTTCGTCGCCAACGTATCGCATGAACTGAGGACCCCGCTGACCGTCATCCATGGATACCTCGAACTGCTCGACCCGGAGGACGTGCCCCATCTGGCCGCCGTGCTGGGCGACATGCGCGGCCAGTCCAAGCGCATGGCCCAGATCGTCGAGGATCTCCTGACGCTTTCGCGGCTGGAAACGCACAGCGATTTCAGCGAAGAACCCGTGGCGATGGCCCCCCTACTCGCGACGCTGCGCCGGGAAGCCGAAGCACTAAGCCAGGGTCGCCACGCCATCAGCCTGGAAAGAGCCACCGACGCTGACCTGCGTGGCTCACTCAAGGATCTCCACAGCGCATTCTCCAA
>JAJYPJ010000110.1 GCA_021795435.1 Pseudomonadota bacterium
CCTGGACAACTACGTGCTGCTCTCGCCCGAGGCGATCAACCTCGACGAAGAGAACCGGAAAAAGCTGCTCAAGGTGATGAACGCCGAGCCGCTGGCGCTGATCGAGTACTGGGCGGTGGACCCGGACTACGACGGCGCAGTGTTCCGCTCGGTGTGGCAGGACTACCGCGGCAACACCGCCAACGACGACGACGCGCTGCGCGTGGTGACGCAGGCCCGCTTCAGCGTGCCGCATCGACCCGGCGAGCGCCGCGTCTGCGTGCGGGTGGTCGACGTGTTCGGCTTCGAGGCCGAGGTGGTACAGGCGGTGGCGGAGGGCGGGAAGTGATTGCTCGCGGGACGCCCCGGCCTTCGTCATTCCGGCGAAAGCCGGACGTGCCCTTCAACAGCGAACGCCGGTCATCCAGTGACTTCGGGCAGGCCAAGACACTGGATGACTCGCTTCACTCGCCCCTTCGGAGCCATCCTTCGGATGTCCTGCGCGCTTCGCGCTTGTCCAGCTTGCGCTGGCATGACGGCAAGGAATATTCAGGCCGCCAATGGCTGAATTTTCCGCAGGCTCGCCTTCAGTTCGCGCTCGGCGATCTTGAGGTCATAGCCAGTCTGCAGGTTCATCCAGAACTGCGGGGTCTGCCCAAAGGCACGCCCAAGCCGCAGCGCGAGTTCAGCGGTAACCGGTCGCTCCTCGCGGACGACATGCGATATCCGCATCGGCGACACGCCAATGGAGCGAGCAAACGCGGCCTGACTCAGGCCCAGCTCCTCCAAAATCTCACGAAGGTGCTCGCCGGGGTGGATGGGTGGAAGGCCGTTCCTGGTGGCTGGTATGGACATGGGTTCAAGACCTCAGTGGTAATCGACGATTTCGACATCAAAGGTGTCACGGCCTTCAAAACGGAAACACAGCCGCCATTGATCATTGATGCGCAGGCTCCACCGCCCCGCGCGATCTCCTCTCAAAAGCTCAAGTCGGTTCGAAGGCGGGAACCTCAAGTGATCAGTTTGCAAAACCGGGCATCCTGCCGCGGTTTGCAAACAAACGGGCGCGGCAAAGCCGCGCCACCTTTGTCGCGACAAGCACTTACGTGCTCGTCGCGGCGGCACATCCATGTGCCGGAGCGGTTTTGCAAACCGCTCAAGTCATCCAGCACTTCAGCGTGATCGAGATGGTTAAGTTTCACCACGGCGCGGCGCTGAATCTGCGGAGGCAATCGACGGGACCGCTCCGTGGCAAACAGCAACTCGGTTTCCTCGTCAGCGAAGCTCCTTATCACCCGATGACTCCTGTCGGCACGGTCGATGTTCGCCTGCCCACCATAAACAATGCGTTTACGTCATGCAAGCGCAGGGAGCCCGACCATGGGTGAGCCGACCCAGCCATTGGCGCTGGCCGCCGCGCTCACCCGTCGTGCCAGACAGTTGTGCATCGGGCTGGAACAGGGTGTCGCCGACATCTACGAGCGGGTAACGCCGGTGACCGCCGAACTGCTGCGCTGGTGGTTCGGCGACGACGCCTGCCAGTCGCGTGTGTTCAATTTCCATCCCGGCCAGAAGCAGGCAATCCTCAACGTGATCGTGGCGCACGAGGTGCTGGCCAGTCCGAACCTGGAGGACCTGTACCAACAAGTGTGCGCCGAGGCGCTGCTGCAGGGCACGCGCCTCGGCGAGGTGCTGCAGGACAAACACGGCCACCCCAAATACTGTCTGAAGATGGCCACCGGCACCGGCAAGACTTGGGTGCTGCAGGCGCTGCTGATCTGGCAATTGCTGAACAAGACCGCGGCACTGGACGAGGGCCGCGACGACCCGCGCTTCACCCGCCGCTTCCTGATCGTGACCCCCGGTCTGATCGTCTACGAGCGCCTGCTCGACGCCTTCCTCGGCAAGGAGCGCGAGGACAAGAGCCGCGACTTCGCCAGCTCCGACATCGCCAGCTACGCCGAGCTGTTCACGCCGCCGGCGCGGCGCGAGCGCGTGGCGCAGTTCGTGCGCGGCAACGTGTGCATGAAACAGGAGATCGGCCTGAAAGCCACCGGCAACGGCATGATCGCGATCACCAACTGGCACCTGCTCAGCGAGGCCGAAGAAGAGGCCGCACAGGAAGAAGCCGAACAGATCGCGGCGCCCGGCATGGTCGCCGACGCGGCCGCGGTGGCCTACAGCGTGCTGCCGCTGACGCCGGGGCGCGCCGCCGGCAACAGCCTCGACGTGCTCGACCGCCGCTGGGCGCGCGGCAACGTATTGAGCTATCTCGCCGACCTGCCCGACCTGATGGTGTTCAACGACGAGGCGCACCACATCCACGAGCTGAAAAAGGAAGGCGAGACCAGCGAGGTCGAGTGGCAGAAAAGCCTGTCGATCATCGCCGAGGGCAAGGGCCGGGGCTTCGTGCAGGTGGATTTTTCCGCCACGCCCTACAACGACGTGGGCGGCGGCAGGAAAAAGGCCAAGCTGTACTTCCCGCACATCGTGGTGGACTTCGACCTCAAGGCCGCGATGCGCCTCGGCCTGGTGAAGTCGCTGGTGCTGGACAAGCGCAAGGAGCTGGGCGCGCTGCCGCTGGAGTTCAAGGCCGAGCGCGACGACGACGGCAACGTGCGGCTGTCGGAAGGCCAGCGCGTGATGCTGCGTGCCGGCCTGCAGAAGCTGCGCAAGCTGGAGGCGGATTTCGCCCGCATCGACGCCGCCCGTCAGCCGAAGATGCTGGTGGTGTGCGAGGACACCACGGTATCGCCGCTGGTGACGGAGTTCCTGCTCGACGAAGGCCTGCACGAGGCCGACGTGCTGACCGTCGATTCCGGAAAAAAGGCGGAACTGGGCGAGAAGGACTGGGCGCCGCTGCGCCAGCGCCTGTTCAACGTCGACAAACATGCGCAGCCGCGGGTGATCGTCAGCGTGCTGATGCTGCGCGAGGGCTTCGACGTCAACAACATCTGCGTGATCGTGCCGCTGCGTTCCAGCCAGGCGCAGATTCTGCTGGAGCAGACCATCGGCCGCGGCCTGCGGCTGATGTGGCGCGATCCGGAATACGCCGACCTCAAGCGCGAGAACCGCGAGCGGATCAACCGCGGCGAGGAGCCGGGCAGCCTGATCGACATCCTCTCGATCGTCGAGCATCCGGCGTTCCAGAGTTTCTACGATGAACTGATGCGCGCAGGCCTGGTCGGCAGCACCGGCGATGACGACGAGGGCAGCAGTACCGGCGACCTGATCGCCGCCGAACTGCGCGATGACTATGAAAAGTACGACTTCGCCATCCCGTTCATCCTGCGCGAGGCGGACGAGAATATCGAACACCTGCCAATCGACATCGCCACACT
>JAJYPJ010000111.1 GCA_021795435.1 Pseudomonadota bacterium
CAACAAGGCGCTCAGGCTGAGTCAACGCCACTGGACGTGTCCGGCCTGCGGTGCGGAGCACGACCGCGACTTCAATGCCGCGGTCAACCTCGAGCGCGAAGGCCTGCGCCTTCTTGCCGAATCCGGCCCGGAGGGGCGTACCCCAATGAGTGGGGGAACTGACGCGCGGGGAGACCTCGGCGCGGTGGCGACAGCGCGGGTCATCGCGCTGCCGCAGCACCGCCGGTCGCCGAACCGCGAACCCATCGCCAGGCGCTGCGCGCCGAACCGCTCGAAACGCCGGTCCGGAACCGGCGGCGAGGGCGGGGCGTGAGACTCAGATGCCGGATCGATGCAGAACATGTCATGCCACTTGAAGTTGCGCCTCAGACGGGCCATCCGGCCGGGCAATCGCCGGCTTTCCCTGTCCCGCCGCAAACCAGACATCGAGACTGCCGCAGGTCGGAAGCACCAGCTCGCGCTCACGCAGGCAGAACGGCAGCACCCACAGTCGCAAGCCCTTGGACTTCGGGAAATCGAATACGGCCAGCGCTCGGTCGAAAGCCTCCATCCTCGGATGCTGTGGACTGCGCCAGTTCAGGCATCCGGTTCCTCGTCATCGCCCGGGCTTCTGTCATCGCAGCCCGAGTCTGCGGGTTGGGTGTTATCTCGTTCATGGCATCACTCTGTGGCGACGGCAAACGACCGCAGCCACGGATCGAGGTGGGCGATGTCGAAGGTGCCCGACTCGAACATCTGCATCATCTCGGCATAGATCTGCATCGGCGCACGCTGCAAGCGCCAGCCATTGATGCGCAGGAAGACGTCGGCTGCGGCAAAGGCGATGCGCTTGTTGCCGTCCACGAACGGGTGGTTGATCGCCAGGCTTTCCAGCAGGGCAGCCGCCTCGGCCACGATGTCCTCGTAGTAGCCGGTCTGCGGGCGGAACAGTGCGGCCTCCAGGGCCCCCGGGTCACGCACGCCCGGCGCACCGCCGTAACGCTGCATCAGCACCGTGTGCATGCCGAGCACATCGGCCACGGTCAGGTAGTCGCGCGCCACGGTTTACTTGGCCAGTTCGCGGTAGAGGCTGTCGAACTCATCCAGACTGGACGCGAACGAAGCCATCACGTGGCGGCGGGGGCGCTCCTTTTGCTGCCGGTCGATGTAGTCGCGCAGAGCTTCGTCAAGCACCGCCTGGAACTGGCGGCCCTGGCTTTCTGCGATTTGGCGCAACGCCGCCAGCACCTCGGGCGCGGCCTGGGAAGAAAACTTTTCTCGGACAGCAGTCGTCATGGCCATCTCCATCATGATTCATCTTGACACTTCAAGATAGAGCAAGACGGGAAGGTTTGCCACCGCGTTGATGGCGTTCGATGCCTGACTGGTGGCCTTGGTTGACGATGAACCGTGGCGTGTAAGTTGTGGATTTTTCTAGATCACCATCTGCGCCTACCCGCAGGCCAAACGGAGAACAGAGACGGCTCTGGCCGAGGAAGTGGCCGATTTCGGGCGTTTCGGCTGACGGCCACCCGCAGCACCGATGGCCAGAACCCCGCGTGGCGCGGGAATTTCGGTCAGAAAAAAGGGCCCGGAGATTATCCGAGCCCATGGATATGGTGGAGCCAGGGAGGATCGAACTCCCGACCTCGTCATTGCGAACGACGCGCTCTCCCAGCTGAGCTATGGCCCCAACGTGTCGCGCCCCGACCGGGATTGCGGCCTGCAACGCACAGGCCCCGGAAGGGCACCGAAGCGACGGACACCGGACCCGGCGACCACGCCGCGCGACGTGCAAAGTCTAAAGGCCGTCTGTGGCCCGGTCAACGCTCGCACCCACTGGGGTCGATGATGATCGCTGCGCCTGCGCGCCCTCAGTCGAGCAAGGGTGCCAGCGCCGCCTCCAGCACGCTGCGCCGCCAACCTTCGAGTTCGGACGGCCACTCCCGAACGCTGATGTAGCGTTCGAGGGCGCGACGCGGGCACAGCAGGCCCGGGGGCAGGTCAAGGCGGGTGGCTTCGGCATCGACGCGCGTGCGCATGGCGTCGAACGCATGCCGGCGGGCGCCCTTCAAGGGCTCATCCGGGCGTAGCGTCGCGCGCACGAAGTCGTCCTCGAGGCGCTGCTGCAGATGGCTCCAGAGGTCCATGCGCACGGTATGGCGCAGCGCCCGCTGGCCCCGGGTACGCGCTTCCAGCGTCGCGGCGTCGGCCGGCGGATCCAGCGCGAGGTCGAGGCAATGCTCGTCGCGCAGCAACCAGCCGCGTGGCACATCGTGGCGCCGGGCAGCGGCCTCGCGCCAGAGCATCAGGGCGCGCAGCCGTGCGATGGCCTCGCGGGGCCAGCTGGCCGCACCGCGCAGGCCCAACTGGGGCTGCGGATCGGCGGCCGATTGCGCGCGCCGGACCAACCGCGCACAGTCCTCCGAGAACCAGTCGAAGTAACCGCGCGCGTGCAGTCGCGCGGCAAGCCGGTCGTGCAACGGTGCGAGGTGCACGACGTCCTGCACCGCGTAGGCGTGCTGGGCGTCACTCAGCGGGCGCCGGGTCCAGTCCGATCGCGTGACGTCCTTCGGCAAGTCGATCGCCAGCAGCGCGCCGACCAGCTTCTGATAGCCGACACCGGCTCCGAGGCCCGCGAAGGCGGCAGCGATCTGCGTGTCGAATAGCCGCGGGGGTCCCTCGGGCAACAGCATCCGCAGGGCCTCGATGTCTTCGCTCGCGCTGTGCATCAGGACGGCGCCCGTTGCTTGCCCGAGCCAACCCGCGATGGCCGCGGGCGCGAACGCGAGGGGGTCGATCAGCGCCACCTCCGTGGCCACGGCCACCTGGATGAGCGCGAGCTTCGGAAAGTACGTCGATTCCCGAACGAATTCCGTATCCATGCCGACTGCATGCGCCGTCGCCGCATGCCGATCCACCCATTCCTGCAGCCGCCCGGGGCTGTCGATCCATTGCGCTTGGCTCACGGTGCTCCGATTCGAACGGCCGGGCATTGCGACGCACGGCGGCTTTGCCTAAGGTGGCGCGAACCCTAACAGTCTTCGACGCAGACCGCAGCATATGGCAGCACAGACCACGACCGGCTGGCAGCGACGCGCAGGCATTGGCCTGGCCGTGGCCGCCTTGATGCTCGCGCTCATCTATCGGTTCCTGCCCGGATGGCTTTTCCTCGGTCCGACCGACGTGCCGCAGGCGGAAGGACAGGGCGGCGGCGCGCTGATCGACAACGCCATGTCCGGCCTGGTCGCGGCGCCCGCCAGCGCCGGCACCAGCATCTATGCCGCGGGCCCGCCGCTCGCGCTGGCGCCGTTCGCACGCGCCCCGGCGTCT
>JAJYPJ010000011.1 GCA_021795435.1 Pseudomonadota bacterium
GAGCGAAGCGAAGAAACCCCTCCCTGTACCTTGCTAGTGCGCAAAGCGCCGCCCGCGTGGAAAGCCATCGCCAAGTGGCACCGGCCGATATTCCGTTCGAGTTCATGCTCAACGCATTGCGACTGAACCATGGCGTGCCGGCGACCCTCTTCACCGAACGCACCGGATTGCCCCTGTCCAGCATCGAACGGCCTTTGGCACAAGCGCGCGCTGCAGGTCTCATGCGCGGTGCCAACTCCGGCTTGCTGCAAGTCACGCCACTTGGCGCGCGCTATCTCAACGACCTGCTGCTCCACTTCATGACGTGACCGCGCAATCCGGGGTCCTGTGCCCTCGGTTGACAAGGGTCGCCTGGACGCTCGCGAGCTCATGAGCCTGACAATTGACCTATGTTCACTTAGACTGCCCCCGTTCGAGGTGTCCCGCGCGCAATGACCGCGCGCGGGGTGAAACGGGAAGCCGGTTGAAATCCGGCGCTGCCCCCGCAACGGTAAGCAGATCCACGTTGGTCGATGTGCCACTGCGCCAAGTCGCGGGAAGGCGACCAGCGCTGCGGAAGCCCCGCAATCTGCAAGCCCGGAGACCGGCCTCGACGCGCCGCGCGGACTTCATCCACGCTCGGCGTGCATCAGGCGTCGCGGCGGGCGGCGGCCCGCGCACCGGTCCGATTCGCGCGCCTCGTTCCTCGCCACGCCTGCTCCGCGGGTGAGCGAATGGGAACGAAAGCCATGAACCATTGCCGATACTTGTTTGCCGCCAGCCTTGCGCTGGCGGCGCTTCTGCCTGCCCACTCGCATGCCAGCGAGCCCGGCCGCGCCATGAGCGTCGGTCGATTGCCGCTCGTGCTGGTAACCGCGGCACGCATGGCTCAGACTGTCAACGACAGTCTTGCCGACGTCAGCGTACTGACGCGCGGGCAAATCGCCTCCAGCGGCATGCCTGACCTGATCGAACTGCTGCGCCGCGAGGCCGGTATCGAGGTGGCGCGGACTGGAGGGCCCGGCCAACAGACATCGGTCTTCATCCGAGGCACGAAATTCCAATCAAGTGCTCGTACTGGTGGACGGCGTACGCGTGGCATCCGCCAATACCGGCAGCTTTGCGTGGGAGCAACTGCCGCTGGATGAGATCCAGCGCATTGAAATCGTGCGGGGCCCGCGTGCAGCACAATGGGGTTCGGACGCGATTGGCGGGGTCATCCAGATCTTTACGCGAAAACTCGACGCTGCTCATTTCGCTGTACACGTGGGCAGCCACGGTGACTACGCGGAAAGCGTCGGAGTTGGGCATTGGAGCGCACGAGGCGGTGCCAGCGTCCTCGTTGGCGCGAGACACGTGCTCGGCTACCCAGCAATCAATCCGCAAAATTTCGCGTATAGCCCGCAACCGGATGGCTACAGCAACCAGAACCTTGCCGCTCGATTCGCGTGGCGGTTCGACAAGCAGGCGTTGTCGGGAAGCCTGTTGCGTTCGGACGCACTCGTCGAATTCAACCAGGGGACATCACGTGTCATTGAGCAAGCTTTCGGCGTTCGCCTGAACGGCGCGCTATCAGACCATCTACGCCAGCGTGTAGAGGTCGGCACCGATCGAGAGGACCTCGGCACAGCCGCGTACCGAAGCCTGATGCTAAGCCGCAGGAACCAAGCCAGCTACCAGCTGGCTTGGTCCTTTGAACGCAGGCAAGACATTCTGGCCGGTCTGGACTGGATGCACGAGCGCGGCATCAGTCGCGACACGGCGAGTAACATCGACACCTACACGCAATCCCGAGACAACCTCGGCATCTATGCAGGATGGTATGGGCATCGGGGCGTCTGGGACTGGCAACTCGCGGCGCGACACGACCACAACAGCGTGTTTGGCGGTGCCACCACAGGATCGGCCGCCACCGGCTACCAAGTCAACAACTGGGTGCGCATCGAAGCGAGCTTCGTGCAAGGCTTCCGAAGCCCGAGCCTCGAAGAGCAATTCTCGCCCGGGTACTTCGGGTATTACGCAGGCAACCCCGACCTGCGTCCAGAACGCTCGCACAGCAGCGAAATCGATCTGTTGGTCCAGCCTTTCCGTGAAGCACAGATCAAATTGGCCGGATACAGTACCCGCGTCAGCAATTTGATCACGTTCGCAGGCAGCAATTATCAGGCAATCAACATCGGCCGCGCGGCAATGGACGGCTTGGAACTGACGGCATCATGGAGCGATGGCCCATGGACCAACCACGTCATGGGTGATTATGACGACGCCCGCAACGCCTTGACCGGTGAACGCCTGCTGCGCCGCCCACTACGCAGGGGCGATATCAATGTGGATCGCAAACTCGGTCGTGGCGTAAGAGGGGGCATCGATCTGTTCGCCGCTGGCAACGCAACCGACTATGGTGGCGCGACACTGGGGGGTTATGCACTGCTCAGTGCGCACGTGGATTGGCGGTTGGACCGCAACCTAGCTCTGCGCTTATTCATCGAGAATCTATTGGATCGAACCTACAGTCTGGCTTACGGTTATGCCGCACAAGTTCGTTCAGGCTGGGTCACCCTGAGTTGGTCACCCTGATGGCCAATTGCGCGGCCAAGCCGCGCGCGGGTGGCGGATGGGCCCAGGGCCCGAATCCCGTGGCCAAGCCCATACACGCCGGTTTGGCTGGCTGCGAGGCCTCACACGCGCTATAAATGCGCGATCGACCACAGGGGAAACTTGGATGGCGTTGCCCGTGGACCGGCGCCGGCAGCCGCGCAAGCGAGGAGGCGTCGCGCGAATTGCGGAGCGCGCGGATCTGCCCCCGCGCGTCCGTGGTGTGCTTGATGAACTCTGCAAGGTGCTCACCGCGCGGTTCGAGACGGCGTTGCGCGACACATTGAATGATCTTGAGCAGCAACTGTTCAAGCTCGCGGAGCAGGCGCGCAGCAATGCCGACCAGGAACTCGCGTACGCGAGTCTCCGGGAAGTCAAACGTGGTCGGCCCGACGTTGGACCTCGCTTCGCAGCCGCCATCGAGGCGGATTTGGTCGCCTTCGACAACGAGCCGCTTTCCACGCCGCAAGATGCCGGAACGTCCAAGCTCGAGCTCATGCAGGAGCATGTATTCGAGGAAGATCTCGCCCTGCGTGAGGTTGCCAGCCGAGCGGAGGTTCGTGCCAGCGAGCAACTTTATGAATTGTGCCATCGCATTGCCGTGCTTGCGGCGCTTCCACTGTTCGATGCGGATCGTTTGCCTGGCGGTCCGCAACGGGTCCTGATGGCGCTTCGCGGCGCCATTGCCGAACTGGATCTTCCGACCGCCCATCGGGTACTTGCTTGGCGCCTTTTCGAAAAGCGCGCCATGAGTGACGCCGCAGCCTTTTATGCCGAGGTCAACCGGGTCTTGGCTGCCCGTCGAATCCTTCCGAATCTCATTGTCTACCGGCATCGCCGAGGTCCCGGCGAATCGGCCGGGGAACCCGCGCGCGGCGCTCCAACCGAAAGTGCTGCGCAAACAGGTCAGCAATCGACTGCGCGCGCAGGGAGCATGCGCGACTGGGGAAGTGGCTCTCCAGGTGGAAGCACCGGCGTGGCCGGCGGCGCGGACGCAGGAACCTACGCCGGAAGCCAAGGCGGGCTATCTGGACACGGTGGGAACGGCGGCGCGGTCGGTCAACACGGCTTGGCCGATGCGGGCGACAGCAACGACGCCTTGCCGCTCTTCGATACGCTGAGGGAACTTCTCGCGCAGCGCCGTCGGATGGTAGGTGAAAGCGAGGTAGTACCCGGTAGCGGCCCCGAAGCGACGCCTCAGCAACTTCAGTCAGCGTTGCAAACCTTGCAGGCGCGGGCACCTCAGCTTGGTGATGGAAAGTCAGGGGGCAGCTCAAAGCGCCTCCGCCAGGACCTCCAGGGCCAGCTCAGAAGGTTCAGCAGCGAGGGCAAGACCCCTCAGCTCGCACCCGTCCAGCGAGATACGGTTGACCTGGTTTCGATGCTGTTCGACAACCTGCAGCGCGAAGTCCGCATGGGCGGTGCCGCACAGCGATTCCTCGGCAAGCTGCAAATCCCGCTTCTGCGAACGGCACTGGACGACCCTACGTTCTTTTCGGAGCGTAACCACCCGGCGCGCAGGCTCCTGAGCACCGTCACCGAAACAGCCGCGTATTGGGTCGACAGCAGTGACGGCGAAGCAGATCCGTCGCTCGTGCAAAAAATGCAGACCGTCACCGAACGTCTGCTGCACGACTACGACGGCGATTCGCGGCTTTACGTTCATCTGCTCGAGGATCTTGAGCGTCACATGCAGACGCTGGCACGCCGCGCCGAAATGGCTGAACGACGCCATGTCGAAGCTGCCCAGGGTCGGGATCGACTGGAGGCTGCACGCGCGCGCGCCGAAGAGATCATCGCCCAGCGACTTGTCGGAACAAGGCCATCCACGCTGGTCCGGACTCTCCTCGAGCAAGCGTGGGTCGATGCGCTGGCCTTGGCCATCCTCCGTCACGGCGAGGACAGCGATGCATTCCGCGAGCGCATTGCGACCGTGGACGCACTGCTCAAGCGCAATCCCGACGATGACACTGGAAGACTGCAGACCGACGTCCAGCATGGATTGCAGCAGGTCGGGCTGCATACGCCGGATGCGGAGGCCATTGCGCGAAAGGTTCTTGATCAGCCCGTGGTAGATTTCAGCGGCGAGCCCGTCTCACAGACCGAGCTGGCCCTGAAGCTCAAGCAACGTCAGCGCCTTGGCGAAGAGGGTGCAAGTGGATCTGGTCAACGCGTCGAGGCGCCACTGAGCCCCGACGAGCAGCGGATGCTGGAACGACTCAAGAGCATCCCCTTTGGGAGTTGGTTTGAATTCCAGCGCAACCAGCAGGGGGATACCGTACGCCGCAAGTTGGCTTGGTTCTCGCCCACGACAGGCCGATGCCTTTTCGTCAATCAGCGCGGCCAACGCGCCGAGGAGCGAACGCTGGTGAGGCTCGCGCGCGACATGGTGCGAGGACAAATTCGATTGGTGACAGAAACGCAGACCAGTCTGGTCGACCGCGCGTGGAACGCCCTTGTCGGCGCGCTCAAACAGTTCGTGGGACGGAACCCGACAGACGTGCCCGCCAGCGGAGCGCCAGCATGAACGAGCAGCGACGCGCTCACCGCAAACCAGTTAGCGGCGTGGTTCTGGTGGAAAATAGCTTGAATGGCGCCCCCCTCGGTCGCGTTGGCAACATGTCCAACTCGGGACTCATGCTTATTGCCCCACGGCGCCTTCGCGACAACGCGCTTTATCAGATCAGCTTCGCCCTGACGGATGCGAACGGGCGTTCGCATCCGATGGAGATTGGCGTTCATGAACAATGGACGTCTGCAGCGGTGACGCCAGGGCAATTCTGGATCGGCATGCGCATCATCGACATCAGTGCAGATGATCAGGCCTTACTTGATGCTTGGCTGAAACAACCGGATTACGCAACGCGGTGAATCGAGCGGCATCGACGTGGCTGGCTGCCGCGCAGCTTGCCCTCGGCCCAACGAGCAGCAACACTTCCTTCGAAGCCACTTGCGGATTTCCCAATGAGCGCAGCCCTTGCATCGCTGTACGCGCAGCATCTTGAGCAGATCATCCGACAGGCCGATGCCGCGCTCGCGGCAAGTGGACACGACACGTTGGTGATCGCCGCCGGGACACAGCGGCTTCGATTCCTCGACGATCAGGCTTCGTCATTCGTCGCCAATCCGCATTTCCTGCATTGGCTACCGCTTGCGAATGCGCCTGGATCCTGGATCGTCCATGTTCCAGCGCAAAAGCCGCGGCTGATTTTCATGCAACCCCGCGACTATTGGCACGTGGTCCCGCAATCACCCGCGGGTTACTGGACGGAACATTTCGATATCATCACGGTATCCGACGAGCACGCGGCAAGAGTCGAATTGGAACGTGGGCTCGGCGAGCACAGTGCGATCATCGGCGAGGAAGGCTCAGCAGGCAGCGACATAGCTCCAAACAATCCACCGGCACTGCTTGCGCGTCTTCACTGGGCTCGTGCCTGCAAAACGCCCTATGAAATCCTGTTGATGCGCGCCGCCAGTCGAATTGGCGCGCGCGGACATCGAGCGGCCCTGCGTGGGTTTCGTGGAGGCGCAAGTGAGTTCGAGATTCACCTTGCTTACCTTGCGGCAAGCGGGCAGTCCGAACGTGACCTTCCCTACGCCAACATCATCGGCCTGAACGAACATGGGGCGGTGCTGCATTACACGGACTTGCAACGCCGTCGGCCCGACATTCCGCGGAGTCTTCTCATTGATGCCGGCGGACAGTATGCAGGCTACGCGAGCGACATTACCCGGACGTACGCGGCGGCTGGACAGGACGAATTTGCAGCACTGGTCGTTGCGATGGAGGAGATGCAACAGATCCTTTGCCTTGGAGTAAGGGCGGGGCAAAGCTTTCCCGATCTGCATCTCGAGGCACACCGCCTGCTGGGCGGGATCCTGGCAGAACATAGGCTGGTCCGTTGTTCGGCGGAGGCCGCATTCACACAAGGCATCACCCGCACCTTCCTGCCTCACGGCCTAGGCCACCTGCTCGGACTCCAGGTCCATGATATCGGCGGCCATCAGAGTGGACCTGCGGGTGGGCGAATTCCACCACCCGAAAACCACCCCTACCTTCGCCTCACGCGCGAACTCGAGCCGGGTATGGTCGTGACGATAGAGCCCGGCCTTTACTTCATTCCCATGCTGCTCGAGCAACTACGCGCCTCGAGCGCCGCCCGTGATGTGGACTGGACGAGCGTCGAGGCGTTGGCGCCATGTGGCGGGATTCGGATCGAAGATAACGTGCTTTGCACGGACGGCGATCCAATCAATCTCACACGGGAAGCGTTCGCTGCCTTGACCTGAGAGGACTTGGAGCCGAGCTCGCTTCCGCGCAAGGCCGAAAGTGACCGTGACCAACTCCGGTCAACTCAATCAGCGCTAGCTGCGCGCCCACGGGTCTGGGTAATGCGTCCGATCGGTTTCCTTACCGAAACGCGGGTTCGTTGAGTTCTACCGCATCGCGCGCCAAATAATCTGCAACAGGCAAGCGTTCGGTGATGCGCCCGAACCTCATCACCACAACCTCATCCACGAGCCGCGCCAACCCAGCCAGTCGATGCGTGATCAGTAGTAGCGTCCGTCCCCTAGCCGCCTCATCGAGGCTCGCATAGAGACCATCCGCAGTATGCGTATCAAGTCCCTCCGTCGGTTCGTCGAGCACAAGCACCGGCGCATCCTGAAGTAGCGCCCTGGCAATCGCGATCCGTCGGGCCTCGCCACCAGAAACCGCTGAACCAGCATCGCCAAGCACCGTGTCGTAGCCCTGCGGAAGACCCGCAACGAACTCTTCGAGCTGCGCAACTTGCACGGCACGATCGATCTGTGCGTCACTGGCATCCGGTGCAGCGAGCAGTAGATTCTCCAATAACGATCGGTCAAACAAGGTTGTCTGCTGGGCGATTACCGCGATTCTCCGCCGCACATCGTCGCCGCGCAGTTGGTCCAGAGACCGACCATCCAAAAAGACTCGGCCGGACTGAGGCAGATAGAATTTCTGCAGTACGTTGACCAGGCTTGACTTTCCGGCTCCCGATGCGCCGACAACGGCAACGCGCGAGCCCGCCCGAACTTCAAGATCGATTCCATCCAGCGCCCAAAATGTCTCATTCGCATAGCGCATGCGGACTTTTTCGAAGCGAATGTCCGGCATTGAGGCAACAGCTGCACGCGCTGCAGGCTCACTGACTGTGGGCTCGGAGTCGGCAAGCTGGAATACACGCGCTGCCGAAGCCTGAGTTGCATGCCAATTCGCAAGTGCTTCGGGCAACGTCGCAAGCGTCTCGAACAGTGCGATGGACAGCAGAACCAGCATCGTCAGCAGCGGTGACGACAGCGCGCCGGCACGCACTGCGGCGAGCCCGATCGCCACCACGAGGATCACGGCAATCTGCGCCAGCATGCCCGAAAAGGCACTTCCCAGCGCCTGGATGCGTTCGACGTTGCGCCGATGTACAGCAAGCCGCCCATCCAGCTGTCTGATGCGTTCTACCTGCCCGGCTGCTGCGCCATATGCGAGGAGTTCACCGTACCCGCGCAACAAATCGAGCATCAGACCCCTCAATCGAGACGACGAGACGACAGCCGCGGTCGCGTCATCAGCCGCAGCGCGCTTGGCCCATAAGGGCAGGATCAGCCCGGCGAGCGCTGCGACGGCAACCAAGACGGGAAGCGCCGTCGGTAGCGTCACCGCCATCACCGATGACACCACAATCATCGCCGCCGCCGCCACTACGGAAGGCACGAGTACTGTCAGATAGAAATGTTCCAGGGCATCGACATCAGCACGCAGACGTGCCATCAATTCCCCGGTTCGCCACATAGCAAGACGAGCCGGCGCAAGCGGAATCAACCGGCGGAACAACCACGCACGAAGACTTGCCAGTGCGCGCAGCGTCGCCTCATGGGTGATCAGCCGGTCTCCATAGCGGGCGCCACTGCGGACAATGGCGAGGCCTCGGATGACCGCTGCCGGCGTGAAATAGTTGATTGCCATGGCACTGGCACCTGCCAGCGCCATGGCGGTAATGAACCATCCGGATACAGCCATCAATGCGATGCCCGACAGCGTTGCTGAGACGGCCAGCGCTGCACCACTCCACAGCCAGGCGCGGTGCGCACCGAGCAGGTCGAGTAGTCGCCAAACCACAGACGATTGGGCCCGATTCATCCCGCAATCTCCGCACATGCAATCGCGGCGAACCGGCCGCCCGAATCCAGTAATGTCCGCGGCGTCCCGCTCTCGACGATTTTTCCGTCATGCAAGACGAGCACGTGATCCGCGCTCATAACGGCATCCAATCGGTGCGCAGCCATCAGCACCACGCGACTCGCGGCGGCTGCGCGAATTAGCCGCCCGATTGATCGCGCGCTTTCTGCATCTAGATGGGCCGTGGGTTCATCGAGCAACCAAAGGTCTGCAGAATCACGCAAAAAAGCACGCGCCAAGGCCAAGCGCTGCAGCTCGCCCCCGGACAAGCCCAGCCCATTCTCTCCCAAGCGGGTATCCATGCCGGACGGTAGTCTTGACGCGACCATGTCGAGTCCGCTGTCAGCCAGAGCCCGATTGACCTTGTCACCATCAGCTCCGGGGTTGGCTATGAGCAAATTCTCCTTCAAGCTGAGGTCGAATACGTGGGGCTTCTGCGGCACCCAAGCGAGGCGCGCACGCCACCGGGACAGATCCAGCGCCTGGATATCAATGCCGTTTACGAGGATGTTGCCGGTCATGGGCGTCGCAAAACCGAGCAGCATGTCCAGCATGGTGCTCTTGCCTGCACCACTCTCGCCTACCAGCGCAATCAGGCCACGACCGAGCCGTATGTCAATGCCGTCAAGGAGAAGCCTGCGGCCGGCGTGTGCGAAGCGGACCCCCCGAAACTCAATTTCAGGCGACGTCGCGATCGGACCAGCGCATTGGACCATTTCAGTGCCTTGATGCGCAGACGCCGAGAGTGCCCCATCGATCGTCTGCAACCCCTGGATGGCAGCGACTGCCTCCATTCGCGCGTGGCGTAGTCCGCCCAGTGCGCGCAACGGCAGGTAAAGTTCCGGCGCAAGCAGCAACACGAACATGCCGTCATGGAAAGGAATATCGCCCCATAGCAGCCTAAAGCCGATCAGGACCGCCACCACCGCAATGCTGACGGTCGCGAAGAACTCCAGAACAAGTGACGATAGAAAGGCAATGCGCAGAACCTGCATGGATATCTTGCGGTAGTCCTCGCCTTCTGATTCGAGCTCATCGGCCACGCGCCAAGCCGCTCCCAACTGGCGGAGCGTTGTCAGGCCTCCGAGGACATCGACAAATGAACGACCCAGGCGGCGCAGCTGCTCAAACCGCTCATGGCTAGCGCGCTCAGCGGCATGGCCAACAAAGACCATGAATAGCGGGACCATCGGCGCGCAGAGGACAAGAACCAGCCCGGAAATCCAATCCGCCGGAAGCGTGCATGCAATCACGATGGCCGGAACCAGCACTGCGGTCGCGGCACCCGGGATATAGCGCGCAAAATACGGCAGTACGGTGTCGACCCCATCGACCAAACCTGTGATGAGCGCACCGCTTGCCCGGGATCTCAAACCAAGTACGCCGAGCGCTTGAACGCGTTCGAGAAGATGCATGCGCAGGTGCGCGCCGACGTCTTGGCTGGCATCGAATGCCAAGCTCCGCGCGCGCATCTGCAGCATGGCTCGCAATGGTGGCAGGAGGAAAAGGCATAGCCATTGTCGCCACAGCGAACTCCATGTCGCGTGATCCCACAACGAAACCGACAGGATTTCCGCGAGCAGCCAAGCCTGCGCGACCAACAACAGGGCCTGGATCGCAGTCAGCCCCGCACTGAAGAGGAGCGGCTTGCGAATCCGCCGCGCTTGGGAACGAAGCCAGTCAGTGGCCTGCATGGTGCACACGTCCAAACGCGAGGGCGGCGCGGCCGCCCAATACGGCCGTCTCGAAGCTCAGCTGAAGGCCAATCAGGTCCGCGATCCGGCATCGGCACCAACATGGCTGGCGGCTTCGTGTTCCTCCTGGGTATCGAGCAATGCAGCACTTGCGGCGGAGATCAGCACGATCATGGCTGTCCCAACCATCCATGCGAAATACCAAGCTCCCCGGGCCCCAAGGAGCGCCGCCAGCAGGATTACCACAAAGGCTAGCATCAGGAACAAGACGAAATAGGCGAAGGTCTTCATGGCGCCTCCTCAATACGCATGTTCATCACGGGCGACATGGTCGGCGCTTACCTTGCCGCGCATAATCCAAAACGCCCAACTTGTGTACCAGAGGATCAGCGGTACGAAGATGATCGCCATTGCCAACATCCATGACAGTGTCAATTGACTGGAACTCGAGTTCCACAACGTCAGACTCATGGACGGATCGCTGCTGGATGGCAACATGAACGGAAACAATGCGGCTCCTGCCGTGGCGATCACACCAGCCCATGCGACGGCGCCTAGCCACCAGCCCAAATGCGAACGTCCCGCGCGACCCGCGAGAAACGCGCCCAGCATGCCGACGAACCCGGCAAGTGGCAGTACCCACAACACGGGGTGCATCCCGAAGTTGCTTTGCCAAGCTCCGGGCGCCAGAGTGACGGTCTGCTGGAGCGGCGTCTGTGGCACCCCAGGGCCCGGCCCGCCGACGACACTGTAGCCGGGGATAGCGCGTACCCAGAATCCCCCGATGGCAAACAACGCGAATGCGGCAGCCGCTCCGGCCTGCGCAACAGTCCGCGCACGCCGGTAAAGATCACCATCCGCGCCGTTCATGACGGTCAATGCACCCATCATCACCGAGAGTGACAGTGAAAGCAGACCCGTGAGGATGGCAAATGGATTCAGCAAGTTCAGGAAGCTTCCCGTGTAAACGGAGGTCAGGTTCCACTGGAAGTGGAAGGGCACGCCGTGGAAGAGATTCCCGATCGCAGCGCCGAAGATGATCATGGGGATCGCGCCGCTCACGAAAAGCGACCAGTCCCAGACAGTCCGCCAAGCAGGCGACGCGATCTTGCTCCGATACTCGAACCCGAGCGGACGCACGATCATGGTCCACAGCAAGAGCAGCATTACCACGTAGAAGCCAGAGAACGCGGTTGCGTAGATCAACGGGAACGCGGCGAAGATCGCACCGCCACCGAGAATGAACCAGACTTGGTTTCCATCCCAGTGAGGACCGATGATATTCAGCGCCACGCGGCGCTCCAAGTCGGTACGTCCGACGATGCGCAGGATCGCACCAACTCCCATGTCCATGCCCACCATGACCGCGAGCCCGATCAGAAGCACCCCGAGCAGAAGCCACCAGATCACTTGCAGCATTGCGTAGAGACCCATGGCTCAACCCTCCAAGTTCGTTTCACGGGGCGCGGCGGGGAGCGGCCGCGGAGCCAGTACCGGGCGCGGGCGCGGCCGTGGCGCCGCGCCACCTTCGTGTCCAGACTCCTCGGGTCCATGGCGGATCGCACGGACCATCAGGTACATCTCGACGATGATGAACGCCGTGTACACGGCGATGAAGCCCGTCAGCGAGAAGGCCATGTAACCGACGCTGTGGGTCGAGGCGCTCATCCACGTCGGCAGCATGCCATAGACGGTCCAAGGCTGACGGCCGAGTTCGGCCACCAACCAGCCTGCTTCGTTGGCCAGGAACGGCACCGGGATCATCCATAGCGCGGCCTTCAAGAACCATGCCTTTTCCTGCACGCGGTTCCGCAGCGAATACAGGACCGCCAACACAAAAAAGGCGAGCATCAGCAAACCAAACCCCACCATCAGTCGGAACGACCAAAACACGGCCGCCACGGGCGGAATGCTGTCGCGGGCCGCGCGCGCAATATCCTGAGGTGTGACCTTCTCCAGATCGGGTGCGTATCGCTGCACCAGGAAGCCGTACCCGAGGTCCTGTTCGTGCAACTTGAACTGCGCCAGTGCAGCCGCATCGTTCGGGTGCTTCGACAACACTTGAAGCGCCTCAACCGCGGGAATGCCATTGTCGATCCTGAGTGCAGCCTGCTGCTCAAGTTCGTCCACGCCGGGTACCGTACCATCGAGTGAATGGGTTACCAGCAACGAGAGCAAGGCCGGGACCTGCACTGCCGCATGGTTCTCCTGCATCGCCTGATCTGGAAACGCAATCAGGTTGAATGGCATCGGAGCGGCTTCGCTCCTCCACAATCCTTCCATCGCCGCAAGCTTGGTTGGCTGCGCCTGCGCGTCCACGAAACCAAGCGCGTCACCCAGCGTGATGACCCCAATGGTTGCCATCACTCCAAACAATGCCGCCATTCGGAAAGACCGCTTGGCCAGTTCCGTATGGCGGTTGCGCAGGAGGTAAAAAGCACTGACCCCGGCGACAAAGATCGCCGCCGTCACATAGCCTGCAATGCTTGTATGCACGAACTTGGACTGGGCATCCGGACTGAACACCAATCGCGGAAAGCTCGACAACTGCATGCGCATGGTCGTCGGGTCGAACACGGCGCCCTGCGGATCCTGCATGAAGCTGTTGGCGATCAGTATCCACAGGGCTGAAAGGTTCGAGCCCAGGGCCACGAGCCAGGTCACCGCCAGATGTTGGCCCTTGGAAAGACGCTCCCAGCCGAACACCATCAGGCCGACGAACGTGGATTCCATGAAGAATGCCATCAAGCCTTCGATCGCAAGAGGGGCGCCGAAGATGTCGCCAACGAAGCTCGAGTAGAACGACCAATTTGTTCCAAACTGGAACTCCATGGTCAGGCCGGTAGCGACGCCGAGGGCAAAGTTGATCATGAACAGCTTGCCCCAGAATTGCGTCATCTGCCGATAAATGGGCTTACCGGTCGTGACGTAGACCGTTTCCATCGCCGCCAGCAGAAAGCTGAGCCCCAGCGTCAATGGCACGAACAGGAAGTGGTACAGCGCGGTCGCGGCAAATTGGATGCGCGAGAGCTCAACAACGGTTCCATTGATCATGACTGCTTGCCTCGCTCTTCCAAAAGGATGAAGGCTGTGGCCTTACGGGGCGATTGGTCCGCCTGCTTCATTGCACCGCCTCCCGGCACGCGACGCTGCGCCCCAGACCGGCCATGCGGCTGCGAACCCAGGTTGGGATAGTCCATCCAGCCGCTGCATGCGCGCATCGACGATACTCCCCGTCCGACAGGGACGCCCATTAATACGAACTCATTACGACGCATGCGAAGTCCGACGGCATTGACGGTAGTCAATTCTCGCGCAGGGAACCGCAAGCGCGCATCGTGGTCTAGGCTGCTCCCGCTGCGACAAGGCGTCGCAAATACCGTATTTCGGACCCTTCCATGACCCTGACTTCAGGCAACACCCGATTCCTGGCCCACGGCATTGCACTGTGCTTCGCGACCGTCATGGTGGTAGCAACTCGCCAAGTGACCGCGGCCACGACACCACCGTCTGGGCCGCTGGTCCACGCAATGCAAAAGCAGGTGTTGACGCGCGTCACGGCCCCGCCCCCCACGCGTCCGGATCTACTGCACCCCGAGCCCTGGCTCGCAGGCGTGACGCAGGAACCGGAGGTCGGGCCTGTCACGCTTTACGGACCACCATCAAACGTCCCCGTGCGCGGACTGGCGCTGTTCGCCTCCGGCGACGGAGGCTGGAATCTGGGCGTCATCGACATGGCGCGCCGTGCTGCCGCGAGCGGGCTCTGGGTCGCAGGCTTCAGCACGCCCACCTATTTCCGGAGCTTGGCGACAA
This sequence comes from Pseudomonadota bacterium, assembly GCA_021795435.1. Classification (GTDB taxonomy): domain Bacteria; phylum Pseudomonadota; class Gammaproteobacteria; order Xanthomonadales; family Rhodanobacteraceae; genus Metallibacterium. The sequence goes on from JAJYPJ010000011.1 coordinate 14,278, forward strand.
AGCCGGCGAGCGTATGCGCAAATGCTGCCGGCACGCTGAAGACATTGGCGACGAGCCTCGAGGGGCAATTGGGCCTTGACACGCGACTGCCCGTGGTACTGATCGGATACTCCTCGGGTGCGACATTGGTCTACGCTGCGCTTATCCAGGCCCAGCCGGGCGTATTCCAAGGCGGCTTGAGCCTCGGCTTTTGCCCGGAACTTGAGGTACGGCATCCTTTCTGCCCTGGCGTCGGCAACTTGAGCGTCACGCGGTCGAAGATGCCCCCGCATTGGCCTGCACTGGTGCGCAACACCCGGGTCCAAGCCCCTTGGCATATTCTCCAAGGCGAGATCGACGAAGTATGCGCCCCGTCCTACGCGCCGCAGTTCGTTGCGGGCGTTCCGGGCGCGAAAGCGTGGGTACTCCCGCACGTGGGCCATGGCTTCGGGTATCCACGCAATTGGGGCTTGCAGTACATACAGGCACTGGATTCGTTGTTGCCGAACCGGTCGATAGGTCCGGCCTCCGCGGCTCCTGAAGCACCAGCCCGTCCGGCGCCACTGCCGGGACGCAATGCGGGCCACTGACCACGGTCGATTCAGGAGAGCCGTGCACGGTCCTCTGCTGCCAAGCCGCCCAGTTTGCGCGCTGCGTCAAGCAGGGCGGTTCGACCATGACGCCCGTGAAGCAGGCATGGCAACTCGGAACTGAAGGCTCGCGGAACAATGCCGAGCATGCTCAATCCGTTCTTCTGGCCCACCGAGTCCAGCGCCAGAGATCGAAAATTGTCCAAGCTGATCGGCTTACCAGGCAGCAGTTCGCCAATCCTGGCCTGAACAGCCCCCAGCGCGTCCGGCAGGGGAAGCACCCACCGGCGCAAACCAGCGGCAGCCGCCACCATGCGAACGATGCGCACCAATTCGAGCGTCTCAGGACCAAAGAGTTCGTAGACTTGGCCCACGCTGCTCGGCCCCGCCATGATCGCGCGCATCATCGCCTCGACGACATCCTCGACAGCCACCGGCGCCAGGTGTGCATGCGGACGAGCCAATGGCAGCACGGGAAGCATGCCCAGTAGCCTGGCGAAGCGCGTCACCAGCCCATCGCCGACGCCGAAAATTACCGAGGGCCGATAGATGGTCCACTGCAAACCGGAGGCGCGAACGACCCGCTCCGCCTCGCCCCGGGTGACCAGGTACATCGATTGGCCTTCGCCAGCGCGCAGGGAACTCATTTGGTGAATTCTCCGCGCGCCAGACTCGCGACATGCGGCGACAAGCGTCGCCGTCAGGTCCACATGCGCCTTGCGGAACTTCGCACTGCCAGTTTCATTGAGAATGCCGACCAAGTTGATGACGGCATCGCTTCCGCGAAGGTAGCGAACCAACGTGGCACGGTCGTAAATGTTCGCGCTATAAACCGAGACGCCTGGCAGGATCCCGAGTTCGCGGTGCTTTTCACGATTGCGCGAGAGCACGCGCACGCCATGTCCCTGCGCGGCCAGCCGCGCAACAAGGCGGCTACCGACGAACCCCGTGCCGCCCAGCAGCAGCAGGTTCAGCCTCCGCGGAGCATTTCGTGGCTGGGTGTTCATGGACTGATCTCCGGATTCCCCTGGGAGGTTGGGTGATCACTCACTGCAAGGACGAATTTTCCCACATGTGCGCCAGCTTCAAGTCGCCGGTGTGCCTCGACCACTGCGGTAAATGGAAGCACATCCTGGATAACCGGACGCACCTCACCCGATTCCAGCATCGGCCACGCCCGCTGGCGCAAATCCGCGGCAATGGCGGCCTTGGACGCCGCTGTCTGCGGACGAAGCGTCGAGCCAGTAACGATGATCCGCTTCCGCATGAGCAACGACAGGTCCAAGGAGCCGACGCGCCCGTGTTGCGTCGCGATCTGGATTAGGCGACCTTCTTCGGCCAGCAATTCAATGTTCCGTGGAAGGTAATCGCCACCCACCATATCGAGGATGACATTCGCGCCCTGCGGCGCCATCGTCCTGAGTCCGGAAACGAAATCCTCCTGTCGATAATTGAAGCACTGGCGTGCCCCGATTCGCTCGCACGCTGCGCATTTCTCAGCAGTCCCCGCAGTGGCGTAGACATGCGCCCCCTTTCCGCGTGCAAGCTGGATGGCCAGCGTACCGATGCCGCTAGCGCCGCCATGAACAAGCACGACCTCGCCAGGCACAAGGCGCCCACGCATGAAGAGGTTTCCCCAGACCGTGAAGAGCGTTTCCGGGAGCGCCGCAGCCTCCGCCATGCTGTAGCCCCTGGGTAGCGGCAGGCACTGCCCCGCCGGAACCGTCACGAATTCCGCATATCCGCCACCGTTGCACAAGGCGCAGATTGGGTCACCCAGACGCCAGCCCTCAACATGATCTCCCAAAGCCGCGACGTGACCGGCAACCTCAAGGCCCGGCAGATCCGAAGCGCCTGGCGGTGGAGGATAGACCCCAGCGCGCTGTGCAAGATCCGGACGATTAATCCCAGCCGCCTGAACGGCAATCAAGACCTCACCAGCGTTTGGCTTCGGCCGCGGGCGTTGCGAAAAGCGAAGCACTTCCGGTCCACCCGGTATGCTGATCTCAACGACGCGCATCATTTCCGCATCCACTGTATCGCTCCTGGCACCTTGCCCTGGTCGGAACCAGCCGCATGCCCGTCAGGCGTCACGGCCGAGGGTGCCGCCGGGCCTGCTGTAGGGATGCCGTCTTGATACGCCAAATCAGCCGCGCTGCACGCCACTGGCGCCCTCGCCGTGGAATCGATCACCCGCGGATAGCTTGCTCCGTAGGCTGGCATGCGATCTTCCAAACGCACCGGCTGGCGATTCAATCGCCAGTCGTAGATCACCGTGAACGCCAAAGTGCTTTCCACATAGCTGCGCGTTTCCGCATAGGGAATGGTGGCAATGAACACGTCCGCAGGCTGGCCGGGACGCGCCGCCAGCCAGCGCTGCAACGATTGCGGACCCGCGTTATAGGCAGCACTGGCCAGCCACTGCGGACCAAACCGACCGGCAAGGTGTGCCAGATAATTCGTACCGAGACGGATGTTGACCGATGGATTGACGAGGCTCTCGGCGCCACCCCATGACGAACCCATTTGCCGGGCCATGCGCGCCGCCGTCCCCGGCAGTAGTTGCATCAGGCCAATGGCACCGGCACCCGAACGCGCGTCGCTTATCCAGGCGCTCTCAGTGCGGATCGTGGCATACACCCAAGCCGGATCGATGCCGGCGCGTTTCGCATCTTGCAAGACCAATCGGCGATGGATGACCGGGAATCGCAACTGATAATCCCGCAGGTTCGGACCATGATCGAGCAGGAAGATGGGGCGATCGATCCAGCCGCGGCGGTGCGCAAGCTCGGCAGCTGCGTAGCGCTGTGCATCGTCCAGGCCCTGCAGCGCGGCGTCCCACTCTCGGCGGGCATGCGCGAGGCGATCAAGTGCAAACCACTCAAATGCGCGCTGCATGCCTGGGTCCGCTTCGATCGCTGTTCTGGCGCTTGAACGGACGGGCGGATCGTTTGGGCAAAGTGCATAAGGGCGCCGCAGGCGATCGGCGGCCAGAAATCCGTAATAGGTTGGACTGCGCGCCAGCCGGCGCCATCGTGACCGGGCCTGAATGGTGCGACCCAGCTTGGCCAAGGCGCGTGCTTCGAAGTAGCGCCATTCGTGTTGCCGGCGCTGCGGTAACGGCATCGCCTCAATCGCGTCCAGCACGCCAGCCCAATCGCCACGCGCCAGTGCAACGCGCACACGCCACTCGCGCGTCAGCGGCGTCTGCGCGGTTGATGGCAGCGTTGCCAGCGCACGTTGGGATCCGGGCGCGAGGCTTGTTGCGGCGTATAGCGCCAGCGTGGCATTGATGCGGTCGCGTTGCCTGATACCGAGGGAAAAACGATGCTGCAAGACTTGCCATGCGGCATACGCTGCGTCAGCGTCGTCGCGCGCGCGTCTATCCAGGGCCGCCTCCAGCGCCTCGCGAGCGTGCAAGGTGTCCGGCCACGACGCTGCCTGGGCAAGCGCCGCCTCGGGATCCCGCATGGCCAGGACAAGCCGCTGGGCACTCGGTTGCTGGCCTGACGGCAACCATGCTGCCGTTTGCACGACAGTGTCGACGGCACCCCCACGCCTGGCGCGCTCGATTCGGGCCCACAACCGGGACGGCGTCAAGAATCCCTGGCGCCTTGCCAAATCCATCAACGCATCACATTGCTCGGGTAGGCGCGGCTTCCGCCAGAGCAATGCGAAGCGTCGGGAATGCGACAGCGGTCGCCCCTGCTCGGCCTCAGCGTGAAGAGCGTCGCATTCATAAGCCTCACCGAGCCCGGGCACGTAAAACGCCAGGTACTGCCTCCAGTGATGTCGGCCAGCCAGCTGACTGAGCCAAGCCCGACGGAGCTCCTGTCCGGGTATCAGGTTCCCGTATCGCGCGAGATAGGCCCGTACCATCGATGCCTTGGCATTGGCCACGCCATGCATGAGCCAAGCCCCTTCCAGGTAAGGATAGAGCGGGTATTCGCGCAGCCCGGTTGCATCGCGCTTCCAATTGAGATCACCGCGCTGCGCCTCGGCATAGGCTTGGGCAAATTGCTCACGTTGCGACCCAGTCCATTCCGCAGCTACGCAAGCACCTTGCAACGCCGCAGCCGCCAGAATCGCAATCGCCAACCAGCCCCGACGGCCTCTCTGTCGGCATCCGCTACGCATTGGCATACTGCTGTACTCCTCGTCCTGGCGATTCTAACGTGTCACTTGCGACGATCGTCGAGCTCAGGCCGCTTCCGAACTGACGGGATTCTCCATGCTGGCAGACGTGCTTCTTTACCTGCTGGTCGGCGCCGGTGCGGGATTCATGGGCGGCCTGCTCGGCATCGGCGGCGGGCTGCTTATCGTTGCTGCGCTCAGTTTCACACTCCCCGGCCTCGGCATCCCGTCCACCGAAGTGATGCAGGTCGCCGTCGCGACGTCGCTGACGGGGATTGTTCTGACCGCGAGCTCGTCGACGTTTGCGCAAGTCCGGCGACGAGCGCTGCTTTTGCCCACTTTGCTCTGGCTCGCTCCCGGACTCGTACTGGGTGGGTTCGTTGGTGCGCACCTCGCACAGCGCATGACAGGACCCCTGCTACGAACCGCCATTGGCATATTCTGCGTGGTGACCGCGTGGCGCATGGCATTCGGCAAGTTGCGCGCCCGAAGTGAAGTGCACGTCCCACGTTCACCGTGGCTATCACTGGCCGGATTGGGCATTGGCACCATCTCGTCCATCATTGGCATCGGTGGCGGCTCGCTCGTCGTCCCTCTGCTGGTCGCGCTCGGCGTGAAGCCCGTTCGGGCTGTCGCCACGAGCGCAGCATGCGGGCTGGTCATCGGCTTGGCGAGTGCGGCCAGCTACATGGTTGCACTTCACCCGCCCACCCGTCCCCTGCCAACCGGGGCCGTGGGTTATGTCTATTTGCCGGCCGCGGCAGCCACGGCCGTCGCCTCGATGACAACGGCGCAATTTGGCGTCCGGCTTGCGCATCGTCTTCCCGGGGCAATCCTCAACCAAATCTTCAGCATTTTTCTCGTGGCCGTGGGCGCCCTGATCATGCTTGGCGGATGACTTGCGCCAAGAGATGATCAACCAGTACCTACAGGACTAGCGCGCCGATGCCATCGGCCAGCCGCCGAGGAGCGCTCTCGGCACTTCAGGTCCCGGTGCCGTGCCGCCTCCAGTGCCATGGCGCACGGTCGCACTATTTCGCGGCGCACTGGCTCGAGGTCGACCCCCGAGTCGGCGTCGCCATAGGCTAAGAGCGAGGATCGCCTAGGTCGGCTTTCCATCTCCGAAAGGCTCCCGCAGCCGAATTTCAGCAGCTAGTGGCAAGTGGTCCGAGAAAGCGGGCTCAGGCGTCCAGCGGCGCAATATCTCGATGCTGTCGCTGGCCAGAATGTGGTCGATCGCACGGCGTGGACGCCAACTCGGGTAAGTTGGCAGCACCTCGCGAGGCGGCTGCAAATGCGTCCGCGCGAACAAGCGTTCAAGTTCTGGGCCGGGCCAAGCGCAGTTGAGATCACCCAGCAGCACGGCAGACCGATCCTTGTGCAGCAATTCGCCAATGAAGTCGAGTTGGCGGGCTCGCGCCTGCGGGCCGAGCGAGAGGTGAGCAACCACCACAGTGAGTTGCCTTGGTCCCAATAGGTAGCGGGCAAGAAGGGCGCCGCGCCCAGGAATGCGGCCCGGAAGTGGGTAATCCAGCACTTCGTATGGCGCCATGCGGCTGAGTAGCCCGTTAGCCGAGCGCGCCAGCTGCGCAAGTCGCCGATTGGGCTGGTCGCTCCAGTAGGGAAGTCCCGCAGCCTGCGCCAAGTACTGCGTCTGATTGAGGAAGCCGGAGCGCAAGCTACCCGCATCGCTTTCCTGCAGGCCGATTAAATCGAATTGCGACACTAGGTCGGCAAGACGATCGAGATTTGCCTGTTTTCCAGGTCCCGGCAACACCTGCGCCAGCCCGCGCGTGAGGTACTGGCGGTACCGCTCGATCCGCGCACCGGCAAGGATATTGCAGCTCAGCAGACGCAACGTATCGGCCTTCGGCGACCGCGAGCGTGGTCTTGTCGACGCCGCATGTGGCTTGCCCACGCTAAGCGCCCTCAGCGCGCGACCTGCGCGCGTTCGGCTTCAGCCCGCTGCACCAGGTAGCGCGCAACCCCCAACAGTTGGTCGTAGCTTTCCACGCGGCCGCTGCGCCAGGCCCCGTCGACGACGATTGCAGGCGTCCCATTGACTCCCCACTGCTGTTCCAACCGCTCCGCATGCCGGATTTTCGCCGTGATTCGGGCAGATCTCGCAACCGCGAGGAAACGCTCGGGGCGAATGCCATAACGGGCATAAAAGCTGGCCAGCTGAACCAACGTCCCCAGTTGTTCGTGTTTGACCCAGATGGCATCGAACAACGCGTCATTGGCCTTCCCGGCTACACCAAAATGCTCAGCGGTGAAAAATGCGCGTGCGAACGGCTCCCATTGCGCCCAGAAAACGGCGGGCAGGCGCACGAAGTAAGCATTAGGCGGCAAACCTCTGCGCAACTGCTCGGCATAGGTCTGGAACTCGTAGCAATGAGGACATGCGTACGAAAATACCTCGATCACCGCAATGCGCCGGTTGGACCGATCAAGCGGCCGCGCGGGGGTGATGCGTTGATATTGGACACCTCTCTGATACTGCGGAACGGCCGACACACCCTGTGCTGAAGCGACAGGCAACAGCAATGCCAAGAACAAACCCGTCAACGATCTAAGCATGCATCGCTCATTGTCTGAGGCGCATCGTCGCAGCTTCCTTCTGCGCAAGATAGAGCACCAGCGCCTGCGTTTGTGCGAGGCCACCTGCAGAGGCAACATCAAGGCGATAGGTGCCGTTCACCACGATGGTGGGAGTACTGTCCACGCCATAGGCCTTGATCAACTGGTCGGCGCGTCGCATCCGAGCGTTGACCGCAAAAGACGTTGCCGTAGCCGAAAACGTCTTGGCCGCAACGCCATAGTGCGAGAAGAACTGGGCCACATCATCGAGTGCGGGGAGCTTCTGTTTTACCCTCGGCGCCGCCGTATCAAGACCGTCGTAGGTGTTGAGCGGACCTCCGGGTGTCCAGATCGCCTTGAACACGGCGTCATGGATCGCGGGCGTGTCCAGCCCCAGCGCTTGAGCGGCGTAGTAGGTCCGCTGGAAGAGCGGCCAGTCCTCCGGTCCGATGAATGAGGCTGGAAGATATTGCCATCGCGCATAAGAGGGCAGGCTCTTGCGAATGGCATCGGCCATGGGTTGGAACTGATTGCACGCCGGGCAGCCCCAGGAAAACACCTCGGTCACCACGACATGGCCGGGATGGTCAGTAGGCAAGGACGGTTCAATGCGGAAGTAATTCTTGCCCTCGACCCATTGCCCCGCATCTGCAGGAGCGGCCACCGGCACGCCTGAGGTCGCATTGGCAGGACTAGACGCTGTCGTCGCGGCAGTCGCGGCATTCGCCGGCGCTGACGGGACAGACGCCGCACTCGACGACGACGCTGCGCTGGCCGCCGGGGCCATCGACACTGACGCGCTTGGGCTGCTGTTCCCCGGAGCCTTCGAGGAACACGCCGCCAGCGCGAAACATAATGCGCTGCCCAACAGCAACGATTTCAACATGGTGAGCGATCTCGTCAGGCGAACGTCGCCTTCCTGCCGAAGGCGTCCGCGTTATTGCTGCGCGGCACTCGAGGCGAATGCCGTTTGATTCACGCCCGAGCTGACCGATTCAGTCGGCACCGCCGTATGCAAACCCGCAACGTAGCTGGACACTGCAGCAATTTGCGCCGTCGTCAACTTCCGGGCAATGGTTGGCATGATGGAAGCGTGCGTATCCGTGCCCCAGCTGTCTCCACCATGCCACGCGGTCAGGACGGCATCGACATAACGCGCATGCTGCCCTGCCAAATGCGGGTAAACGGCACCGGGATTGCCGAGGCCATCCGGACCATGGCAAGCCATGCACGCAGGCACCCCCGTCGCGCGATCGCCGCCACGATAGATTGCTTGCCCGACGGCAATTTCCTTGGGATCGGCCACGCCGGGCATGATCTTCTGCGACGAGAAGTACGCCGCCAGATCTGCCATGTCCTGCGGATTCAACGACATGGCCATCCCGAGCATGATGGGATTCTTTCGGACGCCGCTCTTGAAGAGTTCCAATTGACGGAAGATGTAGGTCGCCTGCTGCCCAGCAAGTTTGGGATACTGCGGATCGGTCGAGTTACCGTCCATGCCGTGGCAGGCGGCGCATACGGTCGATTTGGCCTTGCCCGCGGCGGCATTGCCGGCCGGCATCGCACCCTCTGCATAAGCGCCTGCGGCCAGCACCAGCGCCACTCCAGCAATCACTACCGTGCTGATCAGCTTCATCTGAACTCTCCGCAAGGCCCAGACCGGACGCACCCGCGCCGGCACTCTCATGCGACTGGATTATCCTTGCGGCCCCGAGGACGGTCAAACCGCCCGCCGTGCAGCCGCCGCCATGTCAGAGAACCCCTTGCGCGGAGCGCAATTTTTGCTGTCCACGCCGAATCCCAAAGGGCTGCCGGCCGACATGGGTGCGGAAATCGCCTTCGCAGGTCGATCCAACGCAGGCAAATCCAGCGCCCTTAACGCGCTGACTGGCGTGCACGGGCTTGCACGCACCTCGCGCACGCCCGGACGAACGCAGCACCTCGTTGCGTTCTCGCTGCCTGACGGCAGACGCCTGATCGACCTGCCAGGCTACGGATATGCGAAAGTCCCGGAATCCGTTCGCGACCATTGGCGGGACGCGCTTGAGGGGTATCTCGGGGCGCGCCACAGCCTGCGCGGCTTGGCACTCGTGATGGACATCCGTCATCCGCTGACACGCTTTGACTCGCAAATGCTGGATTTCTGCGCCGCCCATGGCGTTCCCTGCCATATCCTGTTGACCAAGGCGGACAAGCTGGGCCGCGGCGCGTGTGCCCAAGCACTGCTGTCCGTCCGCAAGCGCCTTGAAAGCGCAAGCGGCGTCCTGTCCGTGCAGATATTTTCCGCCAAGGCAGGCACGGGGCTTGATGAAGCACGAGGCGCGCTCGCGGCGCTTTTGTCGCACCGGCCGCGACCATCTGCCGCGCACTAATTGCCGAGGCTGTCCATGAATGCGCGGCACAGTCCTTCCATACCGACCTTGTCAATGGCATCGAATCGCCCCTGCTCGGCGCTATCGACGTCCCACACGCCGAGCAAGGTCCCATCCGGCCGAAGCAAAGGCACCACGAGCTCGCTGCGCGAAACGGGATCACAGGCAATGTGGCCGGGGAATTCGTTGACATCGGCAACGACCTGGGTATGCCGAGTCACCGCAGCGGTACCGCAGACGCCGCGACCCATGGCGATGCGCACGCAGGCCGGCTTGCCTTGGAACGGCCCGACGAGAAGATCACCGTCCGACTGAAGGAAGTAGAAGCCACACCAGCTGATGCGCGGCAGGTGCTGCCAGACCAGCGCCGCGAAGTTGGCAGCGTTCGCGACCAAATCGTGCTCGCCGGAAAGAAGAGCCTCTGCTTGGCGCGCCAGCGCCGCGTAAAGTTCGTCTTTGGCCGTGGCTTGAATGGAAATTCCAGCATGCATGGATGCGCTCCGGGGATCGACAATCCACAATGATCGCACCACGAACATCGGGAGGCGTGGATTCATGCGTGGAGTCTTCGTGACAGGAACCGATACAGGCATAGGGAAGACTTTCGTCAGTGTGGCCCTGCTGAACGCGCTTCGCGCCGCGGGCGTTCGCGCCATCGGCATGAAGCCTGTCGCCAGTGGTTGCATACGTACGCCCGAAGGGCTTCGCAACGATGATGCGGTGGCGCTGTTGGCAGCGAGCTATGCGCAGGTACCGTACGATCTCGTCAATCCGATGGCCTATGAAAAGCCGGTTTCACCACATCTGGCGGCCGCAGCCGAGAATCGACCGGTCGAGCTGAACGCGGTGGCGGCTTCACACGCTTGCTTGGCCGCGCGCGCCGACATGATCGTCGTCGAGGGCGTGGGCGGATGGATGGCGCCGCTGTCCGAAGCGCTCGTGGCTGGAGACCTGGCGCACGCAATGCGCTTGCCCGTCATCCTGGTCGTGGGCCTGCGACTTGGCTGCTTGAACCATGCACTTCTTAGCGCACGAGCCATCATCGAGGACGGAGCCAAGCTGCTCGGCTGGGTGGGCAGCTTCATCGATCCCGAGATGCTCGAACCCGAAGCCAACGTTGCCACGCTGCGCCAGCGATTAGCCGCGCCGTGCCTCGGCGTCATCAAGCATGGCGCCACTCCTGAAGAGGCGGCGAAAGAGTTGGCTGGGGCGGTGCACGCTCTGCAATCATCCGCATGAGAACCGTACGGAGCGCACGATGACTAGCTTCAGCATCCACATTGAGCATTTTGACGGAGCACACGGGGCTGATCCCGCGCTGGCATTCTCGGGCAGCAGCCCGGACGCGCTGGCGACGGCGATCACGGACGCATTGCGCGACCCCCGTTTATTCCACCGCTGGCGGGAGCAGCAACCAGAGCCCGACAAGGTGCCTGCTGCACTCGGACAACTCGATCCGATGGCCTCTGCGCGCGCGGAACAGCGCGATCTGCACGTCGAGCTGGAAATCCAAAGCGATCTGCCGATGAAGCTCATTGCGCAACGCCTGACTTGGTTGATTGGTCCACATTGGGACCTGCGCAACGTCCGGTAAAGCCATGACTTGCCCAATATGCCAAGGCACCGAGGCGCGATTCGCAGAGGCGATCGTGCGAAGCCGATACCGTGCAACATACGTCCGTTGCAGCGACTGCGGCTACGTGCGTGCCGATCAACCGCACTGGCTCGAAGAGGCCTATGCAGACAGCGCTCTGGATGTCCTGGACACCGGCATCGCGGCACGCAATATCGAACTATCCGAACGAACTGCAGCGATCCTGGCGTGGAATCGACCCCGGGCCGGCATCTGTGTCGACCATGGGGGCGGAAGCGGGCTCCTGGTGCGACTGCTCCGTGATCGCGGATATGACTTCCGCTGGCGGGACCCCTATTGCACCAATCAATTCGCACGCGGCTTCGAGGCAACGGCGGGCACCCATTATGATGTCCTGACCGCGTTCGAGGTCATGGAGCACCTGACAGACCCCTTGTCCAGCGTGCGATCCTGGTTCCAAGAGGCGGATTTCATCATCATCAGTACCGAACTCATGCCGGCACGCGACAATCTGCCCGGCCAATGGCACTACTACATGCCGGACTCGGGACAGCACGTCGGTTTCTTCACACTGGCCACGCTGAGGACCTTGGCTGCACAACTTGGCCTGAATTTGACAAGTGATGGACGCTGGCTACATGTATTGAGCAAAGGCAGCCTGCCCTCCCCGCATTTCATGCGCCTCATCCGCAAGCGGAAGTGGCGCCGCCTGCTTCTTCGGCATAACCGCCGTCGCACCTTGGCGTGGTCGGACCAACGCTTGTTGGCCACTCGGTACGCCATGCCCGACGGTCGCCAAACGCTCGAGACGTAACCTGCGCGGCACAACCGAAGTTTGGCCAACGAAGCAGCGACGCGCGACAATAGGCGCTTTGGCGGCATCGCCGCCATCCCTGTCAAGGAGTCGTCATGAGCGAACCGCAACCTGTTGTGCCTGCTGGAGGTGCCAAGATCAGCATTGATCGCGGCCGCCTCCTGGTACCGGACAACCCGATCATCCCTTACATCGAGGGCGATGGCACCGGACCGGACATCTGGCGCGCCAGCGTACGCGTAATCGATGCCGCCGTTGCCAGAGCGTATGGGGACCGACGCAAGATCCACTGGATGGAGGTATTTGCCGGCGAAAAAAGCTTCAAGCAATTCAACACTTGGTTGCCGGACAGCACGGTGCAGGCATGTCGCGACTATCTGGTGAGCATCAAGGGACCTCTGACCACCCCGGTGGGTGGCGGAATCCGATCGCTCAACGTGGCGCTACGACAGATGCTTGACCTTTACGTGTGCCTGCGCCCGGTTCGCTGGTTCAAGGGCGTTCCCAGTCCCGTGAAGGACCCGGGCAAGGTAGAGATGGTCATCTTCCGCGAGAACACCGAGGACATCTACGCAGGCATCGAGTGGGCTGGTGGTAGCAGCGACGCACAGAAAGTGCTGGACTTCCTGCAGCGCGAATTTCCGCAGGCATTCGGCAAGATCCGCTTTGGTACTCAAGGGCGCGTCAATGACTGGCAGTCATTGCTGGAGTCCGTGGGCGCGCCAAAGCGCAGTTTGCCGGTGGAAGTGGGCATCGGCATCAAGCCGGTGAGTCGCCTTGGCACGGAGCGGCTTGTTCACAGCGCCATCGAGTACGCCATCCAGAACAAGCGCAAGTCCGTGACTCTGGTGCACAAAGGCAACATCATGAAGTTCACCGAGGGCGGGTTCCGCGACTGGGGCTATCAAGTTTCGCGTGACCTATTCGGCGCCGTTGATCTCGATGGGGGACCTTGGCACGTCATCCCCGAAGGCAGGCCCGGAGCGGGACTCGTGATCAAGGACGCAATTGCCGACGCTTTCCTTCAGCAGATCCTTTTGCGACCTGCGGAATACGACGTGGTCGCCACGCTGAACCTCAACGGCGATTACCTCTCGGATGCACTGGCTGCACAAGTCGGTGGCATCGGCATTGCACCAGGCGGCAATATCAATTACCTCACCGGCCACGCCGTATTCGAAGCCACGCATGGGACGGCGCCCAAGTACGCAGGCCTCGACAAGGTCAATCCCGGTTCCGTGATCCTCTCGGGTGAAATGATGCTGCGATACATGGGCTGGAACGAAGCCGCGGATGCAATCATTGCCGCAATGGACAAGGCGATTGCCGCGAAGCATGTCACCTATGACTTCGCGCGCCTGATGGATGGAGCTATCGAGGTCAAGTGCTCGGAGTTTGGCGATCGCTTGATCGCCGCAATGTAATCACCGGCCCGCACCGGCGCGGCAGAAGTCCGTCACGCCGGTGCGGATCGCATTCGTGATCGACGAATCGATGCCACCACTTCATTGCGCGTTGACAGACCGCCGATTCCGAGGACCACCGCGGCAGGGTTGGCGCGTCGCGTCACGGCTTTCATAGAAACGCCATCCTGCACATGCGTCGCGAGTTCACTTCGCTTTGCCTATGACCTTACGCATGGTGTGTCGGCCATTGCGGGTGCCGCGCACGATTGCTGGGAAATCCACACCAGCAAGCGAGCGGATTCGCGGTATGCAACGCGATGGTTAAGCTCTTCTGACATTTGCCGCGGACTACGAGAAGCTTGCGAATGGATATGCGGAGACGACGCACCACCACCCAGCTGCGCAAATCGGAGCATTGAACGCCGATGCGAGTCTTGCTCAACAAGCCGTACGGCACGCTTTGCCAGTTCACCGACCGCGAAGGGGGGCGCCCGACGCTGGCGGCGTTGCTGCCACCGGTCACACCGGCGCCGGCAGGCAGCCCACCGTCGCACGACCCCATTTGGCGGCGGCTATACGCCGCTGGCCGTCTTGACCACGACTCCGAGGGATTGCTGCTCCTCACTAACGAGGGCGAGCTCGTCCACCGTCTCACCGACCCCCGTCGGCATGCGGCAAAGATGTACCTGGTACAGGTTGAGCGCATACCCGACGAGGCGGCCCTCGATCACATGCGCCATGGCCTGGACCTGAGCGACGGTCCGACCCTGCCCGCCGTTGTGCGGCGTACGACCGCTCCTGCCTGGTTGTGGCCACGCGACCCACCGATCCGCTATCGCAAGAACGTGCCCGAAGCCTGGCTCGAAATCACCTTGCATGAGGGCCGCAACCGCCAAGTGCGACGCATGACCGCTGCCGTTGGACATCCCACCCTGCGCCTGGTGCGCGTCAGCCTCGGACCATGGCGCCTCGATGCACTGCCGCCTGGGTCATTCCGCGTCCTTGATCGACCCCGGCAGGACCGCACGGCCCCCAAAGGGATGGTTCCGCTGCGGAAAAACTGATGTACCGGGCTTGGTGAAGCTGGAGCGTCGTGGTTTGATGCGGGGTTGGAGCGCACCGTTCGTGCATCGAGTAGCCGCTTGGCCCTTGCGAGAAGGACGATGCGTCGACAATAAACGTGCGCCGCATGCATCCGCCCTGAACAGGAGAAGGCAATTGAAGACACCCGCGTACGCCGCACCCTCTGCCAAATCCCCCCTGGCGCCCTTTACCGTCGAGCGTCGTGAACCCGGCGCGCACGATGTCCAGATCGACATTCGCTATTGCGGCGTCTGTCATTCGGATATCCACCAAGTACGGGACGAATGGGGTGGTTCGAAGTTCCCCATGGTGCCGGGCCATGAGATTGTCGGCATCGTCAGTCGGGTCGGTAGCCATGTCAGCAAATGGAAAGTGGGTGATGCGGTCGGCGTCGGCTGCTTCGTCGATTCGTGTCGCGCATGCGAGGCCTGCCGCGAAGGCGAGGAACAGTTTTGTGCGGAAGGCATGAGTGCAACGTATAACAGTTTCGAACGCAAGCCGGGCGGTGGACTCGATACCACGCGACCAACCTACGGCGGTTACTCGAGCCGGATCACGGTTGACGAAAACTACGTTCTGCGCATTCCCGAGGGCATGCCACTGGATCGCGCCGCCCCGCTGCTTTGCGCCGGAATCACTACCTATTCGCCCCTGCGCCACTTCGGGGTCAAAGCCGGCGACAAGGTGGCCGTCGTAGGCCTCGGGGGACTTGGCCACATGGCGGTGAAGATAGCCAAGGCCATGGGCGCGCACGTGACGGTTCTCAGCCACTCGACCGGCAAGCGTGAAGACGCGCAACGCCTGGGCGCGGATGATTTTCTGGTGACGAAGGACGCCGCCGTATTCAAGCAAAACGCAGGACGCTTCGATTTCATCCTCGACACCGTCTCGGCGCAACACGACTACAACGACTACCTTGGCCTGCTGCGTCGCGACGGCACCATGGTGTTGGTTGGCGTGCCTGATCCAACGCCTGTCCATGCATTCTCGCTGATTGGCGGCCGCAAGCGCTTGGCCGGCTCGTTGATCGGCGGCATCCGGGAGACCCAAGAAATGCTTGATTTCTGCGCAGCCCACCATGTTGCCGCCGACATCGAGCTCATCCCCATCCAAAAGATCAATGACGCCTACGAGCGCATGATCAAGGGTGACGTCCGCTATCGGTTCGTCATCGATATTGCCAGTCTGGGACAGCCGGTTTGACGTCCATCTTCGCCTTTCGTGATGAAGTCGCGCCAACATCGTGAAAGGTCGCTGAGCAAGGGGCAGTGCGCAAAGCATTGCCCCTTGCATTGGTTTACTTCGACAGTCGACGCCTGCCAACCGTCACCAACCTGGCTGGAACGCCGCCGCTAATCCCGAAGGTTTTCGAACTGCAGCGGCAGCGTGAAATCGCCGGCACGCAACAACGCAATAGCCGACTGCAGCTCGTCGCGCTTCTTGCCGATGACCCTCAGCTTCTCGCCGTTGATCTGCGTCTCCACCTTCAACTTGGCCGCCTTGATCGCCGCGACAATCTTCTTGGCCTCGGATTGACCAATGCCTTGCTTGATGGTGATGCTCTGCCGCGCCTGCGACAGATTCACCTCCGGATCGCTGGCGTCCAGGCAGCGCAAGTCAATGCCGCGCGCGACCAGACGCACTCGCAGGATGTCCAGCATTTGCTTGAGCTGGAAGTCGCTAGGCGCGGTCTGGGTGACGACGTTGCCATCGAGGGCGAACTTCGCGTCGACATTGCGAAAGTCGAAACGACTTCTCAGTTCGCGATTGGCCTGATCAACGGCATTAGTCAGCTCGTGTCGATCGACTTCGGAAACTACGTCAAAGGAAGGCATGGCGTGATCCTAACGCATCGAGGCAGTCTTCAGCTCCAATGATGCGGCACACGGACGAGTGCAAGCGGCCTGCACCACATATGGGCCCGGTCGATCGCATGATCGCTACCATCCTCAACTTCCGGCAGTGGTGCCCGAGCTGCTACGCAGCCTCATGGATTGCTCGATTCACTGGCGGGCGCCATCTTCTTAACACTCCGCTGGCCCAATTGCCGACAGGAAGGTCATTGGCCTTTGCGGCGGTTGGCTAGCTTGAAGCAGACCAGCGGTTCTCATCCCGCGGAAGCAACCGCCATGGCAAGCAGTTGAGCCAATTCCATCGGTCGTGCAATGCCGTGACCTTGGAACGCATCGCAACCGATGCGGGCAAGTGCGTCCCGCTGGGCACGCGTCTCGACGCCCTCGGCCACCACGTACACGTCAAGCGCCCGAGCCAGTTCAATTATCGCCCCGATGAAGCGATCGGGCTCTGAAACACTCATGTCCTGCACAAAGGATCGATCGATCTTAACTTCTTCGACGGGCAAGCTCTTCAGGCTCGCAAGCGACGCGTAGCCCGTGCCGAAGTCATCGATCGATACGCCTATACCGAGCGATCGTAACAACCGGACCTTGCTTCCCATGATCGTCGCGTCATCGATTAGCGCGCTTTCGGTCAGCTCCAGCATCAGCATGCCTGGAGCAACCGAATAGGTCTGAATGACTTCAGCCACCATGTCCGTGAAGTCAGCGCGACGTAACTGCCATGCACTTACGTTGACAGACAGCCGGACCCGCGGCGCGCCTTCTGGCCAAGACCGCAACGCGACACAGCTTTGCACGAGCGCATAGCGCCCGAGCACGTGTATCAGGCCAGAACGTTCGGCTAGTGGAATGAATTCGTCCGGGGCAATCTCACCAAACTCGGGGTGATGCCAGCGCATCAACGCTTCGGCGCCAACGAGGCGCCCGCGACCATCGATCTGAGGTTGGTAGAGCAGTCGGAGTTGGCCTGAGTTCAGGGCCTCGTGCAGCGCGCGGATGAGCGTAATCTGGCGACTCGCCTCGCTCTGCATGCGCGGCTCGAAGATGGATCTTGATCCCCGACTTCTGTTCCGTGCATGGCGCAAGGCCAATGCTGCTTGCTGCAGAAGGAGAGGCGCCTCGGAACCGGGCCCACTGATGTGGACAATCCCGATACTCACTCCCAGGGTCAACGCGTGCGCGTCAAAGCGCAGCGGTCTGGTCATGCTCTCGGTCAATTGGTGTCCCAGGGCATCCGGATCGCGCGCATTGGCTTCCTGGCTCACGCCGATCAGCACACCAAAGTCTCCGCCCTCCAGACGCGCGACACACGTCGCATGCCGGCATAGGTCAACCAGTCGGTCGGCAAATGCTCTCAGGAGCTGGTCACCAGCCTCGTGTCCAAGCGCATCGTTGACTGAGTGGAATCCGTCAAGCCCCACAACAAGCAATGCGGCTTTCCTGACCTGATCCGGCTGACTTTGCATTGCAGCGATCTGCTCAAGCAAGCGATTCCGATTCGGCAAACCGGTTACGGAGTCGCGATAGGCCATCTTGCGCAGTGAGTCCTGCGCCTGTTCGCGAACCGACGATTCCACCGCCAACGCATCTAGGCTGGCCGCGAGATCCTCGCCACGTTGCCGCCATTCTCGGGTGAGCACGCGACTGACCAAAATGACCAGAACGAGGAAGGGCATCGCCGTGAAATCAGGCCCCCGCCATGCCAGGACGGTCGCCACTTGCCCGTACGCAACCACGAGCAACTGAACCGCAACATACGTCCAGAGCGCACCAGCCCTTGCGCGCTCGTGCATCCTCCAAAGGACCGAGCAGCGCCATAAGGACCATGCGAGGACGACGAGCGCCGAAGCGAAGAACGGCCACGCCCAGTAGGAAACGGTTCCCGAAAATTGAGCTACCGGCTCCCCCCAGGGAAGCCAGAGTATCGGATCAATGCGCATCGAGTCCCGCAGTAACCCCCAGGGTCGATCCAGATTGACCGCGAGCAGCGCAAGGAACCATGCCGCGACGACATAGCTCCATTTGCGCCAGTGGCGCATACGCGTGAACAAGGCGATGAAAACGAAAGCTGCCGGATAGATGACGCACGCAACCGCGAGTCGTGTCCGCTCAACCAATCCAACCGTTGCCAATGGCTGCGCGGGCATTTGCAGCATCGCCGTCAAGGCGATGTAAAGCGCAACGAAGAGACTCAGCGACCCGAAGACTGCATACACCGGCTCATGGCGGACAGTGCCGCTCTGCAGGACGTGCACGCCTGCAAACAGGCAAATTCCAACGGCCAACCACTGTGCAGGCAACCACAGCACCATCACTGACCCCTGCGGTCAAACCGGCCATGACCCCAGCTTTTGGCTTGCTGGCCAGAACAGCGTCCTGCTGCAAGCATACTCCGGGGGCGGTCGCAGACAAGCTGGCCAGATCGTGCTCCCGCTATGCGGGATCATTGCCGGAGTCAACGCTCAATTTGCTGGGAATTGGCAGCTCCGTGGGTTGCTTCACCCTGGCAATGGTTGACTGCATCGGATTTCAGCACTGCGTAGGGCCGGAACGCAGGCATCGTTGCCGCCACGGCATTTTGATATTGATCCATCTCGGTCAGTTGCCGGCAGAGCGCGACAACCTTCCGACGCAGTACGCGAGTCTCAGCATCGGTCTTGGACTGGAGGTCCTGCGAGTTCCCAGTGAGAAGATGCCTGAAGACCGTCCCAATGACGCTGCCCGCCATTGCCACGCCAGCGGTCCCGACCGCGACACTGCTGTCGACCATGGCATATGCGGCCCGGTTATAACTGGCGAGCTCCTCGCGCTGCAACGGCGTCGCGGCGACGGGCCTGCCACCGATGGTGAATCCGCCGCGCGAGTCGACGCGGGCCACCGGGCGACCCGCGGGCGCAATGACCACATCGCGCCCTTCGAGCCGCAACGTGCCGCTGGCCGGGCCAGCAGCGACCACCATTGTTGATCCATCGCTTGCCGAACTGCCGCATGCGCTGATCGCAACAACAAACGGTGCGACAGCCAGTAACTTGGATAGGCGAGCTCGTGTCATGGCCAAAGCCTCGTAATTTAGTGTATTGCAACACTAACGCACCAAGGCTGCTATCGCCAAGGCCGGAAGTCATGGCTTCGGAGGCCTGCGGCCGGAATGTGTCAACTGTCTCCGTTCGTAGAGCTTGGCGTACTTGATGAAGACGTAATAGGCGCCGCTGGCGGCGCTGATGTACCCCGCCCAACCCGAGAGGAAATAGCGTTTCCATACATATTGCCGCAAGAAAAAGAAGGGCGGATAGAGAATCATCCGCGTGCGCACGAAGCGGACACGGGATGCACGCTCGCGGGTTGCCATGCCGCTTGAGTAGGCATTGAGCTTCCCAACCTTGGTGGCGATGTCCGGTTCACCGTAATGGAGAAATACGGCTCCACGCAGCACGCGCACCCGACCCCTCACCTCTGGTGCAGCGTGGACCGGCGCCTGATTCATTCGGCCTGCGCGACGATCGAACAGGCGCAGATGCGTGTTCATGCGACTCAGCGGATGCTGGAACGACCAGAACATCTGCTCCCTGCGGGGAAGGCGGTATCCTCGGACCTGCGGCTCGAGCATTACCTGCGCAATCAGGTGGTCTGCCTGCGGCGTCAACGCTTCATCCGCATCCAGCAGAAGCACCCAGTTGCTTTCCGCCAAATCAATCGCCTTTTGCTTTTGCTCCGCATACCCATGAAAGGGTTGGTGCGCAATGCGTGCACCCCTCTGGCGCGCCACGTCAACCGTTCCATCTGTCGAGCCAGAATCGAGCACCACGATCTCGTCGGCGCACCTCGCGGAATCGAGGCAGCGCGCCAAAGTATTGACGTTGTTGTAGGTCGTCACGACAAGGGAGAGCCGCTCACGCGCCATGGCAGCCCATCCGAACATCGCTGCTTAGGACGCCGATCCAAATCGCCAAAAGCCACCAGAAAAGGAGACCCCACCAAGCCGAATAGAACGCCAGTGCGGTATTGAACGGAAACACTGCAGCCAGCAGCGCGACGCTCGCGGGCCACGCGCGCTCACGAGCGTCCGGACGGGCACGGCGCCACAGGCGGATTGCCAAGGAAATACCCAAAAGCCACAGAGCGAGGCCAACGACCCCACTTTCGCTAAGGATCTCCAGGATGATCTGGTGCGCGTAAAAGGCGCCTTCGCGTGCACCCGGCTTCACAAATGGATCGCCTGCGAGTGCAAATCGAGGATAGGCATAGCGAAACCCGCGCACGCCGACGCCAGTCCACGGGTTGGCGGCCACCATGCGTAAAGCATCACCCCAGATGCTCAACCTGAAGGAAAGTGCCGCATTGAGGCCTCGCTCGGACCCCTGGAAGGCCATGAGTGTGCGCCCCATCCGCGCGTCAAATCGGGACGAAGTCCGCCAGGCCAGGCCCATCGCCAACGCGCCAGCCACAAGCGCCACACCTGCCCACAGCGCGAAACGTCGAAAGGAACCGGCCTCGCGCCAGAGAAGTACGGCCAGCACCAGTGCATAGGTCAGCCAGCTCGCGCGCGAGCCGGACAGCAGAATCGGCCCAAGCAGCAACAGCGCGATCAGCGCTGCGCAAAGGCGTCCCGATCGGCAAGCCCGTGCACGATCCAGTATGAAGGGCGAAAGTGTCGCCAGCACTTGGCCGATCTTGGGATCACCTGCACCAAAGATGCCAGTCAACCTATGCGGCTCGGCGTGCCCGCGGACACTCCATCCGGTCAGTGCCTGCATCCAGGCATCCAGCGACCAGAACAACAGCAACCATGCAATGGCCCGGGAGAGACAAGACCACTGTCGTCCCTCTCGGAGAATCCATGCAATGCCGACCGTGAGGGGAAGGTAACGCATCATGGCGGCTACCGTTTCCCAAGTGCGCGATGGCATGACGGCATGCATGGTCGAGGCAAGCGCAGCCAACTCGTAGCATCCCCAGACCACCATCGCCCAGCGCACGCCGGATAGTCGGATGAGCTCACGCGGTCGGCAGACAAGCATCACCGCACACAGCAGCATCAGGGCAAATGTCGCCAACTCGGCCAAGCGGCCAAATGGAAGAAGCACAAGCAGGGCAAATGGCAGAATCCAGAGATCGGGTCTGCACGGGTGCCCTTTGGCCGTGCCCATCAGCGGTTCATCTGGCCGCCGGCTCGGTGGTGAAGATCCCTGCGCCAGCTCCACGGCAGTCCCTCATTCCGTGACCGGGCGCAGCCTGTGCCACCGCCACAGCGCCGTTCCAAGACACCCGATCAGCATCAGGCCGAGCACTCCGCCAAACAAAAGGCTATAGGACGACCACGTGAGGACGGGTGATACCAGCATGAGGGCGATGCCGCAGGAAACCACCAATACGCCGTCGACACGCCTCACGCGTGCAGCGGAGATCAACGCAACTCCCCCGATCGCAAGCAACGTCGCGACGAGCCGGCTTAACCACGCGTCGATTGGGCGCGGAGGCAATTGGGGCAGAAGATCGCCCAGACTGCGATCACCCAATTGCACGCAGGCGCCTCGCGACGCCATAAGCCGGTCGCCGTCCACTGGCGCCAGCACCGTCACCGCCTGAGTCGGAACGGCACGCCAGCGCAAGCGCACATCGCCAAGCCTTGGATGCATCGGATCGCCGCTGTACAAATCGCCATCATGCACGCCGAACGTAGCGGCAAGGTTGGGCGGCAATGCATCGGCGACTGGCAGCGCTTCCCTGCCCGGGATGCGCTCGACAAGGAAGGGGTCCAGTACAAATCCATCCAGTTCCACTCGCTGGGCCACAAACGCAGCAGGCTGCACGGGCAGCAGTGGATTTTGATGCCCCTTGGGGCGCAAGAAGGTCGAGGAATCCACACGGCCGGCATGCCATTCCAGTTCGTACACCGGGTAGCCCACGTCAACCTGTTGCCACTGGAACATGGCCACCTCACGGCGAAGCAGCAATGTGTCGGCACTTTGATTGAAGACCGGATCCCGCGGCGCAACGATCACCTTGGGAACCCCGACCACACGCACCCACGCGCCGTTGAGGCGACCCGAAGGCCGCGCATGACGACCCAAGTCCTGCACCCCGGCTTTTGGGCCCACCAAACTCCGCAGCGCGGCATGGTAACGAAACGAGGTTTGTTCGACGCGCCAGGAAGCCAGCAACGCCAACAAAACGAACAACGCGCCAAGGAATACCCTGGCCCAGGGAGAGGACCGCCAATCCCACTTCGCGCGAGGCTCTGCGCGGCGCGCGCGCTCTCGCCGGATAATCTGGCGAGTGGCGCGTTTCACAGATCAAAGGCCTCGACGGCCTGCTGGCCATTCACCACTCCAAACCGACCGCCCTCATCACGCCTCAGCGTAGCCATTGCGATCAAAGGGTCGTGCGTAAAGAACAAACGGATACCTCTGGCCAGTGCATCATCCAGGATGGCCTGCTTTTCATCGATGAGGCGCTCTGGATATCGGTCGTATCCCATGGTGATCGGCACATGGACCCACGGAACGCCTGGAATAAGGTCGGCGCAGTAAAGAACGCCGCCGGCAGCCCCGGGACTGGGCTGGACTTCAGCCAGCATCAGTCCAGGCGTATGGCCATCGGAATAATGGAATCGGACGCATGGCCCCAGCACCGCGTCGTGGGCACCGTCGACCAGCCGCAACCTCCCGCTGGCCTCGAGCAGCGAGGTCAGGCCTGGAATAAACGAAGCGCGATCTCGAGGATGCGGCGCCAGAGCACGTCGCCAATGTTCCGCGCCCACAAGATAGTGCGCGCGGCGAAACAGCAGCCTTGGCGCGGAGTCCGGCTGCCACGCCGCAAGCAGGCCGCCTGCGTGGTCAAAGTGCAAATGCGAGAGCACGACGGCATCAATGTCGTCCTCCGCAAAGCCTCGCGCCGACAATTCATCCAACAGCACATGCCGCGATTCCTGCACGCCATACCGCTCGCGCAACCGAGGCTCGAAGAATGCGCCGATCCCGGTTTCGAACAGCACGTTCTTGCCATCGAGATCCTCAACGAGGAGGCAGCGGCAAGCGAGCGCCACCCGATTGTGCTCATCGGGTGCCAACCACTTCGACCAAACGGCACGGGGAGCATTGCCAAACATCGCGCCGCCGTCCAGACGCTGGCCGTTCCCGGGAACCGCGTGGATTCTCACGCGGCCCGCTCCCCATCGTCAGCCATTCCTCGATATTTGGACTCGAGTTCCGACCGCGACTCGGCATGCAGTTCGTCGGGAACGATGCACTCCACCGGGCACACCACAACACACTGGGGCTCATCGTAATGGCCCACGCATTCGGTACAGCGCGCTGGATCAATCACGTAGTACTCGGGCCCCATCCGAATGGCCTGGTTTGGACAGACGGGCTCGCAGACATCACAGTTGACGCAGGCGTCGGTGATTTTCAGGGACATGGATCGATGCGCGACAAGCCGTGAGCCTGCCGCGCTTTGCTCACATCTGGACAAACTTGTACGTGGCGGCGCTCGGCGCCAAGGCTTTCGCTACCGCAGCCTCATCGGCCTTGTCGCCAATGAACAAAACGGTTACGCCCTTGAATGACCCTGCCTGTGCCCCGCTGAACGAATTCTCGATGAACCTGGCCGTGGTCGCCGAATCCGGGCCACCGAACGCGAGCATGTTTCCGGGAAGGACCGTACGCGCAACTACACCCTGAACTTGCTCGAGCTGACGGTCTCGCTCACCCTTGGAGTTGGCGTCCGAGCCGGCAGGAACAAAGTAGACATACGGGCTATCCGTCGTGACGCCCTGCATGTTGTCCTGCACAAGCTGCCCGAGATACTGCTGCCAGCCAGCGACGTCATCGGGGTTTGCGGGGCGCTGCACGACTGCCGCCTGTTGCGCTGCGACGTGCTGCTGCTTCTGACAGGCACTGAGCGACAACGCCAGGCCCAGCCCGAGCGCCATGGCATGAAATGTCTTGCGCATATGGGTTCTCCTCTCTATGAATATTGTTGTTGAAGCGCCGGCAAGAATCGGCAGTTGCCTATTGTGACGCAGCCGGACGCCGCAGGCGCCACCGCTGCCGCAATGCCTGCTGCACAGCCGGATGCACGAAACTGGAAACATCGCCACCCAATCGCGCTATTTCGCGGACAAGGGACGACGAAATAAAGCTGTACTGCTCAGCAGGAGTCAAGAACAGCGTCTCCGCCTCCGGGATGAGATAACGGTTCATGCTCGCCAGCTGGAACTCGTACTCGAAATCGGATACTGCCCGTAAGCCACGGAGGATGACACCCGCGCCGATCTCACGCATGAAATCGGCTAGTAGCGAATCAAAGCCGCGCACCTCGACGTTGCGCAACCCGGCCAAGGCAAGCCGCGCAAGCGCGATGCGGTCGTCAAGACTGAAGCCTGGCTGCTTGCCCGGGTTCTCGGCAATCGCGACCACAACCCGCTCGAACAGCGGCGCAGCTCGAGCAACAAGGTCGGCATGGCCATTGGTGATTGGATCAAAGGTGCCGGGATAGACCGCGATCCGCTGCTTGGCAAGGCCGGACGTGGACTCACTCATGACCGCATCCATGGGAACACTGCGCCACTTTAGCAGCCTGTCGACGGCTCGGCGGCGCCACCGCTGGCATAGAGGGCAAATGCCACCTGCCCCGCACGTCCCCTGCGTAACGGTTGCCAGTGGGCGGGCAACGATGGCTCCGGGCTTGCAGACGGATATTCGACATACACGCGCGCGCCGGGCGATAGCCAAGGCGACACGGCCTGGGCCGCAGCCTGCCAGGCATCGGCAGCAAATGGCGGGTCGAGGAAAACGACGTCGAATGGTTCTGGAACGCCGGCCAGGAAAGCCAGCGCGTCGGAGTCGATCACGCGCCCGCCAGGTTGACGCAAGCGTTTCAGATTGGCGCGCAACGCATCGGCCAATCGACCGTTGCGTTCGATAAAACACACCTCGCGCGCGCCCCGAGAGAGCGCTTCAATGCCCAGCGCGCCACTGCCGGCGTACAGATCAAGGCAGCGCGCGCCCGGCAAGACCGGCGCCAGCCAATTGAACAGGGTTTCGCGCACGCGACTGGGCGTCGGCCGCAAGCCAGGCAATTCCGGCACCGCCAGCCGGGACCCACGCAGCATGCCGCCAATGATACGGACCTGCCCGGGGAGCGATGTCCGCTCAGCAAGCGCTCTATTTCGCGGTGTTAGCATTTACTGATCCTAACCCGCGCCCATTGTGCCCGCATGATGAAGCTGTTCCGCAAGCAGGAAGCAGGCTCGGACCCAGTTGAGCCAACGTCGGCCGCGCGCAGCTGGCGCGACCGCCTTGGTGAAAGCGCCCTTGCACGAGGCTTGAGTGGTCTGTTCAACCGCAATCCGCGGCTGGACGAGGCGCTTTTGGAAGAACTGGAGTCCATACTCATCGGCAGCGACGTCGGCGTAGCGGCCACCACCGCAGTACTTGATGACCTGCGGAAACGGATGCGCGGACGGGAGTTTGCCGACGTCGGCTCCTTGTTCGACGCGCTTCGCACTCGGCTGATTGGCCTCCTCGAGCCGATTGCGCGCCCCCTCAGAATCCAGGCCGCCCAACCCTTCGTGCTGCTGATGGTGGGTGTCAACGGTGCCGGAAAGACGACGACCATTGGCAAGCTGGCCATGCATTTGGGTAACCAAGGCCTTGGAATCATGCTCGCAGCTGGTGATACCTTCCGTGCAGCTGCCGTAGCGCAATTGAAGACGTGGGGAGAACGCCATCACGTCCCGGTGATCGCGCAGGCACAGGGAGCTGATTCGGCCAGTGTCATTTTTGACGCACTCCAGGCAGCGCGCGCCCGTCAAATCGACGTGTTGATTGCCGATACGGCAGGCCGCCTGCATACGCAGAGCGGGCTGATGGATGAATTGGCGAAGGTCCGGCGCGTGCTTGCCAAGTGTGACGCCGCAGCGCCACACGAAGTCCTGATGGTGATCGACGGAACGACCGGACAAAATGCCGTCAGCCAGGTTCGGCAATTCCGCGACATCGTCGGCGTCACCGGCTTGGTTGTCACCAAACTGGACGGCACTGCCAAGGGTGGAGTCGTGTTTGCTCTGGCACGCGAATTTGACATTCCGATTCGTTTCATCGGTACGGGCGAGCGCAGTGAGGATCTCATTGAATTCGATCCCGTTGCGTTTGTGGATGGCCTTCTTCCCAAGCGCCTGCAGGGCGCCCGCTGATCGACCATGGTGCCAAGTCATCGCTTTCGCATGGCGTTAGTCGGCAGCTTGGCAGTCCTGGCGGTCCTGGTTGCCGGCCTGCTGCTCGCCGTGCACTTGCTGCTGCAACCGCAGCGCTTTACAGCACTGCTGGAGACTGCTGCTTCCGCAGCCAATCTCAAGCTCAAGCTTGAACATCCTGCACACGCCGAATTATTGCCGGTTCCTGGATTGGTCCTGGAAGGCCTCAGCCTGAGTGTTCCCGGTCACGCGGAGCCCATGCTCACTGCCGCGAGAGGGAAATTGAGGGTTCCCTGGCGTGCGCTGCTTGGCGGCGTTCCGACCATCACGCAACTGGAGCTTGATGCGCCGCAGATGAACCTTGATGAGCTGGATGGCTACATCGCGGGTCTCCCAACCGGTCGGGCGCCTTGGCTCCCGCAAATTCGGACAGGGGTAGTACTCAACGATGGGAGCCTATCCAGTCATGGGCGGATCGTGCTCGCCGACGTCACCATCAAGATTGGTCAGCTCGAGCCAGGTCGCCCGTTCCAGATGACGGTGAGCGCGCGAAATGCCTCGGCGCTCCCAATCAGTCTCGCCGTCACCGGCGTGCCCCACAGTGGCACTAAGGTTGTTTCGCTGGAGCCAATGCAACTGTTGGGCGATTTGCCAGGTTACGGGCACTTTGACCTCATTGGCCACGCGCGCTGGCTGGGAGGAAGCCGAGCACAAGTGGCCGTCGCCGGTAGCGCTGGCGCGCCCGCGCTTTCGCTGAACCTTGCCTTCAGCAACACGGCCGGTCCAGCGATGCTCGACGTGCTGATACGGCGCCCGCATCAGCAATTAGACGCGCACTTCGATCCCGCAGCGCTGCTGACTTGGTGGAAGGGTCTTTTCTCCCAAGGGCCTGGCTTGCAGCCATTGGTACCACCTCCATTGGCCGCTGCGGCGAGCGCCTCACAAGTCACGTTCGGGACGGTGCAATTCAGTGGACTCAGCGTGAGGATCAATGGGAAGCCCGCTCCAGCCGTCAGCAAAATGGGCCAACCCTCGCATAGCGCAGGTAAATGAGCAGGCTGTCCGAAGATTTGCTGGCGTGGCAGATCCGTTCTGGGCGTCATGACCTGCCATGGCAATGCCCACCCCGTAGCGCATACCGCATCTGGATCGCAGAAGTGATGCTGCAGCAGACGCAGGTCGCAACGGTGATACCGTACTTCCAGCGCTTTCTCGCCATGTGGCCTACCCTGTTCGACCTTGCCTCGGCCGACGAGGATGCCGTCCTCGCGCTGTGGTCAGGGCTCGGCTATTACCGGCGCGCGCGCTACCTCCACGCCACTGCCCGAATCTGCGCAGATCAATGCGACGGCGACTTACCCAGGGATTTCGACGCGTTGGCCGCGCTGCCCGGGATCGGCCGGTCGACGGCCGGAGCCATACTGGCACAGGCTTGGGATCTGCCATTCGCGATTCTTGACGGCAACGTCAAACGCGTACTGACCCGTTACCACGGAATCGCAGTATGGCCAGGCAGCGCCACCGTGACGAGGCAGCTATGGCAACTCGCCGAAGAACACACGCCATCACAGCACGCAGGACGCTACGCGCAGGCCATCATGGATCTGGGCGCAACCGTATGCACGCCGCGGCGCCCGCGCTGCACAGATTGTCCTGTTGCCCACCACTGCAGCGCACGAGGACAAGGACGGGAAGCCCAATTGCCAGTTCAAGCTCCGCGGAAATCATTGCCGGTTCGACATATCCACTGGCTTCTTCTGCGCGATGCAACCGGTCGAATGCTGTTTCAACAGCGACCAGCGGATGGGCTATGGCCCAGGTTGTGGAGTCTCCCGGAAGCGCCACATTCTCCCGACCAGCATGCGGCGCTGTTCGCTGATTTCGACGAAGCCGACAGGCAGGCCCTCCCGGCGCTGCGCCACGCGTTCACGCACTTCACTTTGGATGTGCACCCGGTGCTTTTCCAAGGTGTCCGGCCGCGCGCAGCGTGCGCCATCCCGACGATGGCGTGGCATTCGCCTTCCGATGCCGCCAAGCTTGCGCTTCCGGCGCCAGTGCGCCGCCTGTTAACTCATCTACCGGAGATGCCGCGATGACGCGCATGGTCTACTGCCAGCACCTCGGCCGAGAGGCCGAAGGCTTGCCCTACGCCCCCTGGCCTGGAGAGTTGGGCAAGCGAATTTTCGAGCACATCTCACGCGATGCATGGAACCTTTGGCTGCAGCAACAGACCATGCTGATCAACGAATATCGACTCAGCCCTCTGGACCCGCGCGCGCGGACCATGCTGGTCGAGGAGATGGAGAAGTTCTTGTTCGCAGGCGGCAATGCGCGACCACCTGGTTACAAGGCGCCTCCTGAGGACTGAGCTTTCGCCGCCCCGCTGCCGCCACCGAGAGGCCTTGGGTCGACAGCCTCGGCATGCGGTCCCATGCTCCTGCGAACGGCCAGGTAATCAACCTTGCGGATGCTTTCGATTTGGCAGGGCATGCCATGCACATAGATGTTGTCGAATCGTGTGCGCAGCTCGTTCATGTGCGGCCGGATACCGACGCCGTTGGTCCAGCTCAAATTGATGCAGGGCTTGGCAACCCGGATCAGGTAGACATCGTTGACACCGGTCCAGATTGCGATGTGATTTTCACCAAGCGGCTGCCAGCCTTGAAGCTGGAATACCGTTACGGAATCCTGTGGCTTGCCAGCATACTTCTGGAACCGTGCGAGGTTTTCAGCCATCACCTTGGCGGTGTCGGCCAGGACTGAACCCGCAGACACAATCGCCATTGCCGCCAAGGCAGCCAGAATCGAATTCCTGATGCGCATGAGAATCCTCCCGACGATCGAGTGCGCGGCGGCGCACTTGCCGATTCATGGTAGCCCCGGCCAAGACGTCCGGCACAACAGCGCATCGCACGTTCGCATTGCATTCATCCACCTGCCATGCTTGACGCGGACTCCCGAGCGCACGTCTAATATGCGGCTCGCAACGCATGATGCGTCGTCGTGGCCAGGTAGCTCAGTTGGTAGAGCAGAGGACTGAAAATCCTCGTGTCGGCGGTTCGATTCCGTCCCTGGCCACCATTCAATCAATCACTTACATCAGTCGAAACGTCGCCGGTTGGTTCACGTGTGACGAGAAAGTGCCATCGATCCGGCCCGCCGCGTCCCGCAGGTGATCGGTGGCGAGATGGGCATACCGCAGCACCATCTCGTAGCTCGACCAGCTGCCCAGCTCCATCAATTCCCGCAACCGGGTCCCGCTCTGCACGTGCCACGACGCCCACGTATGCCGCAGATCGTGCCAGCGGAACGCGCGCTCGATCCCTGCCCGCGCCAACGCCTTCTTGAACGCGACGGTTGAGCACCGGTCCACCGGCCTTCCCTGGTACGTGAACACGTACTCGAGATGCTCCCCGCGCCGCCGACGCAACACCTCCAGTGCGTCGGCGTTCGATGGGACGCCAATGGCCCTCCCGGCCTTGGCCTCGTCTGGATGGATCCACGCCACACCACGAGCCATGTCGACCTGGTCTCACCGCAGGTACGACACGTTGCGCTGCCGAAGTCCCGTCATCAACGCAAACTGCGCCATCTCCCGCAGGTGCGGCGGCAACTCCTGCAACAGCCGCCGCGCCTTGACGCGGGTGAGGAAACGATTGCGTCGCCTCGGTTCCCTGTACAGCCGAACTTTTGGAATGTGATCGCCGCCGGCAAGTACCAATACCCGCGGATGCAAAGCGTGGCGACGGACGGCGCAATCGTGGCCAATCACGAGCCCATCCGCCGATACCGAAAGCACGCGGGCGCCATGCTGGCGCCCGCGTGGAGGGGACTTGGTTGCCGCGATCGGGCAACCTGAGCCTATCGCCTTAGAACCGATATTCGGCCGACACGGAGGCCAGGCTCGAAGTGGCGCTGAACCCGTGCTTGGATCCGTTGTAGTAGTTGTAGTTGAGGCCGAGGCTCCAATTGCTGTCGAAGTTATACCCGAAGCCAGCGCCTGCGTAATAGCCAGTGCCATTGCCATCGAACACTACTGGCGTCCCGGCTACCGGCATGGCGGTGCGCGCCGTCCAGCGCCAAAGTCCGGCGCGACCATCGACATACCAGTTCGGCGTGATGTCATATTTGGCCGTTCCGCCCAGAGTCCAGCCATGGATGTTCGCGTTGGGAAGGACGATCCCCGGGAAGTTCGAGCGGACGCCATAGCTACCGATATTGACATAGCCTGCTTCCACGCCCGCCTTGAACGCGGGCGCAACGTCCCAGCGATAGCCACCATTGGCATCGAAGCCAAAATGGTGGTTATCGAAGTAGCTCTTCCCGTAGTGGGCTTCGCCCACCGAACCGTTGATGTAGAAATTGCCATCCTGCGCGTGTGACACGGCGGGTACCGCCAGAACGGCAGCCAAGGCTAGGGCAGCAAGGGACTTGTTCATTGTGGTTCTCCAGCTTCTGTTTGGGGAATCGTCGCGTGGGTCCGCGACGCGGGCGGACTCTGGCAAAAGACGACTGAACAACCCTTAGCTCCGTCTCTTTGACCAGCGCGCGCGCATAGGTGAGGTTCATCAAACTGAATTTCAATACCGGTCGGTTTTGTATTAAACGAGCGATCAGGCACTGCGCAACGCGCGTGACCAAGCGTTGCGGCTCGACGCATACGAGTCGGCCGCACCGCAAGGAACCGATGTCTACGGCGCGGGCGGATCAATCCTCGCCGCTTGCTTCAGGCGACGATGCTTTCATCCAGCATGGGATAGTCCGTGTAGCCCTCTGCGCCACCGCCATAAAGAAAGTCGGCGCGAAGGGTATTCAGTGAAGCGTGCTCGCGCAGTCGCCGTACCAGGTCTGGATTGCTGATGAAGGATCGACCAAAGGCGACAAGATCGGCATGGCCGCTGGCGAGGGCTGCCCGCGCGTGCTCCCCATCAATGCCGTTGTTGACCATCCATGCGCCCGGGAACGCGCTCCTCAGAACATCCCAATCCATAGCCGGCGCGCCATCGGGTTCACGCGCTCCACCGGTTTCGCCTTCGATCATATGGACGTACGCCAATCCCATCGGCGCAATCTTGCCAATAACATGCTCCATCAGCGCCTGCGGTTTGCTGTCCAATGGCGCGCTCCCGCCAAAT
Source organism: Pseudomonadota bacterium (assembly GCA_021795435.1). GTDB lineage: Bacteria > Pseudomonadota > Gammaproteobacteria > Xanthomonadales > Rhodanobacteraceae > Metallibacterium. The sequence goes on from JAJYPJ010000011.1 coordinate 46,025, forward strand.
GTCGTCAGTGGACTCAGGCGAACGCCTACGCGTTCAAACCCAAGCTCGCTGCCGACTGCTTGCAGGACTTCGATCAGCAGGCGCGCACGATTCTCGATCGTCCCGCCATAGGGACCATGACGGTCGTTGATGCTGTCGCGGAGAAACTGCTCGATCAGATAGGTATTCGCCGCATGGACCTCCACGCCATCGAATCCAGCCTTTGCCGCACACCGTGCTGCATGCGCATAGTCCGCCACCAACGCCGGGATTTCTTCATCGCGCAGTGCACGCGGCGTGGAAACCGGAACGAATCCATCGCGCGTGAACGTTTTGGTGTTGGCCGCCCGCGCAGTCGAAGAGACCGGCTCCGCGCCACCCGGAAGCAATGAACGGTGTGAGATCCGACCAACGTGCCACAACTGGATGACAATCTGGCCGCCCGCCGAGTGCACGCCGTCCGTAACCTGACGCCACGCGTCGATGTGCGCTTGCGTGTAAATGCCAGGCGTATCGAGATATCCCTGCGCCATGCCGCTGATCTGGCTGGCTTCCGTGATGATCAGTCCTGCCGTCGCGCGCTGGCGGTAATAGTCAGCCATCAGGGCCGTCGGCACACCTCCCGGTGCACGATTGCGGGTGAGTGGCGCCATGACGATGCGATTGGCCAGGCGGAGCGCACCCACTTTGACGGGGTCGAACAAGGTCGGCATGTTATTCCTCAGTAGGTTCGGACGAATGGGGACAGGCCAGGCACCACCCACCGCCTGCCCCTGAACCCGGTCATGGGTCCATTCACGCCAATGGCAATTGCATCAACCGGAAACAGTGCGCGCGCTTCGGCGACGCAATGGGCGGCGCTACGCGAAGGCCTCAGGCTCCCGCATCCTGCAGCAACGCGCGCAATGCATCGGTGCGCTCCACGCGCACTTCGCGGCCAGTAATATCGACCAGGCCTTGCTCGCGAAAGCGTGCGAGCACGCGACTGACCGTCTCTGGCGCCAGATGCAGGAAATTGGCGATATCGCTGCGCGGCATCGCCAAATGAAAGCGATCCGGAGCCAGGCCACGCTGGGCGTAGCGCGCTGATAGATCAAGCAGGAATGCCGCCAGCCGCTGGTCCGCCCCGGTATCCCAGCTCCGACCTTCATGCAACGCAATGGCCCGGCTGAACATGCGGAACAAATGCTGGAGCACTTCCGGCTCGCGCTGTGCGACGTGGCTGACCGAATCAAAGGGAAGTCGGCACAGTCGCGTGCTCTCAAGCGCAAGACCGTCCACTGGGTATACGCCAGGATCCACGGCCTCCAGGCCAAGGACCTCTCCGGGCAAGTAGAACCCAAGCACCTGTGCGCGACCATCGGCATCGCTCTGCACGGTCTTCACGGTGCCCGATTTGACGGCATAAAGGCTGCGGAATGGCTCCCCCGCGCGGAAGACGAATTGACCGCTACGGAACGGCCCGACGTCTTCGACCAGCCGTTGCACATCGGCAAACGCGATGCTGCCGTTCCCCGCAACACCGCAGGCCCGCACCAGAGCACAACGGGCGCAGGACACATGTGGGGCGGGCTGCACCGCGCAGGCCAGGCCCGACATTGGAACCGCGCAGGCATTCGGCTTGATGCTCATGGCCTTCCGATGTCACGACGCACGGCTCATTGTAGCGCAGGACCCAACTGGCCAGACTGCGACCACGTTGGGGGGAGGCGCACTTGATCAGCGCCGATCGACTGCATCCCGTGCCCGCGCCAAGCCGTGCGACCGCTCGGCCACGTAGAAAGCCTAAATCGCGCGCGAAAAGCGGGGCTCGCGCGCAGGGGCAAGATAGGCGTCAAACTGCATCGCCACTTGCCTCGTCAACAGCCGACCGGCTGCGGTAATGCGCAACGTGGGCCCCTGCCAGGCAACCAGCCCATCCGCTTCGAAACCGCTAAGACGCCGGATCGCGTCGGCGAAGTACTTGTCGAACTCGATTCCATGGCGAAGCGCGAAGGCGGCCGTGTCCACCTCGCCCTGGCACATCAGCGCGTTGATCAAGTCCCGTCGGATGTGGTCGTCATGGTTAAGCTCGATACCGCGCTTCACCGGCATCCTGCCTTGATCCAGGGCGGTGTAATAGGCGAGCACATCCTTCGCATTCTGGTGGTACGTGCCGCCAATCCTGCTGATGGAGCTGAGTCCGAGACCGAGAATGTCGCATTCAGCATGGGTGGAATAACCCTGGAAATTCCGTTGCAGCGTGCCAGCGCGTTGCGCGCGCGAAAGTTCATCCAGGGGCCGTGCAAAATGATCCATGCCAATGTAGACGTAGCCAGCCGCCGTGAGCTTGTCCACGGTCAACCCGAGCAACGCCAGCTTGCTGGCGGCGTCAGGCAAGTCGCTGCCGTCGATTTGACGCTGGGGCTTGAAGATCTGTGGGAGGTGCGCGTAACTGTACGCGGCGATTCGATCGGGCTCCAATGCAATCACCGTATCGAGGGTGCGTGCAAAGCTCTCTGGCGTTTGGCGTGGAAGGCCGTAGATCAGATCGACGCTCGTTGATCGGAACCCCGCTTCGCGCGCTGCATTCAACAATGCCGCAGTGTCTTCGATGCCCTGGATGCGATTGACTGCGAGCTGCACCGCAGGATCGAAGTCCTGGATTCCAACCGACAGGCGGTTGAAGCCCATGTCTGCCAACGCTCGAACGTAGCCGGGATCCGCGCTGCGAGGATCAAGCTCGATGCCGAACTCCCGTTCTCCAGCGCTGCTAAGGCTGAAGTGGGATCCAAGCACATTCATCAGCTCGCGCATTTGCGGAACATCAAGAAAATTGGGTGTTCCTCCACCGAGATGAAGTTGCACGACCTTTCGATCCCGGTCAAATAGTGGCGCGGTAAATTCGATCTCCCTGTACAGGTGGGCAAGGTATTGCTCCGTCTTGCCACGGTCCCGGGTAATGATGCGCGTGCAACCGCAATAGAAGCATGGGCTGAAGCAGAACGGCACGTGCACGTACAAGGAGAGGTCCCGGGGGATCGGATCCTCGTTGCTTAGTTTTGCGGCGGCACGCAAATCGGCGTCCCCGAATGCGTCGTGGAACTGGGGCGCCGTCGGGTAACTCGTGTAGCGCGGACCCGCCACGTCGTACCGGGCGATCAGTTCCGCATCAAATCGGGGAGGGCGCGGGGCGTGGCTGCTCATAGGCGCAGTGTCTTGCAGGCGGTCACCGTCGGCCTTGATCCAGATCAGAAAGCAGCGAGCGTCGCTGGCTGTCATCCGGTGTTCTGGAGGCCTTGGGCTATCCCGTTGACCGTCGCAACCAGAGCGGCCATCAGGCGCTCGTCCTGACGACCATCGGCGCGCCACCGCCCCAGAAGATCCAGCTGGATCAGGCTCATCGGATCGATATATGGGTTTCGCAGTTGGATCGAACGAGCGAGCCGAGGCTCGCCATCCAGCAATCTCGCGCACCCTTTGACCTTGAGGACCCATCGCCGCGTCGCCTCAAATTCAGCATTGAGTCGCGGAAAGAAGTGACCATGCAATTCGGGACCGGCCAGGCGTGAAAATTGTTCGGCAATGTTCATGTCGCACTTCGCCAAAACCATTTCCACATCATCGAGCAACGTGCGCAGGAACGGCATGTCGCGGGCCATTTCCACCAAGGCAGCCTCACCTGCAACGCGAGCCATCGCGTCGAATGCCGACCCCAGTCCGTACCAGGCAGTCATTCCGGCTCGCGATTGCGTCCAGGCGAATACCCATGGGATCGCACGAAGCGCCTCGATGCCACCATGCCCTCCCCTTCGCGATGGTCGCGAGCTAAGCGTCATGCGCTCGATGACGTCAATAGGCGTGGCTGCACGAAAGTAGGCGATGAATCCTTCATCATCCAGAAGCGCGCGATAAGCGATCTCACTTACGGCTGCCATCTCGTCCATCTGGTCGCGCCAGAGCAGCTCGCGACCGTCTACCGGTGTTTCGTCGAGACTTGCCTCAATGACGGCGGCGGAGAGCTGTTCCAGGTTTCGCAACGCAAGGGCGCGGATGCCGTAATTTCGATGAATCACCTCGCCCTGTTCGGTCAGCCGCAGATGTCCGCGTACGCTGCCGCGTGGCGCAGCACGCACGGCGCGGGACGCCTTGCCGCCCCCGCGGCTGACCGAACCGCCGCGCCCATGAAAGAAGTCCAGCCGGACACCGTGCGCACAGGCGACGTCGAGAAGTTCAGCCTGCGCGCGCTCAAGCGCCCACCGTGCAGCCAAAATCCCACCATCCTTGGCACTATCGGAGTAGCCGAGCATGAACGTCTGCACATTGCCGCGGCGCGCCAAATGCGCACGATAGACCTCATTGCCAGCGAGGTCGCGCAGCAACCCGGCGCCACTGCGCAAATCCGCGATGGTCTCAAGGAGGGGCGCAATGTCGAGCGGAACCGCCCCATCCTCGACCAGCCCGCCTCGCCGGGCGAGGGCCAGCACGGCGAGTACGTCCCCGACGCCATGCGCCATGCTAATGACATAGAGGCCGAGTGCGTCGGCACCCTGGCGCACACGGCGGTCAGCGAGCGTTGCAAATACCGCATCGAGCCGTTGATTCTCCTCATCCCGCGCCGAGGGCAGCAATGAGTCGCCCGCTGCCTGGCTCTTGAGGAATTCGGCCTGCTCGATATCGGTGCGCTGGGCCCATTGTGGATCCAGCAAGGCGTCGGAGACCGCTTGCGCATGGACCCGTGCGTCCTGGCGCACATCCAGTCGCGCGAGATGGAATCCAAAGCCATGGACTCGCCACAGGAGCCGGCGCACCGCAAACGCCCCTGCGTGAATCCCGTCATGCGCAATCAAGCTACGGAGGATCAGTTGCAGATCGTCGCGGAAGGTGTCAGCGCCCTGATAGGCACCCGGTGCATTCTTGAGCGTCGCGATGAGCCGCGCGCGCATCAGCGTAAGCAGCACGCGATAAGGCATGTCTGCATGCCTCGGCCTAATGGCGGATGCAGCCTTCGGCACGTGGCATGCATGTTCTGCGATACGCGCATGAATGGCCTCATCAACGTCGACCAAGGGGCGCGATTGGCTCAGAAGGCGTGCCAGCTTGCCGACTTCAGCAATGTAACGCTCCAGAACCAGCGAGCGCAGCATGCACATGGTTGCCGCGATGGTGGTGGCATCGACGTTCGGATTGCCATCCATGTCGCCGCCCACCCACGTACCAAAGGTCAGGATCTTCGGCGGCACATGCGAAGGCATCGATCCACCCAATGCATCCTCCAGCGCTTCAAAAAAGAGCGGCAGAACCCGGTAGAGCACATCGGCCAGATAGAAGCCGACGTGCTCCGCTTCGTCCTGGACGGACGGACGCAGGGCCGAGGCTTCCGCCGTTTGCCACCCGATCGTCAGGGCAGTGCGAATCTGGGCGCGTGCGGCAGCACGCTCGCCAGGCGTGAGTTCACCATCCAAGTCGGCAACGAGACAGCGGACAATGACCTGTTCCTTCTCGAGCAGCGAGCGGCGCACCGCCTCAGTCGGATGCGCCGTGAAAACCGGTTCGACTCGCATGTCGGCCACGGCTGCCAATAAGCGTGCGTCTCCAACACCGCTGGCGCGAATCCTCGCGATCACGTCGTGCAAGCCGTCGGGTTGCGGCTGTTCGGCCACGCGCTGATAGGCACGGCGGCGGCGAATACGGTGCACCCGCTCCGCGACGTTGACCGTCTGAAAATAGGTCGAGAATGCGCGCGTCATTGATTCCGCGAGACGGGGCGGCAAACCCGCCAGTCGTTCCGTCAGGACACCCGGGGGGAGCCCCTGTTCGCGTCGGCTGATGGCAGCGGTGCGCACCGATTCGACCGTCTCAAGAAACGCGGTTCCTCGTTGCTCCGCCAACATGGCTCCGACCAGTGCACCAAGATTCCGCACGTCGTCGCGCAATGCGGCGTCCTGGGGACGTGGGTCCGGTTCTTCGCAGGATTGAGCCATCGGTTTGCCCAGTCAGAGGAATCCGGCCACAAATTGCTGCAGTGCACACAGGATTGCAAGCACGCACCGTCGCAGCGCACGACATGGGTCTTTATCTTTATATCCGGAGATATGGATATAATGACGGCCTGCGCACTGAGGGGCGCTGCGACCTGCCATTCCGCTCTAGCGCGCGGGAGGGCCGGCCAGGCTCGGTGTGCGTCCCAATTCAACCGCGCCCGGCGTTGGCCCCAGCAGGCCTGCGAGCCCCAGCCAGTCACTCGGAGCAACCATGAACGCCCTCGCATCCCCCATCCAAGGCCGCGATTTCCGCGTTGCCGACATCAGCTTGGCCGAATTCGGCCGCAAGGAAATTGATATCGCGGAACACGAGATGCCCGGATTGATGTCCATTCGCGCGAAATACGCGCCGCAGCAGCCATTGAAGGGTGTCCGCGTCACGGGCAGCCTGCACATGACCATCCAGACCGCCGTGCT
>JAJYPJ010000112.1 GCA_021795435.1 Pseudomonadota bacterium
GCGTATGTCGGCCTGGTGGTCGATGCGGCCCCGCGTGCCGCGCCGGCCGCGCAAGACGACGGACAGGCTCCCGATGCGGTGGCCGCGCGTGGCTGACCACGGTCGCGCCGAGGCATCCGCCCGCCACGGGACCCGGCAGGTGCGCGTCGGTCGCGTGGCGATCGGCGGTCAGGCGCCGGTGGTGGTGCAGTCGATGACCAATACCGACACGGCCGACGTCGAGGCGACCGTCCGCCAGGTGGCGGAGCTGGCGCGCGCCGGGTCCGAACTGGTGCGCGTGACGGTGAACACGCCCGAGGCGGCGGCGGCCGTGCCGCGCATCCGCGAGCGCCTCGACCGCATGGGCAGCGGCGTCCCGCTGGTGGGCGATTTCCACTACAACGGCCACCAACTGCTGGCGGCCGAACCGGCCTGCGCCGAGGCGCTGGCCAAGTACCGCATCAATCCGGGCAACGTCGGCTTCGGCAAGAAGCGCGATACCCAGTTCGCGGAAATCATCGCGATGGCGCTGCGCCACGACAAGCCGGTGCGCATCGGCGCCAACTGGGGATCGCTGGACCAGGCGTTGCTGGCGCGGTTGATGGACGAGAACCATGCGCGCGAGAAGCCCTGGGATGCCGCGGCCGTCGGTCGCGAGGCGCTGATCCGTTCGGCGCTGGATTCGGCGGCGCGCGCCGAGGAACTCGGCATGGATCGCAGCCGCATCGTGCTCTCGTGCAAGGTATCGGGTGTGCAGGAATTGATCGCGGTCTACCGCGACCTCGCGGCGCGCAGCGACTACGCGCTCCATCTCGGGCTGACCGAAGCCGGCATGGGCAGCAAGGGCATCGTCGCGTCGGCGGCGGCCCTGGCGGTGCTGCTGCAGGAGGGCATCGGCGACACCATCCGGATTTCACTGACGCCGGCGCCCGGCGAGTCGCGCACGCGCGAGGTGATCGTCGCCCAGGAGCTGCTGCAGACGATGGGCTTGCGCGCGTTCACGCCGCTGGTGACGGCATGCCCGGGCTGCGGCCGCACCACCAGCAGCTTCTTCCAGGAACTGGCGCAGCGGGTGCAGGGCCACGTCCGCGAGCGCATGCCGGCGTGGCGGCAGCAATACGATGGCGTCGAGAACCTGACGCTCGCGGTGATGGGCTGCGTGGTCAATGGGCCGGGCGAGTCCCGTCATGCGCACATCGGGATTTCCCTGCCCGGCACCGGCGAGGCGCCCGCCGCGCCCGTGTTCATCGACGGACAGAAGACGGTCACCCTCCGCGGGGAGGGAATCGCCGATGAATTCGTGGCGATCATCGAGGACTACGTGGCCCGGCGGTTCGCCCCGCGCGGGGCCTGAATCCCCGGGCGGATGCCGTGGCGAGCGGCGCCCGGCTGCTGCGCCACAGCATTACACCATCGTAATCCCGCTGGGGCGGATTTCGTTTGCCAGCAGCGCCCGGGAGGTCTAGCTTCGGCGGGATCGACGCCGACCGTCGCGCCGCTTGGAATCCGCATCGCGGCGCGTGCATCGGGGTGGCGCGACTGACGACCCGGGGAGAGCAGCGATGAAGCGTAATGCGGTCCGTGGACTGGGGATGCGTGGCCTGGGTGCCACGCTGGCGGTGCTGTCGGCGTTGTTGATTCCCGCGGCGGTCGCGTCGGCGGCGGCGCCGGCGACGCCGGCCCCGGCGAGCGCCCTGAAGTGGCGCAGCATCGGCCCCTACATCGGCGGCCGCGTGGTCGCGGTCGACGGCGTGGCGGGCAAGCCCGACCTGTTCTACATGGGCGGCGTGGACGGTGGCGTGTGGCGCAGCACCGATTACGGCGTGAAGTGGTTCAACCTGACGGACGGCAAGTGGTCGTCGACGAGCGACAGCATTGGCGCGCTGGCGGTGGCGCCGTCGGACCCGAAGGTGATCTACGCGGGCACGGGCGAGAGCGACATTCGCGGTGACGTGATCACGGGCGACGGGATTTACAAGTCGACGGACGGGGGCAAGAGCTGGCACTACGCGGGGCTGCGGGACACGCACACGACGAGCGCGATCGTGGTGGACCCGCGGAACCCGGAGGTGGTGTACGCGGCGTCGATGGGACACGTGTTCAAGTCGAACAGCGACCGCGGGGTGTTCAAGTCGACGGACGGGGGCAAGACGTGGACGAAGGTCCTGTACGTGGACGCGAAGACGGGGGCGATCGACCTGGTGATGGATCCGCAGGATCCGCAGGTGCTGTACGCGGCGATGTGGCAGGCGTACCGGACGCCGTGGACGCTGCAGGACGGGGGCCCGGGGAGTGGGTTGTACAAGAGCACGGACGGGGGCACGCACTGGCAGGAGATATCGCGGAACGCGGGATTTCCGCAGGGGACGCTGGGCCGGATCGGGGTGGCGGTGTCGGCGAGCGACCCGAAGGTGGTGTACGCGATCGTGCAGGCGAAGGGAGGCGGGGTGTTCCGGTCGGAGGATGCGGGGGCGAGCTGGACGCGGGTGAACGCGAACTGGAGCCTGCGGCAGCGGGCGTTCTACTACATGAGCATCTTTGTCGACCCGACCGACCCGCAGACGGTGTACGTGCCGAACGTGGATGCGCTGTGGGTCTCGCATGACGGGGGCAAGGCGTTTGCCAAGCTGCATACGCCGCACGGCGACAACCACATCCTCTGGATCAACCCGCACCACCCGAAGATCCTGCTCGAGGGCAACGACGGCGGCGCGACGGTTTCCACCGACGGCGGCAAGACCTGGAGCACCGAGCACAACCAGCCGACGGGCCAGTTCTACCACGTGGCGCTGGATGACCAGTTCCCGTTCCACGTCTATGGCGCCCAGCAGGACGAGGGATCCATGGAGGGACCCAGCGCCACGCCGCAGGGCATGGTGCCGTTGGGCGACTGGCACCCGGTGGCCTACGGCGAGGCGACCTTCGTCGCGCCGCAGCCGGGGCATCCGCGGATCACCTATGGCAGCGGCTATTTCAGCATCCTGCTGCGCTACGACCAGGCGACCGGCGAGTACCGCGAGGTCAGTCCGTGGCCCGAATACCAGGAGGGCGCGGCTTCGGACGAGCTCAAGTATCGCTTCGGCTGGACGCATCCGATCCTGTTCGCCGCGGCGCGGCGGGGCGAGTTGCTGATCGCCTCGCAGTACGTGCTCAAGAGCATGGACGGCGGGGAAATCTGGACGCGCATCAGCCCGGACCTGACGCGCAACGACCCGCTGACGGAGCGGCCCAGCGGCGGCCCGGTCAACCTCGACCAGTCGGGGGCCGAGATCTTCCCCGACATCTCCGCGCTGGCGCCATC
>JAJYPJ010000113.1 GCA_021795435.1 Pseudomonadota bacterium
CGACATTGTCGAGCATCTGTTCATGCCGGTGCTCGCCGAGCGATTCGAAAAAGGGATGCGTGGCGTCCTTGGGATCGCCGACGACTTGCCCCGCTTGATCCGTGACGTGGACTGAACCAGGGGGGGGGCGGCAGCGCCGGGCCTTTCCTTCCTGAAGCCGCGCCGGCGGCGCGTTGCCAACAGCCTTGCCGACGCCCTGGCCCGCGCGCTGGCGTGCGCAGGTCCCGAAGTCTCGCTGTCACTGCCAATTGGAGCCGCCCCGCTCGTTGGCCCCTCGCCTGCATCGGTCACGCCAGCCGCGTCGCGGCCGCTGCGCTCTGTCATGCCCGCTGCCTGCTCGCCCGCTGCGCGGGTTCGGGCCGCCTCGCGAATCGGTGAGGCGGCTCCAACCGGCAGAACCCACAGCGAGGACACACCCATGACTGACCTGACGAACACCCCGACTGCACGCGCGACCCAGGGCGAAGCGAGGCGTTCCCCCTCGCGCTCCCCCGAGGCCCACCAACCGGCAGATGGTGGGAAGGCCCAAGGCCCTGACTTCCAGGCGCTGCTGCGCGAAGCGCTGACCCAACCCGGACGCATGGCGGAGTGCTACAGGATGTTCCACCGTTACAGCTTCCCGAACGCGCTATGGGTCGCGGCGCAACTCATCGAGCGGGGCGAGCCACTGGCGCCGATTGCGAGCTTTCACCACTGGCAGGAGCTGGGACGTCAGGTGCGTAAGGGGAGCCGGGCGCTGGCGATGGCGATGCCGGTGATCCTCAAGAGCAAGCGCAAGGCCGACGCGGAAGACAAGGAGGAGACGGGCGAGGCCCAGCCGCAAGGCCGGCGCATCTTTGTTGTCCGTCGCAACTGGTTTGCCCTCCACCACACCGACGGCGAGACGGCGCCCCTCGAGGCACAGGCCCCCGCAGGCTGGGACCCGGTGCTGGCGCTCGCAAGCCTGGGGCTGGAGCGGGTCGACTTCGAGCACTTCGATGGCAACTGCCAGGGCTACGCGCTGCCGCAGGCCCGGCAGGTCGCGGTGTCCCCGCTGGCGGCGCAGCCGCTCAAGACGCTATGCCACGAAATGGCGCACTGCCTGCTGCATGGCGAGGCGGAGCGGATCGTGGACGGCGTGGAATTGGATCGCAGTCTGGCCGAAGTCGAGGCAGAGAGCGTGGCTTATTTGGTCGGCGCGGCGCTGGGCTTTGGTGACCTGGAGGCGTCCCGCGGCTACATCCAGGCCTGGATGGGCGACGCGACCGCGGAGCAGATCACCGATCGCCACGCGCGCCGCATCCTGGCCACGGCGGATCGCATCCTCAAAGCAGGGCGGCCGGCCGAACCTTCAAGAATGTGACGCAGGACACGTCACGTGACGTTATTGTGCAGTAAGATTCAACTAATCAAAAAACAGGAGACAAGTCATGAAATTCACAGTCGCTATGCGTGCCCAGGGGCCGGGGTCCGTCCTGGAAATTGCTGCGCCGGCCGATGGTCAGATGCAGAAATCTGGCGCAACGCTTGTTTTGTGGATTGACCAGCCAGTCAGCCCGGGCGGGGTCGACGGCCGCCTGATGTTCCCGGAGCAGATCAGGTTTCACTTCACCGGTGGCCTCGAGGCGCTCAAGAAAATCGTCCGGCGCGCTCCCAGCGCCTTCGCCTTCCTGCAGCATTTCCGCGACGATTCGCGTTTCGATTGGTCGCGCTGAAAATGAGCGATCGCGAGTACCGAAAGGCTCGGAATGGCGGCCCCGGCCGCCCGGTGGACCCAGCCGCTGTTCTGGCGGCGCGGCGCGAGTCCGAGCGTCGACGGCAGGCCTCGCTGCGCGAGGACGCGGCCAGCCGTGGCGGCGGCAACTTCTCAATGGTGCTGCGCGCGGCTGATGCCGAGGCGCTGGCCAAAATCTGCAAGCGCGACGGGATCACGCGCAGCGCGGCCGTACGCGCAGCGCTGGCGGCTTATTCAGTCCGTCCTTCGACTAACAAGGAGAACAATCATGATTAAAGAACTCGCGATCGCCGCAGTGTTTACTGCCAGTTCCGTTGGCCTGCAGCACGTCTTGATCAAGACGTCACGCGACGCCGATGCACCGATTGTGGCGATCGAAAAAGCGCAGGCCACTCACCGCTTCGGCTGGCAGATGCCGCCCGCGCAGTTTCAAGCGATCATGCGCGGCAACACCAAGACGAGCAGCGCGGATCGCGCGGCGGTGGCGCGGGCGGAGAAGCAAGCGACGCAGTGAGTTTCCGCGCCCGGTCGATGCGCCCCGGCGGCGCGCCGTCGGGCGCAGGCTCAATTCGACCGACACGAGGAGTTGACCGACATACGGCTTTGCCGTATAGTTTGACCGTGCTCACCATCGCCGAAACGGACGAGTTCCGCGCCGACGTTGACTCCATCTGGAGCCAGGATGAACGGCTAGAGTTCTGCGCGTGGATCGCGGCGAACCCCGAAGCAGGTGATGTCATTCCAGGCAGCGGCGGATGTCGCAAGGTGCGCTGGGCGGCATCCGGGCGCGGAAAGCGCGGCGGCGCGCGGGTGATCTACTACAACCGGCTGCCCGATGGGGTCATCTGGCTACTGGTGATCTACACCAAAGCCGTGCGCGGCAGTATCCCGGCGCATATCCTCAAGCAAATCAAGGAAACTCTATGACTGCGATGACCGGTACTGAGTTGGGTGAAAAGCTGTTGCGCTCGGTGCGACAGATGAAGCGCGGCGAACCTGCGCGCACTACGCGCGTGGAGTTGACCGGGGCGGCACGCGCGCGCGCGCGCACGGGCTTGTCGCAGTCGCAATTCGCTGCGCTGCTGGGCGTCTCACCACGTACCTTGCAGGATTGGGAGCAAGGCAGGCGCGAGCCTACCGGTGCAGCGCAAACCCTGCTCCGCATCGCGGCTTCGCACCCGCGCGTGTTGCGCGATCTCGACGCGTGACACTGAGGTCAGCGGCCAAATCGACAGATCGATGAAGGGGCGGGGCGTGAGACTCAGACCCAGTGTCCACACCATGGCCAACGAGCCTGGCGCGGCGAGGGCGCGACAGTGGCGTGCGCATGGCGTGGCAATGGCGTGGTGTCCACGGTGTGGCCACTTGAACCGGAAAAAGGCCCGATTTTGGGTCGGGCCTCGTTCGTAAGTGCTTGAATGTGGCGGCCCCGGCCCGATTCGAACGGGCGACCTTTCCCTTAGGAGGGGAACGCTCTATCCAGCTGAGCTACGGGGCCGATGCAATGCGCGGGCGGGGTGATTGTGGCATGGCCTCGCGGTCGCGGTC
>JAJYPJ010000041.1 GCA_021795435.1 Pseudomonadota bacterium
GGCGGCTGGCATGGGACGCCGTTCATCTGGCCCGATTCACGCCCTGTGGACGGCGCATGCGGCACTGTCTCGCCCCGGGTCCGATGCCGGGGCCGACAACGCCCCAGTGCGACTGCATCCAGATGCTCGCCCATTCCGTATATGGGCGGTGAATCGCTCCTGGATGAAATGCTGGGCTTGACCATGACAACAAGGCATCCTGTCACCGGATCCGTGACTTCGATCGAGGGGCGAAGGCGTTTGTCGACCACGACGAACCAAGGCTCGCGGGACGCCGGCTACTGGGCGTCGCTGATGGCGGCCATCGTGTCGCGGCAGGACGTCGCCAGCTTCATGGCGATCTACGACCATTATTCACCCCGGCTGCTGCGCTACCTGCAGGGCCTCGGCGTGAGCGAAGCGCGTGGTCAGGAGCTCGTTCAGGAGGCCATGCTCCGGCTGTGGCGCCGCGCGGACTCGTTTGATCCGCAGCGGGCGAGCCTTGCGACCTGGCTTTACCGCGTGGCGCGCAACCTCTACATCGACAGCGCCCGCAGCGAGCCGCAATGGTCGCCGCTCCAGGATGAACTCGATCGCGTCGACGAGGAGGCTCCGCGACACGAGACCTCCGTGGCCGAAGCCTACGTCGATGGCGTGCTGCTCACCCAGGCCATCGACGCCCTGCCCGCGGTCCAGGCTCGGCTCGTCCGGATGTCCTATCTGGAATCCAAGAGTCACGGGGAAATCTCGGCAGAGCTGGGCATGCCCCTCGGTACGGTCAAATCCCACCTGCGGCGGGCATTCGCCAAGTTGCAGGCGGTTCTTCTGGAATGCAGTCCATGAGTCCCTCCCACCACATCGACGACGCAACACTGCTGAGCTATTCCGCGGGTGCCTTGGGCACTGCGCTTTCGGTTGTGGTTGCCGCGCATCTATGGTTGTGCGCCGCCTGCCGCAAGCGTCTGGCGGCAGCCGACGCCTTGGGGGGCATCCTTCTCCAGCAACTGGCGCCGCCGGCGATCGATGCCGTGGCCCGTGACCGCATGCTTTCGGCGCTGGCAGCGGAACCCGTGCGGCATGATGGAAGCGGCGTACACAACCTGCGTCCTGGCACAGCCCAGGCAAGCACTGACGCCAGCTTGCTGCCCGCCCCCTTGCGTCCCTATTTCGGTGAGCGCTACAGCGACCTCCGCTGGCGGCGCATCGGCCCGGGTGTGCAGATCATTCGGGCCCGGTCGGTCGACGACGGTAACCTCATGCTGCTTCGAACGGCGCCAGGATCCAGCGTGCCAATGCACTCGCATACCGGCAACGAACTGACGCTGATCCTCCAAGGGGCGTACGACGACGTGCTGGGTCACTTCGCTCCCGGCGACTTTGCCGATCTCGATGGATCGACGACCCACCAGCCGGTGACATCGCAAGGTGTTCCCTGCGTCTGCGCAGCGGCGACGGATGCGCCCTTGCACTTCGATGGCTGGCTAGCGCGAACGCTGCAGCCACTCGTGGGCCTTTGAGATCGCGGCGCGCGGCGCGCGCCAACCGGGTGTCGACGACCGACGGGATCGGGTGCATCCAGTTGCGCTTCTCCTGCGTATTGGTCATGGAACGAGCCACAGGTGGGCCGATGACCTCGACCGAAACATTCGATGCAGCTCCGCGAAGCGCACTTCGCAGGACGCTGCTCGCCTTGCGCCGCTGGATCGACACGGGCGCCGGCGGCACCGAGGTTGCGGCGGGCGATGACCGCATCGACTGGACGCGCGCCCTGCCCTTTGTCGGACTCCACCTTGCATGCCTAGGTATCCTGTGGGTGGGGGTCTCGCCGATCGCGCTGGGTGTCGCGGCAGCGCTCTATGCGTTGCGCATGTTCGCGATCACGGCCTTCTACCACCGCTATTTTTCGCACAAGACCTTCAAGGCCTCGCGCCGGGTGCAGTTCGCCTTCGCGCTGCTTGGCGCCAGCAGCGTGCAGCGCGGCCCGTTGTGGTGGGCTGCGCACCATCGGCTGCACCATCGTTGCGCCGATACGGAGCAGGATCCGCACTCGCCGCGGCACAAGGGGTTCCTCGCCAGCCACATGGGCTGGTTCCTGACGCGCGACGCATTCCGTACGCGACTGGAACGCGTGCCTGATCTCGCGGTCTATCCGGAGCTTCGCTGGCTCGACCGCTTCGACACGCTCGTGCCCGTGGTCCTGGCCACGGTCCTTTTCGCGACCGGCGCCCTGCTCCATCGCCTGGTCCCCGGACTCGGAACCACCGGGCCGCAGATGTTGGTCTGGGGATTCTTCGTCTCCACGGTCGTCCTGTTCCACGCCACGGTCTCCATCAACTCGCTCGCCCACCGTTTCGGGTCACGTCGATTTCCGACGCGCGATGACAGCCGGAACAACTGGCTCCTGGCACTGCTGACCTTCGGCGAAGGTTGGCACAACAACCATCATTTCTTCCCGGGATCCGCACGGCAGGGGTTCCGCTGGTGGGAGGTTGACCTGACCTACTACGGACTGCGACTGCTCCAGGCCGCGGGATGGGTGAGCGACCTGAAACCGGTGCCCGCGTGGGTGGCCGGCAAGGCAGGACGCTGACCATGCGCATTGCGGTCGTCGGATCCGGCATCTCGGGCCTGGCCTCGGCCTGGCTGCTGTCGCGGAGGCATGACGTCACGTTGTTTGAAGCCGGCGATTACCTCGGCGGACACACGCATACGCACGCGGTGGTCGTCGACGAGCAACCCCTGTCGGTCGATACCGGCTTCATTGTCTTCAATCCATCGCATTACCCGCTTTTGTCGCGACTGTTCGACGAACTGGGCGTGGCGTCGCAACCGACGACGATGAGCTTTTCGGTCCACAACGAGCAGTCGGGGCTGGAGTACAACGCGGGAACGCTCGACGGTCTTTTCTGCCAGCGGCGCAATCTGGTCTCCCCGCGCTTCCTGGGGATGGTGCGCGACATCCTGCGCTTCTATCGCGAGTCACCCGCCCTGCTGAGCGAGCCTGGCCCCGGTCCATCGCTGGGTGCCTACCTGGCGCACCATCGCTATGGTCAAGCGTTTCGGGACGACCATCTCGTGCCGATGGCGTCGGCGCTGTGGTCGTCTCCTGCGCGGACGATCCTGGATTTTCCAGCGAAGCATCTGGTGCAGTTCATGGCGAACCACCAGATGCTGCAGGTCGAAGGCCGGCCGCAATGGCGCGTGGTGAGCGGCGGCTCGGCATCGTACGTGCGAGCCCTGGCGGACGCGTGGCGCGTCGACTCGCGACTGCGATGCCCGGTCCTCGCGATCGAGCGCGACGGTTCCGGCGTCACCGTGCGAAGCCGGGCCGGCGGCGAACGGTTCGACCATATCGTGCTCGCCTGCCACAGCGACCAGGCATTGGCGCTTCTGGCGGATGCAACGGAGGCTGAGCGCGCCGTGCTCGGCGCGATCCCTTACCAGCGCAACACCATGGTCCTGCACACCGATCCGCGCCTGCTGCCGCGCCGGCGCAAGGCCTGGGCGGCGTGGAATGCCCATGTGCCGGCGGGGCCGGGTGCCGAGTGCACGGTCAGCTACTGCATGAACATTCTGCAGGGCCTTTCGGCGCGCACGCCGATCGTCGTGACGTTGAACCGGGACGCCGCTGTCGATCCATCCCACGTGCTCCGTACCGCGACTTACCAGCACCCGGTCTTCACGGCAGGCGCGGTCGCCGCGCAGCAGCGCAAGTCCGAGATCCAGGGTCGTGGCCACACGTGGTTCGCCGGGGCCTATTGGGGCTGGGGTTTCCATGAAGACGGAATGCGCAGTGCGGTGGAAGTGGCGACGGCCCTGGGCGTTGCCTGGCCTGGTGCTGGTGAGGCAACCGCCGCGCCGGCGGGCATCCAGCAGGTGGCGGCATGAGTCCGGCGAGCCAACCGCTCGCCAGCGTCCTCTACGAGGGCGAGGTATGGCACCGCCGGCATGCGCCACGAACCCATGCCTTCCGATACCGGATGGCGCAGCTGTTTCTGGACCTGGATGAGCTGGATGACGTGTTCGCGGGACGTTGGCTCTGGTCGGTCGAACGACGCAACCTTGCCGCTTTTCATCGCGCCGACTTCCTCGGGCCGGCGACCATGCCGCTGACCGAAGCCGTTCGCGAGCTTGTGCTGGAGCGCACGGGCGTCCGTCCGGACGGCCCCATCCGCCTGCTCGCCCACTTGCGCTATGGCGGCTACTCCTTCAATCCCGTCAGCTTCTACTACTGCTACGCGGCCGGCGGCCAGTTGCTGACCCATGTCGTCGCGGAAATCACGAACACGCCGTGGAAGGAACGCCACGCCTATGTGTTGCCGGTGGACCGCGCGACCCTGCAGGGGCGCGCGCTGTGCTGGACGTTCGACAAGGACTTCCACGTCTCCCCGTTCATGGCGATGCAGCGCCGGTATGCGTGGCGTTTCACCGAGCCGGGTCGCGACCTGCACGTGCACATGGATGTTCTGCGCGAAGAGCATCGCGAATTCGATGCCCATCTGCACTTGCAGCGCCGGCCACTGGACGGTGCCGCGCTGGCGCGCGTGCTGTGGCGCTACCCCCTGATGACCGGTCAGGTGATCGGAGCCATCCACTGGCAGGCATTCCGCCTCTGGCTGAAGCGCACCCCGGTCTATACCCATCCCCATTCGAGCGAGGCGTGAAATGAACGCGATTGTCAATGCCGAGGCCGGTTCGCACGCTGGTGCGACGAACAAGCTGTTCCGGCGCCTGTTCCTGGCACGGCTGGAGGGACTCCGGCATGGCCGGGTGGTCATCGAGGACCCGCTGGGCATTGTCGAACTGGGCGGTCGCGATGCATTGCGTGCGCACGTGATCATCCGTGACCTCGCGTTCTACCGGGCCGTGGCCACGGGCGGGAGCCTGGGCGCCGGCGACGCCTATATCGACGGCCAATGGGAGTGTGACGACCTTGTGGCCCTGGTGCGGATTCTCGTGCGCAACAGGGATCTCCTGGACGGCATGGAGACCGGGCTCGCGCGATTCGGCGGACTGGCAATGCGCGCCTGGCATGCGCTTCGACGCAACACGCGGGCCGGGAGCCGGCGCAACATCGCTGCGCATTACGACCTGGGCAACGATTTTTTCCGCCTTTTCCTCTCGCCGGACCTGATGTACTCCTCGGCGTTGTGGGCGGGCGAGGACGATACCCTCGAGGCGGCATCGGCGCGCAAGCTGGACGCCATCTGCCGCAAGCTGGACCTGCGGCCTTCGGACCGCGTGATCGAGATTGGCACGGGCTGGGGCGGCTTCGCCATCCATGCAGCCAGCCGGTACGGTTGCCATGTCACGACAACGACCATTTCGCGCGAGCAGTACGCGTTGGCCTGTGAACGCGTCAGTGGCCTCGGCCTCTCCGACCGGGTGGAGGTGCTCCTCGGTGACTATCGCGATTTGTCGGGGACGTACGACAAGCTGGTGTCGATCGAGATGGTCGAGGCCATCGGTGCACCGTACCTCGAGGTCTATTTCCGCAAGCTCGGCGAATTGCTGGTTCCCGGCGGCCGTGCCCTGCTGCAGGCGATCACCATCGAAGACCATCGCTACGAACAGGCCCTGCGATCGGTCGATTTCATCAAGCGGCATGTGTTCCCTGGAAGCTTCATTCCATCGATCCAGGCCATGGTCGCGGCCAAGACGCAGGCCAGCGATCTGCAGCTCGTCCATCTCGAGGATTTCGGCGCGTCCTATGCGCGCACGCTGCAAGCCTGGCGAGACCGCTTTGCCGCCAACCTGGCGGCTGTGCGGGCGCAGGGATTCGACGATCGATTCATTCGTTTGTGGACGTTCTACCTTGCCTACTGCGAGGGCGGGTTCCGTGAACGTTCGATCGGGGTTTCGCACCTGCTGATGCAACGACCCGGCATGCTGCGCGAAGCCGTACGGAGCGCTTGCACATGAAGACGCTGGCGGACTGGGTCGGCTACCAGCTCGTCTGGTGGATCGCCATCGCCGGGGCCGCCCATGGCATGGCATGGGCTGGGCCGGCGGCGCTGCTGCCCTTTGCGTTGTTGCATCTGGCTGGGGCCGATGACCCACGGGCCGAGCTGCGGCTGATGAGCGTGGCGCTGGCGTCGGGCATCGCCCTGGACGGCCTGCTGGCGGCCACCGGGTGGGTCATCTATGCCACCCCGGCACCGGCGATTCCGGTGGGTGGTGCACCGGTCTGGATCCTGGCGCTTTGGGTTGCATTCGCGTTGACGTTCTCGCGTGGCCTGGTCTTCCTGCACCATCGTCCCTGGGCCGCGGCCGCCCTGGGCGCCGTGGGCGGACCACTGGCGTACCTGCTGGCCGGACGTGCGTGGGGCGCGGTTCGATTCCCGGATCCGGCATGGCCTGCGCTGCTTTGCCTCGCCGGCGGATGGTCGATCGCAATGCCGCTGCTGGCCCGTCTCGCGCGCCGCGGCGGCCCTGTTGCCGATGTGGGTCATGCGCCCTCCCTGGAGCCGAGAGGATGAATCCGTGGCTCGCGTGGATCGCCATCTGGGCGCTGGCTGGACTGGCGATGTCGGTGGGCTGGCTGTGGCAGCGGCGTCATGAGAACGCCGGCATCGTCGATGTCCTCTGGGCGGCGGGCCTTGCGGTGGCGGGCGTGCTGCTGGCCGCACTGGGCACCGGCGCCGCGGCGCCGCGACTCGCTTTGGCGCTGGGTGCCGGCCTCTGGGGGACACGCCTCGCGGTCCACCTGGGGCGTCGTGTTCGCCGAGAACCCGAGGACGGCCGCTATCAGGCGCTTCGCCAGCACTGGCGGGGGGACCAGGGCCGGTTCTTCGCCTTCTTTCAATTTCAGGCGCTGCTCGTGGCGGTGTTTGCCCTGCCCTTCGTGGCGGTCGCGGGCAACCCGAAGACGTCGGTCGTGGGGTTGGGCGCCGGTACGGCCCTTTGGCTCCTGGCCATGGCTGGAGAGAGCATCGCCGACCGGCAATTGGCTCGGTTTCGCGCGGATCCATCCCATCGCGGCCGCACCTGCCGAAGCGGCCTCTGGCGATACTCGCGGCATCCCAATTACTTCTTCGAGTGGGTGCACTGGCTCGCGTATCCGTGCTTCGCCCTCGGCGCACCCCTGGCGTGGTTGGCCTGGGCGGGACCGTTGTTGATGTACGTGTTTCTGCGCTGGATCAGCGGCGTTCCGTTCACGGAAGCGCAGGCGGTGCGCTCACGCGGCGCCGATTACCGGCAATACCAGCAAACCACGCCCATGCTCTTTCCCTGGTTCCCCAAGCGCGCACCCAATGCGCCGGGATCCCCGACGACGAGGACCTGATGATGAACACCATCGCCACCGCTGCATCCGAACCCGGAATGCAGCTGGATCAAGACCGGCCAGCGCCCGGGCTGCTCGGCCTGGCGGAACGCGGCCTGCTGCCCGACGTCCTGGTCCGGGCCGGCATCCGCCGATTGTGCGCGCAGCGACTGGCAGCCGAGCAATCGGGTGGGCCGGAGGCGCAGGCTGCGCGCTTCCAGGAGCGCATCGAAGCATTGCGGAGCAGTCCGCTGGCCGTGCACACCGATGCCGCCAATGCCCAGCACTATGAACTCCCACCGGAGTTCTTCCGCGAGTGTCTCGGGCCGCGCCTCAAGTACTCCTGCTGCTACTACCCGCAGGGCGACGAATCGCTGGAAGTGGCTGAACAGGCAATGCTCGCCCTCTATGCGGAGCGCGCCGGCCTGGCCGACGGCCAGGACATCCTGGAACTCGGTTGCGGATGGGGATCGCTCACCCTGTGGATGGCGGCACGCTATCCCGAAGCGCGCATCACGGCCGTATCCAATTCCCGGGGCCAGCGCGAGTACATCGAGGCGCAGTGCCGCGCACGCGGTTACCGAAACGTTCGCGTGATAACGCGTGATGTCAATGTCCTCGAACTCGACGGCGCGCACTACGATCGCTGTGTGTCGGTCGAAATGTTCGAGCACGTCCGCAACTATGAGGTTCTGCTGCGCCGGATCGCCGGCTGGCTGAAGCCGGACGGCAAGCTGTTCGTGCACATCTTCGTGCACCGGACCGTCATGTATCCCTTCGAGACCGAAGGCGGCGACAACTGGATGGGGCGGCATTTCTTCACGGGCGGACAGATGCCCGCCGCTGATACGTTGTTGTGCTTCCAGCAGGACCTGCGGCTTGCAAAGCGGTGGCTGGTCGACGGTTCGCACTACCAGCGCACGGCCAACCACTGGCTGGATCGCCAGGATGCGCGACGCGAAGAGGTCATGACGGTACTCCGAAGTGCGTACGGCGCGCAGGCTTCCCTCTGGTTCCAGCGTTGGCGCATGTTCTGGATGGCCTGCGCCGAGTTGTTCGGCTATGCGGGTGGCAGCGAGTGGATGGTCGCCCACTATCTCTTCGACCGGCAAGACGGCACTGTCGAACGGAGGGCGATGGCATGAAGCGCGTCATCCACGTCCTGCTGGCTCTGCTGGTGGTCCCCTCCCTGGTCGCTTGCGCAACCGCCGATCTCCCGCCCATCCAACCCGTGGCGCACGTGAACCTTCCGGAGTTCATGGGCTGCTGGTACGTCATCGCGTCGATATCCCCGAGCTTTGCCAAGGACACCTACGACTCACGCGAGTGCTACCGGCTCGAACGCAATGGTCACGAAGTCGCGACCCGCTTCCACTACCGTGCCGGCGCCTTCGACGGTCCGCGGAAAACCGTTCACTCAACGGGATTCGTCGATACCCGCAAAGGCAATGCGGTCTGGGGCGTGCAATTCATCTGGCCGTTCAGGGCGCAATACATCGTCGCCTACCTCGCCCCAGGCTACCAGTCGACGATCATCGCCCGCGATGCACGCGATTATGCCTGGATCATGGCGCGCACGCCGACCGTGCCGGCGTCCGAGTACCAGCAGCTGGTCGGCCGGCTGCGGGCACTTGGCTACTCGCTCAAGCATCTCCGCAAGGAGCCCCAGCGGTGGCCCGATCCGCCGATGGTGGCACGCAGCCCCTGACCGGGGAGTCTCTGGCGCCGCGACGGATCGACGGCCGAACTGCCGGGCTGCGTTGCTGAAGCGCCTGCAGCCTTATGATTCGGGCATGCAGTGCCCTGACGTCCAGCGTTCGTCCGTGGACTCACGGATGGACGTATTTCGATACCAGCTTCCAGGGCATCTCGCGATCGCCGGGCACCAGCTGGACGTCCTTGACCTCCACTTTCCGCAGCAGTTCGGTCACGGTGATGTCCGCCAGTTGATTAATGCCTCCCGCCGAAGGGTTGTCCAGGTGCGCCGTGTTCAGGCGCATGAGGAAGCCCTTTTGCCGCAACATGATCGGCAATGTTCCTATCGGCGCCGTCGGAAAAAGTCGCGCAGCAGCTCCGCAGCCTCGTCGGCCAGAAGCCCGTGGCAGACCTCGACGCGGTGGTTATGGTGCGGCGAGACGAGCGTGTCGAACACGCTCCCCGCCGCCCCGGTCTTCGGATCGGGCGCGGCGTAGACGACACGTGCCACGCGGGCATGGACCAGGGCCATCGCACACATGGCACAAGGCTCGAGCGTGACATAGAGCGTGCTGCCGGTGAGTCGGTAATTGCCGGCGCTTTTCCCCGCCGCGCGCAAGGCCATGATCTCGGCATGGGCACTGGGGTCGTGCAGGCTGATGCTGCGATTCCATCCTTCGCCCAGCGCGACCCGATCGCGCACCAGGACCGCCCCAACCGGGACCTCGTCGTCGGCATCGCGCGCATGCGCTGCGAGATCCAGGGCGCGCCGCATCCAGCGGAAATCGTCCGCATCAAACGGTGGGGGCTGCATGGATGGCGTGGGCTCGATCATGTCTTCGGGTCCGGTCATGGCAGCCGGCTGCGTAGGGGGCGAGCAAAGTCCGATGGTCCTATTGTCGCCGCAAGGGCGGCGTTGCGCGTCGAGACGCCCGCAGGCTTGCCGCAGATGCCGGCGACGATCGCAAAGGCTAAATCATTCAGGGGCCCAAGGCCCCGTCGGGGTGGTCCGTTGCGGCATGAGCACGGATCAATTCACGGGCCCATGGAATCGCTTCGGCATAGTCCTGGCAGTCGAGCACGAACTCCTGGCCCTTGGCCACGGTCCGCAGGTAGAGCCGATTACCGCACCGCGACCAGCGATCGGCACGGTCGTGGTAGCTGAGTGGCGCTCGTCCGCGCCGAGGCTCAAGCCAGGAAGGCACGCTCCAGATCGACCGATTGCCGCCTTCGGTCGAGAGTCTGAGCCGATCGGACCATCGACTCAAACGCCCGCCGGCCGCGATCTCGTGACCGCCCTCCAGGTCGAGGTGATCGGCGGCCACATAGATCGTGTTGCCTCGTCCCGAGAAGTGGCTCGCATGGGCGACGTGAGGGTGGTCGGCGAGCCAGCGGGGAACGTGCCGGGTATCGTCGTCGGGCATGCGGATGACGGCACCGACCTGCAGCCAGCCGAAGATGGCATGGAAACCGGTGGTGCCGGGTACGAAGCGCCAGCGTCCCGCGTGGCGCTCGGCGTGCCGAAACCACCCGAAGAAGAGAAACAGATCGCCCATGCCAACGCCACGATTGGCCAGGTGCGACTGGGCCGCGCCGACCTGCCCGAACGCCGGTCGCCACCCGCGACGGCGATGACGGGCGGATTGGTCGAGATCGGGGTCGAAGTGCACGGCCGTGCCCGCGCCGTGCTTGCGGCGTGACAGGTCCTCCAGCAACTCGACGAGGGGAAGCCCCGCAGTGCGGAACGCGCCTGCCGCTTCTCCGGCATCGGAGGGGATGGGCAGCGATACGGGGCCGACTCCGGGCAGGATGGGGCTGGGCAGTCCGCCATAGCTCGAGTCGAATCCCTTCCGGCTGAAGATGATTTTCATGGCGGTCGTGCCCGCAGGATGTCGAACCGGATCCGCGGCCAATCGCGATCAAGGGGCCAGCAACGGGGGAAGCTCATCCCGTCGGCGAATTTCGTGATCGGGTGCGCCGGGAAGCCGTTCCCGGCACTGGCCATAACGATTGCACCACACCACGTGCATGCCGAACGCGGATGCGGCAAATGCATCCCAACCATTGGACGATTGGAACGCCACTTGATCGGCCTGCACGCCGAGTTGCTGGAGGGCATATTCATAGACTCGCGGATGGGTCTTGAATCGCTGGACGGCATCCACGAACACCAGCGGCACCACCTGCGTCAGCAGGCGCGCGGTATCGAGATAAGTCTGGTTCATGGCTTGAGTACCAACAAGCCATCGGCCGATTGGGACACCCAAGGCCGATCGCTGCCCGTCGGCAGCGTAGCCGGATCGAGCTTTGCCGCCCAAGGCAACGAAGCCTCGCGGCCGAGTTGCAGGCATAGCCGAACGGTCTTGATGTTCGTGCAGTGCTGCAACAGCTCGCGCAGCACATCGGCGCGCAGGCTGAATTTCATCTTCGGTGAAATGGCTGGACTTGTGGACGTAGATCTTCTTCGGAGAGCGGCCACGATGCCGGTTTTGGTAAAGCAGCAGACTCTTTGACATGAGCGACTGCATCTCTTGATAGCTGAGGTAGGGATTGCCGTTCCTGTCCGTCGTGAACTCCCGGGTGTCGTAGGCCACGAACTCGAAGCCAGTTCCGTCAGGATCAAACACCTGTACAGGGCGGCAAACAGGCCGAAGCCCAGCGCCATCCCGGCGATCTGCAGGAACGGAAACCGGGGACCCACGGCCGACAGATCGAAGGCGACGGCCGCCACCAGACCGAAAACCAGCACGAACACGCAGAGAGCGTCCACGACCGGCTTCAGCAGCAGCAGGCCGGCGATCAGCGGGAAAGACACGACTTTCCAGGTCATCCGGGCCGATGCGCCCAGGGCGGGATGAATCTGCGCCATGCCTGCCTCCTGGGTCGGTTACCGGGCAAAATAGTCACTAATAGTGACTATAAATCACATTCCATAAACCTCGACTTGTCAACGGTTTATGGAATGCCTATTTTAGTCACGATGGGTGACCCAAAGAACGAAAAGCTAAACCGGCTTCTGGAGACCCTCGGGGATACGACCCTGGTCTCCAGCCGGTGGCTGCGCGCCCATGGATACCCCAGCAACCTCGTCGCCCGCTACATGGCGAGCGGCTGGCTGCAGTCGCCCACGCGTGGAGTCTACCTCCGCAAAGGCGGCAAGCCGACCTGGGAAGGGCTTATGCGAGCCCTGCAGCGACTGGAGCAGCTGCCCCTGCACGTCGGCGGCCGATATGCGCTCGCCCGTCAGGGCCATGAGCACTACCTGCGCCTTGGCGAGTCCGCGACCCTGACCCTGTATGGCCCGGCGAAGCTGCCAGCCTGGGCAGGCAAGCTGCCGCTCCGCGAACGCGTGCAGGCACGAGGCAAAGGACCGTTCGACTGGCCAGCGCTCTCCTTCGGCACCGACACGCCCGACGGCACCCTGAATGCACAGGGGCTCGAACGCGCGACGGACGACACGAACGCGGCCGGCGTCGTGTTCTCCACCCCCGAGCGGGCAATACTGGAACTGTGCGACGAGACACCAGACAGCGCGCTAGTGCACGAAGCCAATGCCCTGCTGCAGGGACTCGCCACGCTCCGACCGCAACTTGTCAGCGCGCTGCTGGAGCACTGCGAAAGCGTCAAGGCCAAGCGGCTGTTCCTCGCACTCGCAGACCGGCATCGTCACGCATGGCTGGCACACGTGAACTTGCAGAACGTGGATTTCGGCAGCGGCAAGCGCGTCCTCGTCCCCGGCGGCAAACTGAACGCCAAGTATCAGATAACACTGCCTGCCGACCTCGATGAACAACTGGGATAACCGCTACGCCGAGCGCGTGAAGCTGCTGGTCGAGATTCTGCCGACGCTGGCGGAAGAAAAGCGCTTTGCGCTGAAGGGCGGCACGGCGATCAACCTCTTCGAGCACGACCTCCCGCGTCTCTCCGTCGATATCGATCTGACATGGCTGCCCGTTGGTGATTTCGCCAGCGATGTGCGCGATATCTCCGCGGCAATGGAAGCCATCGGCGAGCGACTGCGCACCGGACCGTTGCGACTGCAAGTACAGAGCAGCGGCACCGAAGCGACGGGTGTCCATCGTCTCATCGCAAGCCGCAACCGCGCGCGCGTGCAGATCGAGACGACGCCGGTGATGCGCGGCACTGTCCATCCCGTTCGGACAATGCGCGTACGCCCAGGGGTGGAGCGGAACTTCGGATTCGCCGAGATGCAGGTGCTCGACTTCGCGGATCTCTATGCGGGAAAGCTCTCCGCCGCAATATCGCGCCAACACCCCCGCGATCTCTTCGACCTGCAGCCGCTTCTCGATGGAGGGCGACTCGATGAACGCCTGTGGCGAACGTTCCTCGTGTATCTGACCTGCAGCCCGAAGCCGGCAGCGGAAATGCTGGCGCCGCCGGAGCCGCGCGACTTCGAGCGAATCTTCGCCGCGCACTTCCAAGGCATGACTGCGATGCCCGTGACCGCGAAGTCGCTCATGGAGATCCGAGCACGCCTGCTGCAACGAGTCTCCGAATTGCTGGACGCTCCATCGCGCGCGTTCCTGGAATCTGTCGAGCGCGAAGCGCCTGACTTCCACCTGATCGGCCTACCCCATGCCGCTGACTTGCCAGGCGTGCGTCGCAAGCTGACAAACATGAATCAACGCTCAGCCGCCAAACGCGCCGCCGACTACGAACAACTCTCCGCAGCGCTTTCGCGCCATCGTGCGATCTAGTTGCTGTTGCGAAACTCCCAGGAGCTACGCGTTCTCGACGTAGTCAGCAGGTACCCGGGGCCGGTCTTGATTTCGCTCTGCCAGCGCGGCTCGGCGGAATGCAGCCATCGCCCTCAAAGTCTCGCGGCAGGGCGTTCATTCCCTTCTTCAGAGTGCGCTGCACCCATTCCCTGAAGGCTGCCACCAGACCTGGCGGGTGACGAACCCGTGCTCCTCTGCCGCCAAACATCGGCATGAACTCCGCCGGCAACTGGATTGCGTTGCGCCCGAGATACCAGAATCTTCGGCTCACAAACACCCATGGATGTCGCGTGTCCAGGCCGCGCATCGGGATGGCGAGGCCAACTGGACGCAGAAGCACGATCGGTCCTGGTTCGGCTACAAGAACCATATCAACGCCGATGTCGAGCACGGCTTCATCCGTGACTACGCAG
>JAJYPJ010000042.1 GCA_021795435.1 Pseudomonadota bacterium
GGCCCTCGCTGGCTCGGCAGAAGGTCTCCCCGAACAGTTCGCGCAGTTGGATGAGCTGCTCGCAAGCGGATCGTGACTACGGAAAAGCAACGGGGGCGAACCCTTCAACCATGGAACGAACAGGGTTCTCCTTTGTGCCGCGAGGAGATCAAGATGCCAGCATAACGTCGGCCCTCTCGACACCCGATCATAGGGTGTCAGCGATCGCTCTTAGTCGGGAACAGATGTAGGGTAGGGAGACTAGGCTGCGTCACCGAAGAAGTGCTGCTCAGTGAAAAGGCACCCATGATGCGGCTCCCGTTTTCCCTGGGTTTGCGCATCGCCCTTGTCATTAGCGATACGAACCGGTGTGTACTAAAGACCACCGCCCGGGATAGCTTGAGTCCAGCCTGGCGAGTGGAAGGCGTCGACGAGATAGTCGACCAGGCACCGCGTCTTGGCGGGAAGGTGGCGTCGCGAGGGATAGACTGCGTGAATACCCATTTCGGGTCCCCGGTACCCGGGTAACAGTTCGACTAGCCGCCCTTCGCGGATGTCGTCGGCCACTAGGAAGTCCGGCTGCAGCACGACACCGTATCCCTGCAGCGCGGCCACACGACATGTGTCGCCGCTGTTGGTGCGGATGCGGGGGGGTGCGTGGCCTCGGACGGCGGTTCCGTCCGGTGCCGTGAACGTCCACTCCTCGCCGGTCGACAGGTAGCTGTAGCCAATCGACCTGTGTTCCCGGAGTTGTCGGGGATGCTCCGGAACGCCGTGTTCCTGCAGATAGGCAGGTGATGCGCACAGCCGCATCCGCGTCACCGCCAGCTGGCGGCTGACCAGTGTCGAACTCGGCATGTTGGTGATGCGCACGGCCAAGTCGTAGCCCTCCTCGACCAAGTCGACGACGCGGTCGCTAAGGTCCACGTCGAGCGACACCTCGGGGTAGATCGCTGCGAATCGGCCCCAGAGGCGGGCCAAGTGCAGGATGCCGAATGTCAGGGGAGCATTGACCCGCAGCCGGCCACTCGGCTCGGCTGTTCCCGACGTGACCTCCGCCTCCAGCGCCTCGATGTCGTGGAGCAGCTCGCGCGCACGCGCCACATAGGTGCGTCCGTCCTCGGTCAGCGAAAGCCGTCGCGTCGTGCGGTTGAGTAGGCGCACGCCGAGGCGCTGTTCCAGTTCGGAAACGTGGCGCGACACGGCCTGTTTGGACTGGCCGGTCGCCTCGGCGGCCGCTACGAAGCTGCCGTTGTCGACCACGGCCACGATGCTGCGCATTTCCTGGAAGTTCGCCATGGGAGCCCGAGTTATTGTCTATAAATCATGGACACTATAAACAACATAGACTCATTTATCCCGATAATTTAGACGAATAACCTGTCTGCATGCCGAGAGAACATTCGGCGTTCACACAGGAGATTCAGCATGAACATCACTATCGTGGGTGCCGGCAACATGGGATCGGCACTGGTCAAGCAACTGACGGGTGCCGGCCACACCGTGCGCGTGACCGCTCGCGACATGGCCAAGGCGCGCAACGTCGCCGCAGCCAACCCGGGGGCCATCGCCGCAGTACCCGCCGAAGCGCTCGGTAATTCCAGCGTGGTGATTGCCGCCACGTTCTACGACGACGCCGTTGCGGCGCTCAAGTCCCTAGGATCGCTGGAAGGCCGGGTGGTCGTGGACATTTCGAATCCGGTCACGGCGGACTTCATGGCCCTAGCCATCGGCCACGACACGTCGGCCGCGGAGGAGATCGCCCGCGCGCTTCCCGAAGCGGAGGTGGTCAAGGCCTTCAACACGGTCTTTGCGCCAGCCCTTGCCAACGGTCCCCGGCTGGGAAATGGTTCAACCATTCCGGTCTATATCGCGGGTGACAGTGATCGGGCCAAGAGGACCGTCAGCGACCTTGTCCGGAGCATGGGCTTCGCCACCGTCGACGCCGGCGCGCTGCGGAATGCGCGTTACCTCGAGCCGCTGGGCGGCCTGAACATCTTCTTCGGCTACGGCGCAGGCCACGGCACGGACATCGCGCCGGCCTGGCTCGGCCTTGCCTGACACGAATACGGGAGACATACGATGACACGATCCAACACACTCAAGGGGCGGGACGGCGTGCTGCTGACTGGCAGGGTCCTCCTAGCGCTTCTGTTCCTGATTTTCGGTATCCAGAAGCTTTTCGATTTCTCCGGCACGGTCCAGTACATGGCCCATGTCGGGGCACCGCTGCCCACGATGGCCACGCTGATCGCCATCGTCATGGAGGCCTTCGTATCGGCCGCGCTCATGCTCGGTCTGGCGACACGGCCGCTTGCGTTGCTGATGGCGCTGTACACGTTCGGAACGGCCATCATCGGCCATCATTTCTGGACCATGACGGGCATGACGCGGTTCGAGAACGAAATCAACTTCTACAAGAACATCAGCATCATCGGCGGCTTGTTGCTGCTGAACGTGACCGGGGCCGGGCGCTATGCGGTCGACGCTTGGTGGCATGGCCGCCGCGACCACAGCGCTGGAATCGAACGTCGCGTGTAACAACATACGCGAGATGCCCGGCATGGCCGGGCATCCCTTCGAGGGGTGCCGCGCTCCGGTGCCGATGGTCGGGCCGTTGAACGCCCACGTAGTGCGGCAGGTCCCTCAGCTGCAATCCGAATCCTCTTTGCACAAAACTCTGCACACGCTCGCTCTTTCCTGATAGGCAATGGAGCGTGCACTCCAATCTCTCGAGTCCTTGAAAGGCCTTCGAAGCGGAACGACCAGCTTGAGCGTGCCTCCAAGACTGAGTTTTTCAACAGAATCGGTCGATAGCGCTCCAAAGCCATTCGCTATCCAACGGCCTAGGAGCGGGGATCAGTGGTCGTCGATGGCCAGGATCGCGCCGGCACGCGGGTCGCACACGAAGACATGGCCGGCGTTGTCGTCGGCGACGCAGTGCGCGTGTGGCGCGGTCTTGTATTTGGCTACTGGCTTCAGCGCACCCGAGGTGGCCACTTCGAAGATCATCAGGGTGGCGGCACGCGCACCGGGAACGTACAAGTGGTGCGGTTTCGGACTGTAACTGATGATGTCGATGCCGGCGCCGGCCGGCGCACTCGCGAGCACCTTGCCGTGCTCGGCCGGGGCCAGCGTCACGACCTTGCCTTCGCCGCAGGCGACGAACACGTGGTCACGGGCTTCGTCGATGGCGAGGCCGTTGGATCCCTTGCAGGTGTTCGGCCACTCGGCCAGCACCTTGTGCGTGGTCAGCGCCATCTCCACGGTTTTGTCCTTCCACAGGTTCGAATAGGCGCGGTTGCGCTGGTCGTCGATTTCCAGTGATTCGGGACCGCCGGGGATCGGGATCACCGTTTCGGACGTCAGCATCGGCCTGGGATCGACGGCAAGCTTGAACACTTGGATCTGCGCCTTGCCGGGTTCGGTCACCCAGACCTCGTGGGTGCGCGCGACGTAGCGGACGTAATCCGGCCCGCTCTCGAGCGGCGTGCGTCCCAGTACCGCATGCGTCTTCGGATCGATCGTGACCAGTTCGGTCGGATCGTGGTCGCTGGCGAACAGGTAGCCCTCGGCGTACACCGCGGAGGTGGTGCCTTCGCGGAAAGACTTGACCTTCGGGGCGGCGCTCACGCCCGGAATGACGGTCAGCGCGTGCGTCACCGGATCCATCAGCACAAGGTTGCCGGTGGTGCCTGCCGGGACCGTGACGCGTTGGAGTTGCGGGACGTAGCCGATGTCGTCGAAACCGATGCCGTGGGCGCCACCGGGCATCTTGATGACGGCTTGCGGTGCGAGCGGCGCGGAGGCCCCGAAGGCGAGGGGTGCCGCCGCGGCCAGCAGGATCAGCGGGAGAATTGTTTTCATGGCGGGCCTGTTGTCGGTGCGACGTTTCCCCGCTTTGAGTAGCGGATCCATTTGAAGTCTGGGGTCACTTTAACTGCTTGGCGTAGGCGCCGGGTGTCAGTCCGCTCAGCGCCTTCTTTGGCAGCTCCTCGTTGCACTCGCGGCTCCAGCGTTCGATCTCGGTGGGCGCGAGCGGCAGGCTGGGAAACCTGTGTTCGTAACGCCGGATGCCTTCATCTATTTGACATAATATGCATATGCGCGAGTCATGCCAGGCTTGCCGACCGCCATCAAGCGACTTCAAAGACCTCGTGCGCGCCGCTGTCTGCCGCCGAAGAATCACCGCGGTAGCTGCCAACAAATCAGCACCGAGCGACCGACAAACGCCACGTATTCGATGGGCGACCAACAAACTGCCCCCTAGCCAGGTGATCGGACAACAAGCCTCCCCGCAATCGATTAGCTACAGACTCAAGACAGATGACCGCGTCTGACGAGCCGCGCAGACGCTGGCGAAGGGAAACGCGGCAATCTGAGGAAGTTGGGCCACCACCGCAGAAACCTTGTGCACTTCGCGCGCAATATTTGTACCTCAGGGAACGTGCCCCAACCTACTTGGTCCAAGATTCGGATTCTGGCAATGCTGACCGAGTGTGCTGGTATTCGCTGGCCACTTTCCCGTGTCACGGCTGGTGGTGACCGCTTTGAACAGCTCTGCGGTCATCCACCGGCCATGTCACCCTGATCAAAGGCATAGCTCAAGCCTAGGTTACCGCTCCAGACGTCGTTCAACTGGATATAAGTCGAGCTGCCCAGCCACGTATAGGCGAATCCACCAAATGCCATCCAGCCGGGTCCAAGTGTCTTGTAGAGATCGACGGCTGCGCCATAATCGTTCTGCCCGGTTCCGAGGCCCTTGTTCGCACTGGCCGTCCCGAACTTGATTCGCCCGGTCAAGTCAAGTCCGAAGCCAGCGTCCCTGTTGTGGACCGCATGGAACGTGGCCTGAGCCTCGACATCACCGATGCCCGAGGCGGTCCCGGAGAGATAGGTTGCCGGGATAACGATCGCGCTACTCCCCGCCTTGCCACGACTTTGGGGGTTCGTGTTGCGGACGACACCGATTCCCGGAATCACGTTGCCTGGGCCGGACACGTGCAGGTAAGGCAGCGTCAAGCTCGCGGACCATGCGCTGCCGCTGTAGCCGAAGACCAGCGGAACATCCCAAATCGTGGTGCTGCTTCCCAGGCCATACTTGCCGGAGCTGTAGTCGACCCCTGCGCTGACATAGGGCGCATCCAGTGTCGTCGCGTGCACACCGGCACAAGCACTGGCCAGCAGACCAGCGGCCAACACCATGCTGAGGGTCTTGCGGGAAATCATGGGGCATCTCCTCGCCGCGTTGCGGTCCTTTAGACCGGATCCGGCGCGCGGACCCGACTGCTCAATTGCCTGCTTCGAGTCCCGCGCGTCGCAATTTACAGATTACTTACATGCGACGCTTTGCCCTTGACCAAAGTCAATATTCATGAAGGTACACAACCATACAATTTGCTCAACCGCAGCTCGACTGCGGCCCAACCAGTACCCACCGGGGATAGTCACCATGCGCAAATCCAGCATTGTTGTTCTGGGCAGCTTGATCGCCGTGGCGTTGGCCACGCCTGCCGCGATGGCACAAAGCAAGGGCGGTGGTTCGCCGCGCGTATCTCCTCCCGTCACCACGCCGAAGGGCGACCAGTTGCATACGCAGGATCGCCTGAAGGATCAGACCCACCTGTATGACCAGGACCGGCTCCAGGACCGGGACCAGTTGAAGGATCAGGACAAGCTTCACGATCAGGACAAGCTGCAGGACCGGGATCGCATCCATGATCAGGATGGCCAGCCGATCTACGGCTACGAGTTGATGACGCCGGCGGAACGCACCGCCTACCTGACCAAGCTGCGCGGCATGAAGACCTTGCAGGAACGCAATGCCTATCGCGCGCAACATCGGATCGAGATGCAACAGCGGGCGCGTGAGCGCGGTGTCAGCATTCCATCTGGAAACGGGCAAGGCACCCAACAGCAGAATCGAAACCAGAACCAGCACGAGCAGCAGAACCGAGTCGAGAAGCAGAACGAGGAACACGGCACCGACAACGGCGGCTGATCTGCGGCATTCGTTTGAACGGCGCAGCGGGTCCGCCATGATCGGGGACCCGCTGGCGTGCCAACGCACCCCGGCTCGCTTCAATCCGCAACGGGACCCGCGCATCCCGCGTACCCGCAACGCACAAGGAGATCGTGCGCGCGGGATCATCCCGATGCGGCGACGGGCCTAATCGGGAGCCCATCGCCCTCCCCACGCACGGCTCGCGCCGATTCCGGCTGGCTCGCCCAAGGCTGAGGCGATCACCCCTCTCGGAATGACGCGTGGATCGCGTGATCGCTAATGGACCCAGTCGGGCTGGAAGCTTCGAGTCCATTCAGCCACGTCTTCAGCCAGCATCGGTGGTGAAAGCGCGAATCCCTGGCCCGCATCCGCGCCGAGCACTCGGGCATGGCGCAGGCGAACCGGTGTCTCGATGCCCTCAAGGACCGTCCGCAGTCCCAAACTGCGCGCGACACCCATCAGAGCGGCGAGGAACTGCTGCTTCTGCGGGGCGGCGCCGTCCAGATCCGATAACAGTTGGCGATCGAATTTCACGCTGTGGAACGGCAAGCTGCGCAAGCGCCAGAGATTGCTGTACCCGGAGCCGAAATCATCCATGACGAGCCTCACCCCCAGCGTGGCAAGTTGCTGGATGGCGACGTCACGCATCGCCGTGGCGGAGGTTTCCTCATCCTCGAGCAATTCGAGCATGAGCCGCGATGGATCGATCCGGGTTCGCGCCAAGGCATCCTGGATCCAGCGGACGCACTCCGCATGGACCAGAACCGTCGGCGGCAGATTGAGCGTCAGGCCAAGCGATACGGACTGCGCGTCCCACTGCGCCAACTGACGAAGGCCCATCCGCAGGCCCAGCACGAAAAGTCGGTTGAGCTCCGCGCCGCCAAAGCCGGCCAGGAAATCCACGGGCGGAATGAAGGCCGTGCCGCCATCCTCCAGTCGCGCCAGCGCCTCGACGGCAATGGGCTTGCCGCTCTGCAGGTCAATGATCGGCTGGTAAACGAGGCGAACGGCGCCGCGGCTGAGCAGTTGAAGATGTGTCCTTCGCACTTCTGCGGGAATGATCCCGGCGCGGCTCCGTCGCCCGAATTCCGCATAGGCCTGGGCGAAGACCTGCCGCAATGCCTGCATGAAAAGCCGCGTAGGCTCGGATTCGAACTGGCGAGGCCACTGGCCATACAGCGCAAGGATGGCGATCACCCGGCCCTCGGGATCGTCGATCGGGAACGCCGCGGAGGAATGGATGCCTGCGGCATGCGCGGCAGCCGCCCACGGCGCCGCGCCGCGATCGACGAGGTACGAGCGATTGCTCTCGATGGACCGGCTGCGCCAGGCCCTCGCTTGCGGCGAATGGCCAAAGGTGCTGCGGGTGTCCATGACCAGCGAGCCGATGCCCATCGACTGGATTGCTTCCATATAGGGTGCAAATCCCGACGAGGTGAATTCGTAGATGATGCGGGCATCGCTGTCCGGCCGACCCAGCGCCAGCGCCACCAATCCGAGCCGGCCCGACAGGCGATTCATGGCACCCGTCACGAACTCCGGCCAGCTCCCCGCGTGCATGCACCACTGTTCCAATTCGACGACCAGTCGATGGCGATCGAGCGACAACCGATACTGGCCTTCCATTTGCACCTTGAGTTCCTGACGCATTCGGGCCGTCAGGATCGCCGCCAGCGCGCTGCGCCGCTCATGCGGCCAAGGCAGTTGCGCCACCGCACGATGCAACAAACGCAGCGCCAGCCACATCAGCTCGACCGACGCACTCAGCGGCAATCCCACGAGTTCGAACCACGCTCCCAATTGCTCGGCGCGGCGTTGCTGGCGTTCCTGCGTCAGCGATGGCGCAATCAAAGCATTGAGATAGCGACGCGCGAAGACCGCTGGATCAAGCAGGCCCTCGTGCTCGAGCAATGCGAAGGCTTCGCTCGCTTGCGGATCAGCCCGCAGGATTCCCGGCACGGCGCTCGCCGCCTCGCCCACTGCATCCCGCAGGCACGCGCGACCCGCTCGCAGGAGTTCCCGAGCCCGCAGCGCATAGGGATCGACGTCGAACGGCAACATCGGCCGGGCTGCCGTCTGGGCCGGTTCGGCGTCGGCGAATGGTTGGGAGCCATCCATGGGCGGAGAATGCGTCATGGCAGGCCTCCGACCCGATGACACCACCACCGGCTCCCACATTCAAGTGCTGCACCAGGAACGCCAGGATCATCCCCGGCCGCGTGCGGACAACATCCCTGCCCCATCCAGTGTCCGGCAGGCTTGTCATTCGTCGGGTTCGTCAATAAAATTGCCGGCTTGCCCGCTGTGGGCTGGAGCTGCGTGATGAAAGTCCTCTCGTCGTTGAAATCGGCCAAGTCCCGGCACCGCGACTGCAAGATCGTGCGTCGTCGCGGCAAGGTCTTCGTGATTTGCAAGAGTAACCCGCGTTTCAAGGCTCGCCAACGCTGAGCAGTCGGCGCTGAACCCATGTCGGCGCGCTAATACGTCCGTTTCCGGACGATGCGCACGGATCGTGGCGATAACGCTGCATCCCGTTGCGCAATCTGCTAAAAGCGGTGGTGACGCGCGTGACGCGCCACGGGGAGGCTCGTGATGAATCGCTCGATTGCAGTCGTTGCCATGCTTGCAGCCGGAACACTGGTCTCGGCACATGCGGGCGTTGCCCACGCGGATACGCTGAAAGTCCAGGTGCGCCGCGAGGTCCACATGGCCATGCCCACCCGCGGCATGACCATGGCGCAGGTCCTCAAGCGCTTTGGTCAGCCGGAGCGCAAGCTCCCGGTCCGCGGAGGCGGCAGCCGCTGGCAGCCACCGATCCATCGTTGGATGTATCCGGGCTACATCGTCTACTTCGAACGAACCATCGTGATCCACAGCGTCGCTGATGCGCCGTCGGGTGAGCATCCGGTGCGCTGATGGCCCTTGCTGATGCTTGGCGGTGGCCTGCGGAGTGGGAAGCGCAGGCCGGGGTAGTCATTGCCTGGCCCCATGCCGGTACCGACTGGGCGCCTCGGCTGGACGAGGTCGAGGCAACCTATGTCGCACTGGTTGCGGCGATCACCCGTTTCGAGGCCTGCCTGGTGTGCGTGGCCAGCGAGGAGCTGAAGCACCACGTCTTGGCTCAGTTGGTCCAGGTGGGTATCGCGCTGGATCGGGTCCGGTGGGCCGTGGTGCCCTACCACGACACTTGGTTGCGCGATTCGGGTCCGATCGTGCTCACCGGGCCGGGTGGCTACAGCTATGCCGACTTCCGTTTCACGGGCTGGGGAGGCAAGTTCGCGGCCGCATCCGACGACGCCTTGGTCGGTCAGCTCGTCAACGCGCGGGTCCTGGCCGCGGGCATCCACGCGCGTCATGAATTCGCACTCGAAGGCGGTGCCATCGAGAGCGACGGGGCGGGAACCGTGATGACCACGTGGCAATGCCTGCACCAGCGCCACCCCCATTCAACACGGGGGGAGTTGGATGAAGTCCTTCGCAGGACGCTGCATGCCAAGCGGGTGCTCTGGCTGGAGGAGGGCTACCTGCTGGGTGACGATACGGACGCCCACATCGATACGCTCGCGCGCTTTTCCCCCGACGGCGGCATCATTCATCAGGCCTGCGAGGACACCGCGGACGTGCATCATGTCCCGCTGGCCGCCATGCATGCGGAATTGACCCAATTGCGCGACATGCAGGGGCGTCCCTACCCGTTGCATGCCCTGCCCTGGCCGCGGCCGATCCTCGATCGCGGTCGGCGTCTCGCCGCCTCGTACGCCAATTACCTGGTGATCAACGGCGCAGTGCTCGTACCGGCCTATGAGGATCCGGCCGACGCCGCGGCGGCGCGCGTCATCGGCCGAGCGCACGCAGGCCGCGAGGTCATCCAGATCGCCTGCCGGCCCCTGATCTGGCAGAACGGCAGCCTGCATTGCATCACCATGCAATTGCCGGCCGGCACGCTTGCCGCCCACGCCGGCTAAACTGCCTCTTTCGACTCGCGTTTGTCGCCATGGCTCGTCCTACCCCGCTTACCCTGGCGCTGCTGCAGCAGCGCAATCACGGCTCTCCAAGCGAAAACCTGGATGCCATCGCGGCCGACCTGCGCGCCGTGGCAAGCCGCGGAGCACAGCTCGTCATGCTGCAGGAACTGCACAACGGTCCTTACTTCTGCCAGGTCGAGGATGTCGCCGAGTTCGACCGCGCCGAGCCCATTCCCGGTCCGACCACGGAACGACTTGCGGCGCTGGCATCCGAACTGGACCTGGTAATTGTCGCCTCGCTGTTTGAACGACGCGCACCCGGCCTCTGCCACAACACGGCCGTTGTCCTCGATCGGAACGCAGGAATCGTCGGCAAGTACCGGAAAATGCACATTCCGGATGATCCGGCGTTTTACGAGAAGTTCTACTTCACGCCCGGCGACCTCGGTTTTGCCCCGATCGATACTTCGGTGGGACGGCTGGGTGTTCTGGTGTGCTGGGACCAGTGGTATCCGGAAGCCGCGCGGTTGATGGCGCTTGCCGGCGCCGAGCTGCTGCTCTATCCGACCGCCATCGGTTGGGATCCCGCCGATCCGGATGCCGAGAAGGTTCGTCAGTTCGAAGCCTGGGTCACCGTCCAACGCGGTCATGCCATCGCCAATGGCCTGCCCGTGGTGGCCTGCAACCGGGTTGGCTTCGAGCCAGCGCCTGATGAAGGACGAGGCATTCGATTCTGGGGCGGCAGCTTCGCCTGCGGCCCGCAAGGCGAGATGTTGGCCCAAGCGGGCCACGATGATCCGGAACGCCTGCTGGTCAAGCTCGACCTGGAGCGAAGCGAAGCGGTGCGCCGCATCTGGCCTTTTCTCCGGGATCGTCGCATCGACGCATACGGGGACCTCCTGCGCCGTTACCGCGACTGATGCAGCAACCCGAGCCAACAACCTCCCAAGGCGCCCTGCCCACGCAGCCGGTCCTCCGCGTCACGTGTGCGGGGGTCGAGTTCGTACTGCTGGGGACCGCGCATGTGTCGCGCCAAAGCGTCGAGGCGGTCCGCGCGATGCTGGCCGAAGAGTCTTTCGACGCCGTCGCGGTCGAACTCTGTCCGAGCCGTGCAGCGGGGCTGCGCGATCCCGAATCACTTCGGCAGATGGACCTGTTCCGGGTGATTCGCGAAGGCAAGGTCGGCATGGTTGCCGCCAGTCTGGCGCTTGGTGCGTTCCAGCGCCGCATTGCCGCACGGTTTGGCATCGAACCGGGGGCCGAGATGATGGCCGCCATGGACGGAGCGCATGAACGCGGCCTGCCCTGCTGGCTGATCGACCGCGAAGTCGGCATCACGCTCCGTCGCGCGTGGCGCGGCGTGACCGTGCGTGAGCGCACGCGCATCCTCGGCACGTTGGCGGCAGGCGTATTCGTCGGTGACGAAACCAGTGAACAGGAAATCGAATCGCTGAAGCAGGGCGACCTGCTCGAGGACGCGTTTGGCGAGTTTGCGCGCGACTCCGCAACGCTCTATCGCGCTCTCATCGAGGAGCGGGACCGCTACATGGCCGCCAAGCTCCAACGGCATGCCGGGGACTCCCCCGGAATCGGGCGGGTACTCGTGGTGATCGGCGCAGGTCATCTGGCGGGGCTGGGTCGGCAGCTCGCAGCGCCGGCAACCACGGAATGCCTTGATGAACTGCGCGAGCTGGACCGCATACCGCCGGCTGCGCGCTGGCCGAAATGGCTTGCAGCCGGCATGGTGACGGCGCTGTTCGGCGTCATCGCCTATGCTTTCTTCAAGAATCCTGCGCTCGGACGAACGGCATTGCTGGATTGGGCGCTGCTGACGGCGGGCCTCGCGGCGGCTGGCGGCATCGTGGCAGGCGGCCACCCGCTCAGCATCCTCGTGGGCGCAGCCGTCGCACCATTCAAGCCCATCCGGATCTTGCCACCCGGAGCCTTTGCCGCCATGACGGAACTGATGCTGCGCCGCCCCCGCGTCGCTGACTTCGAAGCGCTCCGGGCGGACCTCACCGACTGGCGCGGCTGGTGGCGCAACCGGGTGGCGCGCACGTTGCTGCTTTTTATTCTGGTGAACCTTGGTGCGCTCATCGGCGAGTATGTCGCCGGCATACGCATTCTGCACTCGGTGTTCTGAAGGCAAAATTGAGTTCAACGTCCCGCCATGACGAGTGCCCGTTGGCGACACCGATGCAGCGGTGCGGGCAGTGACCGTCTTTCAAGATTTGCGGCCATCCACTGAGACAGTCATGGGTGACACAATCGGCCAGAATTGGACATTCGCTGTGCAGCTCGCGCGGGGCGGTTTAAACCAACTAACAGAACGGCGGATTGCCGAACACGCCATGTGGCGCGCCAGCAATTGCTAGCCGCGATGGGATAAGTGCGTCCGCCCTGCACGCCGGGGTGGAAACCTCCGTCGCGCAGTCCAGAATGTCAGCATTAGCCTCGCCCACCCGTCTCATCCATGTATGCGATCCTATCGATCTGCCCTGTTGACAAGCTGTGCCCTGTGGATGCTAGCGAGCGGGTGTGCAGCTGAAGCCGGAAGGCCCCAAACCAGGTGTGGCTGGTTCGATAACCCAACTCCAGGCAACGCTTGGCTTCATGACCGGGATGGAGAGTGGACGATTGCTATTCAGGGGGGCTACGAGGCCCAAGGTGATTGGCCCCAGTTCAACAGTTCCCAATGGGTGCCGGTCAACGGATCACATGGGTATGGGTGCGCCTGCTTCAAAGTCGTTGTGAATGCGAAGACGCGTCAGATCGTTACCATCATTTCTGCCGAGGCGCGGTCTCTCGGTGCTTGCCGGAAAGATCGTGCGCTCAAGGAACCGGCGGACTAACTCCCCATGGATCTGACGTCTTACAGCCGACTTTCCCGCCTGCAAGCCGCCGCTCATGTCGAGCGCTTTTCGGCTTCCTGGAAAGCGGACCGCCGCGACTGACCGGAACGGGTCGACTGCTATGATGCTGGCGACCACGCCCCGGCGCCGACCCACCGGCTGCTGACACTGGATGGCTTGGGTGGGTCATCAAGCAATCCCATGGTCTCTCTCATTCGGAGTAAATCGCCATGAACAAGCGTTGGATCGGTACATTGATGGCTGGTTCGATGGTCGCATGGGCTACGGTGCCCACACTGGCCGCCCCAGCGCCCAAGACGATGCTGGAACCTGGAGCCATGGCGCCTGGCTTCACGCTGCCGGCCACACTTGCGGGACATGATTACGCCTTCGCGCTGAAGCAGGCACTCACGAAGGGACCAGTCGTGCTCTACTTCTTCCCGGCGGCCTATACCAGCGGCTGTGACCTGGAAGCGCACACGTTCTCTACGCACGCAGCCCAGTTCGTCAAGGCCGGCGCGAGTATCATCGGCGTATCAGAGAATTCGATCACGATGCTCAACAAGTTCGAAGTCGATCCGAATTTCTGCGCCGGCAAATTCCCGATTGCCTCCGATCCCAGCGGCAACGTCGGCGTCATGTATGGCGTCAAGCTGTATCCGCCGCAGAAAGGGGCCAAGACCATCCACGGTCAAGCCATCTCGCACGGCTTTTTCGCGCGCACGACGTTCGTGATTGCACCCGACGGAAAGATTGTTGCATCGATGTCCACTGAAAAGGATGGCATCTCGCCGGTCCAGCACGTGATGCGTTCCCTGGCTATCGTGCAGCGCCTGCACGAGCACAAAACGCCCTGATCGGAGGCGTTTGGCCGCCATTTCAACGGTCTCGCTACGGCACTGCCCTGCGCCATCGTGCATCATCCAAGTGGAAGCAAATCCACCACTTGGGGCACACGCGATGACGCTGGGCCTCCTCGCACCTCACGGATCGCTGGACGATCATTAGAAGAACCTGACGGGACCTGCCCGCGACGGTGAACCCGCGTTCCGCGAGGATCTTAAAGGACTGTTGAGGCTTCGCTCTGGCCGCCGCATCCGCATCGGCCCGGGACTACGTCTGAACTTCTCGAATAGCAGCGGTACGATACGCGGTGCCGCGCCGGCCCAGCGCCCAGTTCCACACGAACCGCGTCGCGCCCATGAGCTGCCCGAGCTGGCGCCGCTGTGCACGGCTCGGGTAGACGCGCATGCGGTAC
>JAJYPJ010000043.1 GCA_021795435.1 Pseudomonadota bacterium
GTGAAGGCCATGGCCCGCGGCATGGGCCGCAAGGGCTTCCGACGCTCGGTGGCCAACGCCGCGCCGGGCGAACTGCGCCGCCAGATCGCCTACAAGGCCCAGTGGTCCGGCCGCACGCTGAGCATCGTCGATCGCTGGTATCCATCGAGCAAGACCTGCTCGGCCTGTGGCGCGGTCCACAAGGCGCTGCAGCTCCGCGAGCGCAGCTGGACCTGTCCAACCTGTGGCGTGGAACACGACCGCGACCTCAACGCCGCGGTCAACCTCGAGCGCGAAGGCCTGCGCCTTCTTGCTGAAACCGGCCCGGAGGGGCGTACCCCAATGAGTGGGGGAACTGACGCGCGGGGAGACCTCGGCGCGGTGGCGACAGCGCAGGTCATCGCGCTGCCGCAGCACCGCCGGTCGCGGAACCGCGAACCCATCGCCAGGCGCTGTGCGCCGAACCGCTCGAAACGCGCGTCTGGAACGCGCGGCGAGGGCGGGGCGTGAGACTCAGAACCATCCACAGGCCTTCGGGTGAACAGAGCCATGGCTCTGTCGCACAAGACGGACCCCTGATGCGGAATTCCATGGCATCCTGACGGTCGTTGCAGCCGTACCTGGTGCCGCTCTCCCAAGGACTTTCCAGCCAAGAATCACCCTATGCGGACTGGCACTATTGGATTCCATCGCCCCGTCGCCTTCTGGATCGGCGGCGCGATGCTCGTGGCGGGGGTGCTCTTGCACCTTCCGATGTACTTGATGGCTGCGCCCATGCACTACCGACTCGTGGGCATGCCGATGACCACCGGGATGCTGTTCGGGATGGTGCTGATCCCGCTGGGACTGATTTTGGCCACCTTCGGGTTAGCTCCACAGCAACTTTCGTCGGGAACGGCCTCCGCCGGCATCCAGGATCACCTCCACTACCTCCATGTTGCCGATGGCGCACCCCTCAATCGTGCCCACCTGACCCTGGTGGCCGTACTGGTTGTGGCGCTGGCAGTCGACGTGATGAAGCCGGCGACCCTGGGGTTCGTGATGCCGGGCCTGACCCACGAATACCGGATCAGCAAGGAAACTGGCGCCTATCTGATCCTTGTCGCGTTAACCGGCACCACGCTGGGCTCAATTGCCTGGGGCTGGCTCGGTGACCGCTTCGGACGCCGCGCGGCGGTGCTGCTGTCGGCGCTGATGTTCATGGGCACGTCGATCTGCGGCGCGATGCCCTCTTTCGGCTGGAATCTGGGGATGTGCTTCCTGATGGGCGCCTCGGCCGGCGGTCTGCTGCCGATTACCTTCACCCTGATGGCCGAAGCAATTCCCGCCGCTCACCGCGGCTGGCTGCTGGTGGCGCTGGGCAGCATCGGTACTTCGGCAGGCTACTTTCTGGCGGCCGGCGCCGCAGCGTGGCTGGAGCCCAGGTACAGTTGGCGAGCACTGTGGCTACTGGGCCTGCCCACCGGCGCGGTGATCATCGTGCTCAATCACTGGATCCCGGAATCCTCGCGCTTTCTCGCCAGTCAGGGACGCTGGGTCGAGGCGCGCGCCGCGCTTGCCCGCTTCGCGGGCACCGGAAAGGCGCGAGTGGAGGAGGATAGTCCCGACCATCCCGGGGCGCCGGTGTTGGACGATCCGCACTTGGTGACCGGCCTGAAGGATCTTCTACGGGGCTCAAATTCCGCGCTGACCTGCGGTCTGCTGATTTGCGGCGTGGCCTGGGGACTAGCCAACTTCGGCTTCCTGCTCTGGCTGCCGGTGAACCTGGTGAAGCTGGGCGTGAATCCATCGGGCGCGAACCGACTGCTCGCCGATTCGGCGGTAATCGCCCTGCCTGGCATCGGCCTGGTGGTATGGCTATATCATCGCTGGAGCACCGTGCGCTCGCTGGTGCTGTTCATCGGGCTGACCACTGTGGCGCTGATCGCATTCGCCGCGTTGGATTTGCTCGCGGTGCGCCAGGGCATGCTGGTCACGCTGGCTACCGCCGGCTTGCTGGTCAGCGTGAGCGGCGTCATCGCGATGCTAATCCCCTACGCTGCGGAGATCTATCCGGTGCAATTGCGCGGCACCGGCTCTGGCGTGGTGGCGGCTAGCTCCAAGTTCGGCGGTATCCTCGGCGCCCTCCTGGGCGTGCTCGGGCTGTTCGAGCATCTTGCCCTCGCCGCCGGATTGATCGCGCTGGCGATGCTCATGGCCGGTGTAACGCTGCTGCGCCACGGCGTGGAAACGCGCGGCCTGTCGCTGGAAGAGATCCAGGCGAACATCCGCCGTGCATCCCATCGGGTCGCGCCGGCCGTCCTGCCCGAGCGCTGAGACGGCGTGGGATGAATCGCGACAGGCAAGTGCGGTTGGGCAGCGCGGCTGGCCAAGCAGCGGCGCACCCCGCTCGCCTCGAGCGCGACCGGACCGGGCAAGGACTTGGTTAGGTGGTGGGCCGTGAAGGACTTGAACCTTCAACCTACGGATTAAGAGTCCGCTGCTCTACCAATTGAGCTAACGGCCCACACGAAGATGGGGTGGACGATGGGATTCGAACCCACGACAACCGGAATCACAATCCGGTACTCTAACCAGCTGAGCTACGCCCACCACAACAACAACACACTGGCGCGCCCGACAGGACTCGAACCTGCAACCGCCGGCTTAGAAGGCCGATGCTCTATCCGGTTGAGCTACGGGCGCATCACCCAGTCGAGCGCGCTTTGGTCGGGGTAGAGGGATTCGAACCCCCGACGTCCAGCTCCCAAAGCTGGCGCTCTACCAGGCTGAGCTATACCCCGCCGCCGGCAGCGCTTGCAACAAGCACTCCCAGAGCCACGGAATGGTACGCGGCCAGTGCGGATGCCGTCAACGAACATCCACCGGCGCGCACCGGCGGCACGGGAGGCGCTGCATGGTATCGATGCGGCGTCGCGCGGGCAAGGCCTCTATGCTCGCGTTTTCGCCTGCGCCGCAACCGGCAGCATGCATGAATCCCGCATCGTCCCGACCCGATCCGCAAGCCCACGCTCGCTTCGCGCAGAGCAAGCCACTGCTCTGGCTGATCGCAGCCGGCTTCTTCATGCAGACGCTGGATTCGACGATCGTCAATACGGCGGCGCCCCGCATCGCCGAGGCGCTCGGTGCGACGCCGCTCGGCATGCGCACGGCACTG
The DNA here is from genome assembly GCA_021795435.1 of Pseudomonadota bacterium. Taxonomy (GTDB): domain Bacteria; phylum Pseudomonadota; class Gammaproteobacteria; order Xanthomonadales; family Rhodanobacteraceae; genus Metallibacterium. The sequence goes on from JAJYPJ010000043.1 coordinate 3,137, forward strand.
ACCAGCTATGTCCTGACCCTGGCCGTCTGCATTCCCGCGAGCGCATGGCTGACCGATCGCTTCGGCACGCGCCGCATCTATGCGGCTTCCGTCCTGCTGTTCACGCTCGGGTCGGCGGCTTGCGGGATGGCGCAGACGCTGCCCGAGCTCATCGCCGCGCGCGTCCTGCAAGGCATCGGCGGCGCGCTGCTGATGCCCATCGGTCGCTATGTCCTCATCCGCCTGTTCGGCCAGCGAGATTTCGTCGCTGCCATGAGCCTCGTGTCCATCCCCGGCCTGCTCGGGCCGATGCTGGGGCCCGTCCTGGGCGGCTGGCTGAGCGAATACGCCAGCTGGCGGCTGATCTTCCTGATCAACGTGCCGGTCGGACTGGTGGGATTGTGGCTCAACGCGCGCACGATGCCAGACCTGGTTGGCACACGCCGCCCGTTCGATGCGTTCGGCTTTGCGCTCTTCGCTGCGGCGTCGGGATTGCTGATGACGGCGTCCGAATATGCGGCGGACGCGCGGCTCGCCGCCGCCGCGGCATGCGCGGGTGCGGGGCTGGTCCTGGGCACGGGCTTCGTGCTGCACGCGCGGCGCTGCCCCCATCCCGTCAGCGACCTTGCGCTCTTCCGTGTGCGCAGCTTCTGGATCGCCCTGCTCGGCAGCCTCTTCACGCGACTCGGGATCTCGGGACTGCCCTTCCTGCTGGCGCTGTACCTGCAGATGGGTTGCGGCTATTCGCCGTTGCAGGCGGGATTGATGATGGCCTCGCAGGCACTGGCCATGATGGCCATGAAGCCCCTGATCGACCCGATCCTGCGACGCTTCGGCTACCGGCGGACGCTCTACGTCAATACCGTCCTGGCGGCGCTCTCGCTGGCGGCCTTCGCCCTGCCGCTGGCGCCCTCGGACTGGCCCGGCGTGGTCGCCCTGATGTTCGTCCTGGGGCTGGTCATGTCCCTGCAGTACACGGCCATGAACACCCTGGCCTTCGTCGACCTCGCGCCCGAACAGGCTGGCCATGCCTCGTCGATGACCTCGACGGCGCAATACCTCTCGATGAGCTTTGGAATCGCCCTGGCCACGCTGCTGATGGGTGCGCTGCTGCCGCATGCGCCGTCGGCCAGCGCTTACCTCCACGCCTTCCATGCAACGGTTTTCGCGCTCGCAGCGTCCTGCATGGTTGGCGCCGCCGTGTTCATGCGCCTGCGCCGCGATCGTCCGCTGCGCACCCGTGTCGACGAGCCGGAGGCAGCCATCTAGGTCCGCAGCCGGGTTACCATCGGCCCGGAATCCAAACGGGAAGCGCGGACCATGCACGATGCAGCCGGCATTCTGCTGTCCCTCCTCGTGGTCTTCGTTGGTGCGCGCGTTGGCGAGGAACTCGCGCAGCGCATGCGCATGCCCGGGGTGGTTGGCGAGATCCTCGCCGGTGCCGTGCTCGGTCCATCCCTGCTCAACTGGGTAAGTCCCGACCAGGTGCTCAACGCACTGGCCGAGATCGGCGTCGTGTTCCTGCTATTCGCAGTCGGCCTGGAGACGCGCCTGGACGACCTCAAGCGTGTCGGCGTCATCGCCTTCCTGGTCGGCACGCTGGGCGTGATCGTGCCGTTCGGCGGCGCCACCGTCTGGGCCCACGTCGAAGGGTTCGTCTGGAGCAAGTCGATGTTCATCGCCGCTGCGTTCGTGGCCACTTCGGCAGGCATCACGGCACGCGTGCTGCAGGACATGCGGGCCCTGCAGCGTCGCGAGGCCCACGTGATCCTGGGCGCGGCGGTCATCGACGACATCCTTGCGATGCTGCTGCTGGGCGTCGTCGTCTCGGTCCAGCAGGATGGCACCACCAACGCCGCCCACCTGCTGGCAGTGATCGCCGAAGCGGTCGGGTTCGTGCTGATCGTCGGCTGGGTCGGGACGCGCGTGGCGCGCCGACGCTCCAATTGGCTGGAGCGGCCGCGGATGAGCATGTCGGCGCTGAGCATCGTGCTGGCGCTATGCCTGGGCCTAGCCTGGCTGTCCACCCGTTTCGGGCTGGCTGCGATCATCGGCGCCTTCCTCGCGGGACTGATTGCCTCGGAGACCGAGCAGCGCCAGCAGCTCGAGCACCACATGAAGCCCCTGCTGACATTGCTGACGCCCTTCTTCTTCGTGATGACCGGGGTCAAGCTCGACGTCGGCGTGTTCGCGCAGCCCGACGCGCTGCTGATGCTCGTCGTGGCCACGGTGCTGGCCGTGCTCACCAAGTTGCTGGGCGCCTACCTGGGAGCGCTGAAGCTGGGCCAGCGCAGCGCGCTGGCGGTCGGCATGGGCATGGTGCCGCGCGGCGAGGTGGGCGTGGTCGTCGCCAGCCTGGGCTTGGCCGCGGGCGTGTTCAATGCCAAGGTCTACGCAGTGATCGTGGCGATGTCCCTGTTGACCTCGATCCTGACCCCGCCGCTGCTGGGCTGGCTGCTGGCCTGGTCCCAGCAGCCGCAGGATGATCCCCAGCCGACCTGACCCGGCGGCGTTAGCCGCCACCACCGCCCGGCTTGCCGTGGATGCCGCCACGGGTCAACGCCATCGGATCGAGCAGCTTGGCCAGTTGTGCCTTCGGCAGGCCCGTCGTCTCGACCGCCACGTCGAGGATGGGACGCTTCTGCTTGTAGGCCAGCTTGGCGGTGGCCGCGCCCTTTTCATAGCCGATGACCGGATTCAGCGCGGTGACCAGGATGGGATTCTGGTTGAGCGCCTGCCGGATGTGCTCGCGGTTGACCTTGAAACCGGCGATGGCATCGTCGGCGAGCACGCGCATGGCGCTGGCGAGGATCGCGATGGACTGCAGCAGGTTGTGCGCGATCATCGGCAGCATGACGTTGAGCTGGAAGTTGCCGGCTTGCCCGCCGACCGTGATCGCGGCGTCATTGCCGATGACCTGCGCACACACCATGGTCATCGCTTCGGCCGCCACGGGGTTGACCTTGCCCGGCATGATCGAGGACCCGGGTTGCAGGGCGGGGAGCTCGATCTCGGCCAGTCCGGCCAGCGGACCGGAATTCATCCAGCGCAGGTCGTTGCTGATCTTCATGAGCGCGCAGGCGAGCACCTTCAACTGGCCGGAGAGCTCGACCGCGTCATCCTGCGCGGCGATGCCTTCGAAGTAGTTGTCCATGGAGGAGAAGCGCACGCGCGTCATCCGCGTCAGCTCCGTGGCGACGCGAGGTCCGAACCGCGGGTCGGCGTTGATGCCCGTACCCACCGCGCTGCCGCCCAGGGGCAGGCGACGCATGCGCGTGAGCGCATCTTCGATGCGGGCCTGGCAGCTCGCCAGCTGCGCGGACCAGCCCGAGAGCTCCTGTCCAAACGTGACAGGCATGGCGTCCATCAGGTGGGTCCGGCCGGTCTTGACCACGCGGGCCAGTTCGCGTGCGCGCCGGTCGATCGTCTTGCGCAGGTGCGCCAGCGCCGGCAGCAACTGCTCGCGCGACTCGAGCACGGCGCTGACGTGGATCGCCGTGGGGATCACGTCGTTGGAGCTCTGCCCCATGTTGACGTGGTCGTTCGGGTGCACCTTCAGGCGGCCGGTCGCGGCGAGGTGCGCGATGACCTCGTTGGCGTTCATGTTGCTGCTCGTTCCCGAGCCGGTCTGGAAGACATCGATCGGGAACTGGGCATCGAATTCGCCGCCGGCCACGCGTTCGGCGGCCGCCTGGATGGCCTTTGCCGTCGCCTTGGGCAGGTGGCCCAGCCCGGCATTGGCGCCGGCGGCGGCGGATTTGATCAGTCCCAGGGCGCGAATGAACGCGCGCGGCATGCGCAAGCCCGAGATCGGAAAGTTCTGCACGGCGCGTTGCGTCTGCGCGCCATAGAGGGCGTCGGTCGGAACTTTCAGCTCGCCCATGCTGTCGTGTTCGATACGGTACTGCCGGCTCATCGGGGTTCCTCGGAAATGGCTCGAACCAGCACGGCAGTATAGCTGCGGGATGTAGACTCACGACCCTCGCCATCGTTCCCGCAAGCATGGATCACCCCGCGCTCGTCGCACTCTCCCCCCTGGATGGTCGCTATGCCGCGCAGTGCGCGCCGCTGCACGCGATCTTCAGCGAATCCGGCTTGATGCGGCGGCGCGTGCGCGTCGAGATCGCCTGGTTGCTGGCGCTCGCCGAACATCCCGGGATTCCGGAATTGCCGGCGTTCGACCGCGCGACCCGGGCCGCACTGGTCGCCATCGAGCAGGATTTCAGCCTCGAGGACGCCGCGGAGGTCAAGCGCATCGAGCGGACCACGAACCACGACGTCAAGGCGATCGAGTACTTCATCAAGCAGAAGATCGAGGCGATCCCCGGCGCACGGGCGGCCACCGAATTCGTCCACTTCGCATGCACGAGCGAAGACATCAACAACCTCGCCTACGCCCTGATGCTGAAGGATGCGCGCGCGCAGGTGCTGCTGCCCGCCATCGATGGCCTCGTCGAGCGCCTGCGCGCCATGGCGCATGCGCACGCGGACCTCGCCATGCTGGCGCGCACCCATGGCCAACCGGCTTCCCCCACCACGCTGGGCAAGGAGCTGGCCAATACGGTGGCGCGCCTGCAGCGCCAGCAGGCGCAGTTCGCCGCCATCGAGATCCTGGGCAAGATCAACGGCGCCGTCGGCAACTACAACGCCCATGTCGTGGCCTATCCGGAGATCGATTGGCCGGAACTGGCCCGCGGATTCATCGAAGGGCTGGGCCTGGGCGCCAACGCCTACACGACCCAGATCGAACCCCACGATGGCATCGCCGAGCTGGCCGATGCGATGCGCCGCATCAACGTCATCCTGATCGACCTTGCCCGCGACCTGTGGGGCTACATCAGCCTGGGCTATTTCAAGCTGGCCCTGCGCTCGGGCGAGGTCGGTTCCTCGACGATGCCCCACAAGGTCAATCCGATCGACTTCGAGAATGCGGAGGGCAACCTCGGCCTGGCCAATGCGCTGCTGGAGCACTTCAGCGTGAAACTGCCGATCAGCCGCTTCCAGCGCGATCTCACCGACTCCACCGTCCTGCGGGCACTGGGCACGGGCTTCGGGCATGCACTGGTTGCGCTGCAGGCCCTGGCCCGCGGCCTGGACAAGCTGGCCGCCGACCCCGCCCGCATCGCAGCCGACCTCGAGGGCGCCTGGGAAGTGCTTGCCGAAGCCGTGCAGACGGTGATGCGCCGCTACGGGCTTCCCGAGCCCTACGAGCAGCTGAAGGCGCTGACCCGCGGTCGCGCCATCAGCCAGACCGCGCTGGCCGGCTTCATCGAATCGCTGGCCTTGCCCGAGGCCGCCAAGGCGCGCCTGCTGGCGCTGACCCCCGCCGCCTACAGCGGCCTTGCCAGTCAACTGGCCCGGAACATCTGAGGTCCACGATGCCCCGTCCTGTGAAGCGGCACGCCCCTGCTTCGGCCCCGGAAGCGCCGTCCACGCGCAAGCGCGCCGCCGCGCCGCCCATCGAGGTCCACGCCAGCCGCGACATGCCCCTGGGCATGCCGCCATCGCGGTTCCTGACCCAGTACTGGCAGAAGCAACCCCTGGTCGTGCGCGGCGCCCTGGCGGGCTGGGACCCGCCCATCGACCCGGATGACCTGGCGGGCCTGGCGTGCGAGGACACCGCGCTGGCGCGCATTGTCCGCCGCGATCGCAAGCGTTCGCAGTGGACGCTGCAGCGCGGCCCGTACGACGAGTCGACGTTCGCGGCGCTGCCCTCGCACGACTGGACGTTGCTGGTCCAGGACGTCGACAAGTGGGACGCCGATGTCGCCGGCCTCCTGGATTTCGTCCGCTTCCTGCCGACCTGGCGGATCGATGATGTCATGGTCAGCTACGCGACCGACGGGGGCGGCGTCGGGCCGCACATCGACCAATACGACGTGTTCCTCGTCCAGGGGCGGGGCCAACGCGAGTGGGCCATCAGCACGGACCGCAATGCGCCGCAGGGACTTCGCGTCGGCACCGACCTGCGCCTGCTGGCCGAGTTCCATCCGACGCACCGGTTCACGCTGGACCCCGGCGACGTGCTCTACCTTCCGCCCAACGTGCCGCATGACGGCGTCGCGATCGGCGAAAGCATGACCTTTTCCATCGGCATGCGCGCGCCGGCTGAATCCGAGCTGCTGCTGGACTTCGCCGAGTTCCTGGCGGAGCAACTGCCCGAGACCCGTCGCTATGCCGATCCGGACTTGCGCCCGGCGCGCGCGACCGGGTTGATCGATGCGGCGGCCCTCGAACGGGTACGCACGGTGCTGGGGCCGCTGGCGCGGCGGCTCCGCAATGTCGACCTCGCCCACTGGTTCGGGCGGATGATCACGCGCTACCGCAGCGCGGCGCCGATCTCGGGTAGCGGCCAGACGCCGGAGCTGGGGCAAATCCGCGACACGCTGGCCAGCGGCCGCGCCATCCTTCGCCACCCCTTCGCGCGCTTTGCCTGGGTCGAGCATGGGGGCGACGGCGCGGCGCTGTTCGCCGCAGGCCACATGGTCCATTGCCCGCGGGCGCTGGCCGAGGCATTGTGTGCCCGCGCGCGGCTCGAAGCGGATGATCCGCTGCTGCAGGACAGCGCCTCGCTGGCCGCCCTGCGCGAGCTGCTGGCCGTCGGTTGCGTCCAGTTTGCACGCGCGCCCCGCAAACGGACATGACGGCCCCCGAATTCAGCGTGATCCCGGCGTCGTGGCCTCGGGACGCGCTGGCCTTGCGCAGCGTGCGCGAGACGGTCTTCATCGAGGAGCAGCAAATTCCCCCGGAGGAGGAATGGGATGCGCTGGATCCGCCCTCCCACCACCTGCTGGCGCTGGACCGGAACGGCTGTCCCATCGGCTGTGCCCGCCTCACGCCGGAACGGCGCATCGGGCGCATGGCTGTCCTGAAGGCATGGCGCGGCAAGGGAGTGGGCATGGCCCTGCTGCAGCAAGCCATCGCCGAGGCCCGCGCCCTCGGTTGGCGTGAGGTTGAACTCAGCGCGCAGGAATATGCCATCGGATTCTATGAGCGCGCTGGATTCGCGGCCTACGGCGAACGCTACCTCGACGCCGGCATCCCGCACCGGATGATGCGCATGGCGCTGGTGCTGCCACCAGACGCACCGTTGCTGCGGCCCGCGGACGACCCGGATGCCGAAGCCCTGCGGGCGACCGATGCAGCCACCCTGGCTGCGGCTGCGCTGCGCATCATCACCGACGCACGGCATGGCTTCGCGTTGCACACGCCCGATCTTGAACCCGACCTGTTCGAGCAGCCGGCGCTGCTGGAGGCGATCCGGCGTCTGGCCGTGCGCGGGCGCGGGACGCAGGTCCGGATCCTGGTGCAGGATCCAGAGCCGGCCCTGCGCAATGGGCATCGGCTGCTGGCGCTGATCCAGCGGTTGCCCAGCATCCTGCTGGTCCGCCAACCGGTGGAGGAAGCGGACCGCCAATATGCCGGCGCGTTCCTCATCAACGACCGCGGCGGTTACCTGCAACGCACCGTGGCCTCCCGCCCGCAGGCCCATGGCAGCACGCATGCGCCGGGCCCATGCGCGCAACTGGCGGGCTACTTCGAGCAGGTCTGGAACCGTGCACAACCCGTGCAAGGCCTGCATCCCCTGCAGATTTGAGTCCCACGGGCGGCGATGCCTGTTGCTGCGCATGTCGCAGCGCCACATGATGCACCTTATAATTGACCGGCTTCAGTGCCGCCTGGCCATCGCGCGGCGCGCCCCAATTCCCGCATCGGTGTCCCAGTGAGCGCCAATCCCATCCGCGAGTTCTTCCTCTCTTCGCCCATCGCCGGCGGCAATGCCCCCTATGTCGAGGCACTGTACGAGCAGTGGCTGGACGATCCGGATTCGGTCGGGCGGGACTGGAACGACTACTTCCGCAGCTTGCGCGGCCGGGAGGCCGGCGACGTGGCGCACAGCGCCGTGATCGAGCGCATTGCGCAGGCCCAGCGCGACCGCCATGCCCGTGCCGGTGGTTCGACCTCCGACGATGCGCATGGCCGCAAGCAGGCCGCCGCGCTGCGCCTGCTCACGGCATTCCGCTCGCGGGGCCATCTCGCCGCCGACCTGGATCCGCTGGATCGCGCACCCCGCCCGCCGGCGCCGGACCTCGATCCCGCCTACCACGGCCTCGATGCCAGCGACATGGACGCGGTGTTCGACACGGGAAGCTATGCCGGCGGCGAATCGGCGATGCCGCTGCGCCAGTTCATCGAGCGATTGCGGACGACCTATTGCAGCACCATCGGCGCCGAATTCATGCACATCGCCGACCATGATCAGCGGCGGTGGCTGCAGGTCCGGTTGGAACAGGCGGCCGGTCGTTTCGTGACCAGCGACGCGCAGCGCCTACGCATCCTCGACCGCCTGACCGCGGCCGAGGGCCTCGAGCGTTTCCTGCATACGCGCTACGTGGGCCAGAAGCGGTTCTCGCTGGAAGGGGGCGAAAGCCTGATTCCGCTGCTTGACACGCTGATCGACGCCAGTGGCCGCAACGGCGTGCGCGAACTGGTCATCGGCATGGCCCATCGCGGCCGCCTGAACGTCCTGATCAACACCATGGGCAAACCGCCGCGGCTGCTGTTCGACGAGTTCGAGGGCAAGTTCGAGCATGCGGACGATCCGGCGCATTCCGGAGACGTCAAGTACCACATGGGTTTCAGTGCGGACGTCGCCGCGGCCGGCAATCCCCTGCACGTGGCCCTGGCCTTCAACCCGTCGCACCTGGAGATCGTCAATCCAATGGTGCTGGGATCGGTCCGCGCGCGGCAGACGCGGCGCGGGGACAGCGCCCGGCGCGAAGTGTTGCCGGTGCTCATCCACGGCGACGCGGCCCTGGCGGGCCAGGGCGTCAATGCCGAGCTGCTCAATCTCTCGCAGACGCGCGGCTTCACCGTGGGCGGCAGCGTGCACGTGGTGATCAACAACCAGATCGGATTCACGATCTCGCGCCAGGATGACGCGCGCTCGACGCACTACTGCACCGATGTCGTCAAGATGATCAACGCACCCGTCCTGCACGTGAACGGTGACGATCCCGAGGCCGTGGCATTCTGCGCGGCCCTGGCCTTCGATTACCGCCGCACGTTCCAGCGCGACATCATGATCGACCTCGTGTGCTACCGGCGCCACGGCCACAACGAGGCCGATGAACCGGCGGCGACGCAACCGCGGATGTACCAGGTCATCCGCGCGCTTCCCACCACCCGCGAGCAGTATGCCAAGCGCCTCGCCGGAGCCGGGGTCCTGACGGCCGGCGACGCCGACGCGCGCGTGGCCGACTATCGGGCGCGGCTCGAAGCGGGGCAGCCGGTCACCGAATTGGCGGAAGCGCATGCCGATGCGTTCCGCGTGGATTGGACCCCCTATGTCGACGGCCAGCTGGGCGGAGACGTCGCAACCGGCGTTGCGCGCGATCGGCTCGCGCGCCTCGAGGCGACGATTACCGACACGGCGCAGGTCAAGCTGCACCCGCGCGTCGCCAAGATCTACGAGGATCGCCGGAAGATGGCGGCAGGTCAGTTGCCGCTGGATTGGGGCTATGCCGAGAACCTGGCGTACGCCACCATCCTCGACGAAGGCTTCGGCCTGCGGCTGGTGGGTCAGGATAGCCAGCGCGGCACGTTCTTCCATCGCCACGCCGTCCTCCACGACCAGGAGAGCGGTGGAACCACGCTGCCGTTGCGGCGCGTCCGCGAGGAAGCCCATGTCGAGGTGATCGACTCGGCGCTCTCCGAAGAGGCGGTGATGGCCTACGAATACGGCTTCGCGAGTGCCGAGCCCCGCACGCTGACGATCTGGGAAGGCCAGTTCGGCGACTTCGCGAACGGCGCGCAGGTCGTCATCGACCAGTTCATCAGCTCCGGCGAGGCCAAGTGGGGCCGCCTGTCGGGCCTTACCCTCTTCCTCCCCCATGGCTACGAGGGCCAGGGGCCCGAGCATTCGTCCGCGCGCCTCGAGCGTTACCTGCAGTTGTGCGCCCTGCACAACATGCAGGTGTGCGTGCCGACCACGCCGGCGCAGGTCTTCCACATGATCCGGCGCCAGATCGTGGGCAACGTGCGCAAGCCGCTGGTGGTGATGACGCCCAAGTCGCTGCTGCGCCACAAGCTGGCGGTCTCCACCATCGACGACCTGGCCCGCGGCACGTTCCAGACGGTGCTGGCCGATACGACGGCCAAGGCCGGCCAGAAGGTACGCCGCGTCGTGCTCTGTTCGGGCAAGGTCTACTACGACCTTCTCGAGCGCGCCGAGGCGGCCGGCATCCATGACGTCGCGCTGGTCCGGGTCGAACAGCTGTATCCGTTCCCGCGCGAGGCGGTCGTTCGCGAACTCGAGCGCTTCCCGGCCACGCGCGAAGTGGTCTGGTGCCAGGAAGAGCCCATGAACCAAGGGGCCTGGTTCCAGATCCGCCATCACCTGCAGGCGGTCTGTGGCGATCGCGCGCTTGGTTACGCCGGCCGCGCCCGCTCGCCGGCGCCCGCCTGCGGCCACTTCAACACCCATGTGGCCGAACAGAAAAACCTGGTGGACCAGGCGCTCAGCGGGCCGCTGGGTACCGAAGCCGCTGACTGACCTCCCTATTCCGCAAGCCATCCCGAAGGATTTCCGCGCCATGGCCATTGAAGTCAAAGTCCCCGTCCTGCCCGAGTCGGTCTCCGACGCCACGATCGCCAGCTGGCACAAAAAGCCGGGCGATGCCGTCCGGCGGGACGAGAATCTGGTCGACCTCGAGACCGACAAGGTCGTGCTGGAGGTGCCGTCCCCGGTTGACGGGGTGCTCAAGCAGATTGTCCGGGACAGCGGCAGCACGGTGACCAGCCAGGAGGTCATCGCGGTGCTCGAGGAAGGCGCCGCGGTCCCGGCCACCGCCGCCGCGCCCGCCGCCGCAGCGCCGACGGCCGC